>JANMAX010000010.1:0-1693 GCA_031360075.1 bacterium | reverse complement strand
GGGCAGCGCGCTGCCAGGCACGGTGATGCCGCTGACGTTCTCGACGCTGCGCTTCAATGAGGGCGCCCCGAGTTGCGACTTCACGCCGGGCAGCCTCACGATCACGAGTGCCGTCGATGCGCCGCCGCCGGTTCCATCAGCCGGCGCGCTGCTGGCACCGCGCCCCAATCCCGCGCGCGGCACGCTGCATGCGGAGTTCACGCTTGCGCGCGGCGGCGACACACGACTCACACTGCATGACCTGCAGGGTCGGGTCATCCGAGTGCTGGCTCTAGGGCGCCTCGAGGCGGGCTTGCATGAGTCGATGTGGGATGGCCGGGATGACCGGGGCGTCCGTGTCCCGGCGGGCATGCTGCTGCTGTGCCTGCACACGGGCAGTGAGACTCAAGTGCGCCGCGTGGTGTGGGTGAAATAGCCTCGGAGCAGTTCGGCGCGCGGAGGCTGCAGCGGCCCCCGCGCGCGCAGAACCTACACTGCTCACTTCCGGTTGCCCGCGCCCCTGCCGCTTCCCGCACCGGCCGTCGTGCCCGGTCCGGGCGGCGTACCCGCATCTGGCCGCACTCGGTACGTGAGCACCCGGCGTCGCAGCGCGCGGTCTTCCGCGGTGCCGCCGCCGCTGTCGACACGATCCACCAACGCCACGGGGTCGTCCCGCAGGCGGCCGACCATCCCCTCGGCATCCTCGTCCGCGATCGACAGGTAGACCTTGCCGGGGCGCACGCTGCGCATGTACCCGGCCATGACGGGGTTGTGGAAGACGGACGCGACATCGAACAACGGGAACAACGCGGTTTCAGAGCCTCGCAACCGCGTCCCATCAGCCAACACAATGGTCGGTGCGTAACGGAACCCGACTGGTGACGCCAACAGTCCCTGCGCGATGAGCGCGGAATACACGTCGGGACGGGCGGCGTAACCCGCCGGCAGCGTATTGCCGGCATCGCCTATGCGTGGCACGTAGCGCGAGTCACGATCGAAGCCGCCGAGCGGGAACACGATCCACGAGTCCAGATGCACGGCATCACCTTCATTCCGCGCGTAGATCCGATCGCCAAAGTGCTCGCGGTTCGTCCTGTCGTCGTCGCGGCCGTGCGGATCGAACGACACCACGTCGCGCGACGCGGCACCGCCCGAGACAGGCGTCACGGGCTTCGCACAACCGACGGCCAGCGCGACGCACACGACAAGCAGCAGCGAGGCACTGAAGTGTCTGAACATGCGGTACTCCCGTACTCCCCGCTCTGTGTCCACAGCGACCGTGGTCTCGGGGTCAACCGGGGCCAACGGGAATCCCGAGATCCCTGCCCCTCCCAGGGTCCGCTTCCCCGGATGGTCGCCGCGACGCACCGATCGACCCAGCGCCCCCCGCATCGGACCATCACGAGCAGTGCGGGCAGTGCTGCTCAGACAGGGACCGTTGTGGCTCGGGGGCACGGGGGGATGCGAGCGCATCCGCGCCCTCGCACGACCCCACAGGCCCACACCGCTTCGTGGGCAGATTGTGCGGCCCCGATACCGCCGGCTTCCGGACTCGCTCGGCGGCCGAGCCGCGTGGACGGACGCCGGACCCGGTACTAGTGTCTCGTCCCAGAAGTCCTGTGCATGAATCGGCGAGCAATCGTGGCTGCTGGCAAGGCGCGACGACGAAGTCGTATCCGGGAGATACGTCGAGGAGGAGCAACGCAGCCAGCGG
>JANMAX010000077.1:0-13788 GCA_031360075.1 bacterium | reverse complement strand
ATCGCGCGCGTCGAGCACGTACGCACGCGGGATGCCGGCGCTCGGCGAGCATGAGACGCGCGCGAACGACGCCATGTCGCGCAGGCGCTCCTGCTTGAACTGCACCGCGGTGGCCACGGTCGCCAGCGAAGCCGTGAAGTGCCGCGCCATGCCATCGCGCATGGTGACGATGGTCTCGTCGTCGCGACGGATGGCCAGGTTGCCGCCGCCGTCGGTCTCGTAGGTCATGCCGATCGCGCCCTGCATGGTCGGCCACACGTCCCAGTAGCCCGTGGCGTGGAAGTCGAATACGTCGCGCACGTAGTACTCCCAGCCGAACCGGTCGAACGCCGCCGCGTTACCGCGTCCGAAACGATCGACCCAGCGCCGGTAGTCCGTGAGCCCGAGCGTATGGTTCGTGGGCTCGGCCGTGGGCGGGAAGAAGAATGACGCGGTCTGCCCGTGATGATCGACGAACACCTGCGGACGCCAGCGGCGGATCTCGCGCGACATCTGGCGCGACTCGGGCTGACTCATCGCCAGAGCGTCGCGGTTGGGATCGAACTGGTAGTGCGTGCGCCGCCCGCCGATGCCCCACGGCTGCGAGCGCTGCTGTTCGAGCGCCCAGCGCTCGGGGTTGCCCTGACCGTGCGCGTTGATCCAGGTCACGAAGCGCTCGTGGCCGTCGGGGTTGTGCGCCGGGTTCATGAGGATGATGGCGTTGGCCAGCATGTCCGTGGTGGCGGCGTCATCGCCGGCCACCAGCTGGTAAGCCACCTGCATCATGGCCTCGAACGACGCGGACTCGTCGCCATGGATGCTGTAGTTGAGCCACACCGTCACGGGCAGCTCGCGCGCCAGCCGCTCGAGTTCCGCCGGCGGCACGCCGCGCGGGTCGGCAAGCTTCGCGTTGCCCTCGCGGATCGCATCGAGCTTCGCCAGGTTCTCGGGGCTCGACACGATGAACAACGAGCGCTCGCGCGCTTCGACCGTGCGGCCAAAGGGCTCGCGCCTCACGCGCTCGGGCCGTGCGCGCTGCAGCGCGTCCAGCACGCGCTCCATGTTGCCCCACGTGGTGTGGAACGTGCCGGGGTCGTAGCCCAGCAACTCGGCGGGCTTCGGCACGCCGGTGTGATACGGCCCGCGTGCATAGAAGTCGAAGTGCTGCGGCGAGGCGGCGGCCGGCCGTATGCCGAATGGCGCGACCATGCCCGAGGTGAGCGACACAACCGCAGCGCACACCAGGGCGGCAAGGGCAGCAACACGAACGCGGGAACGGCGCACGCGACATCCTCCGGGGCAGGGAGAGTCCATCAGGGCTGGCGGGAAAGTCGGCAGTGTACGCGACCCAGCGCACGCAGCGCATGGGCTTCGGTGTCCGCGGCGGGAACTCGCTGCGCCCGGCCGAGTGAGGCAGCCGGGCGCAGCATACGGACAGGAGCATTCTCTGGAGCTTCCGTGCGACACGTCCACGACATGCGCAGCCCGCGGGCAGCGCCAGCCGTGCGAGGGTTCAGGCTCCAGGCGTGCTGAACGTCACCACGGCGAACGTCGCGCCCTGCGGATCCGCCAGCACCGCGAACCGGCCGGTGCCGGGGATGTCCGTGGGCGGAACGTGAGTGAGCGCCCCGAGTGACGCCGCCTTGGCGGTCGCGACATCGACGTCGGCCACCGCGAAGTACGACAGCCAGTGCGACGGTGCCGGGGCCTCCTTGGGCATCGGCATCATGCCGCCCGCGGGGCCATCGGCCTTGAGCCAGGTCGTGTAATGCCCGCCGCCCATGGCCGCGGGCATGGGGTCGTCCTGCACCGTCCAGCCGAGCAGCGCGGGGTAGAACTTCTTCGCGCCCTCGGGATCCTTGGCGTTCAACTGCGTCCAGCCGAGCGAACCGGGCTCGCCGAGCAGACCCACACCGATGTTCCGATTCGCCTGCCACACGGAGAACGTCGCGCCCTGCGTGTCCATGAGCACGGCCAAACGGCCATGATCCATGACGTCGTGCGGCCCTTGCAGCAGCTTGCCGCCAAGCGCCTTGGCCTTCTCGATCGAGGCATCGGCGTTCTCGACCGACACGTACGCACCCCAGTTCGGCGGGACCCCCAGCTTGACCATGTCGGGCGTCATCTTGAAGCCCGCGGCCACATCGACGCCGCGCAGCTTGAAGATGGTGTAGGTCATGCCGGGGCCCATGTCCTGGTCGTGCACTTCCCAGCCGAACAGCGTGCTGTAGAACTTCTTCGCGGCGTCTCCATCAGAGGTGACCAACTCGGGCCAACAGAACGTGCCGGGAGCATGTGTGATGACGCTGGGCATGGTGCGGCCTCCTGCGTTCCAGCACGGCGCGGCCGTGCCGGTGAATGGTTGGGCCTCGCAGCCCGCATACCTTCCGTGGTGGGAGTGGCGACCGCAGCCGGGCCGCGCGGATGGAACCCGCGCAGGGCACCCCGAGGAGCGAGCGAACACGCGGAGCATATAGGGACACGCAGACCCCATGGCGCTGGGCATCGCCCAGCGCTGGCCCGTGGACGACGAGCGCAGGACCCGACCGGCAGGCGCTCACGAGCGACCCTGCACCGCGCGGTAAATGGGGTGATCCGGGGCACCAGATGGCGAGCAGCGTGCGCACGAAGCACAAGAAAGCCCCGGGGGAGGACCGGGGCTTCTTGCTTTCGCCGACACCCAGGGGAAGATCGAGTGACGGTATGGAACACGGAACACGCCTTGCGCTCGGGTCTGCCGGACCCTGCGCCTGCTCATCTGGGTGGGGGTTCGCGACCCCCGAGGAGAGCGTGTGGAGACATTGCCCAGCGACGATTTGTGCACGAGGCGTGCCGGGACTGAACAGCCCTCGACTGGTGAAAACGCTTCGTTGTGCCGCAATGGTTTGCCCGAGGCGGTCCGGGAACTCGTGGACATGAGCCCCTCACCATGCCGCCGACCGCCTGCCCGGTGTCGCGACTTCACCCAGCCCCCGCACAGGACCGCGCCATCGGCCCCACTCGCCACACGCGCTCCACGCGCTCCACGCGCTCCACGCGTTCCATGAAGCGGAGCGTCGCATGGCCGGCCTGTGCCGCCGTCCGCGGTCGGCCTTCAGGGACGCAACACGAGCCACCGCTCGTGGGCAATGAGGCGTCATCGCGCGCGCGACTGCAGCGCGGTAGCACCGGCCGACGGCCGCAACAGGGCTCGAGTCGCGCGCCGTGACAGGGGTTTGTGCGCAACGACAAGCGCCGCACTCCAGAGCGGGAGTGCGGCGCCGGACCACCAGAAATGGCCTCCTGTCAGCGCTTGCGGGCCTTGGGGCCGCGGGGGCGGTTGTCGTATTTCTTGAACAGGCGGGTCTGCCGGGATTCCATCGTCATGAGCTTGCCGTTGATCACCACTTGCTCGCAGCGGGTCGCCACCAGCAGCGGGTCGCCGTCGGTGACCTGCAGGTCCGCGAGCTTGCCGGGTTCGATCGAACCCACCCGTGCGCCGGCGCCGAGGATCTGCGCCGGGTAGAGCGTCACGGCCTTGAGCGCCTCGTCGGCATCGAGCCCGAACGCCACCGCCATGGCGGCATGGTGCGGCAGGTTGCGCGCATTCGCCGACGCGAAGCCGCCGCCTTCGTCGGCGATGCAGAACCGCACGCCGGCGCGCGACAGCTTGCCCGCCACCGTGAACGCCTCGTCGTAGGGCTCGTAGCCGCGATTCGGTACCGCCAGCACGCCCGCCACGATCACCGCGATGTTCCGGCGCTTGAGCTCATCGGCCATGCGCCAGGAGTCATAGCCACCCAGCACGATGATGTTCGTGAGTTTCTGCTCGTCGCAGAAGCGCAACACGGCGCGCAGTTGGTTGAGCGCATCGGCGTGGAACACCACCGGTGTCTCACCCTTGAACACCTTGCGCATGGCATCCCAGCGCACGTCGCCGTCGTGCTTCGGGATCCCGGCCGCGCCCTCGGCATCGCGGGCCTTCCAGTACGCCCGCGCATCATTGAACGCATCGGCGATCGCCTGGACGGCGGCGTCGCGTGCCTTGGCCTGCTCTTCGTCGCTGCGCAGCTCGAAAAACGCGTGCACGGGTGTCATGTTGGGCCACTGGACGTGCATCGCCACGGGGGCGCGCACGGTGATGTCCTCCTGCGTCCAGCCATCCAGGTGCATGAGCGCCGACGTGCCGCGCACGCTGCCACCGCCCGGGATGCTCAGGACGCTGGTGACGCCGTTCAGGCGCGTTACCGGCAGGAAATCGCTGTCTGGGTTGTACATGACCTCGGCGCGCTGGTTAGGATTGACGTTGCCGGTCTCCTGCGTGTCGTCGGCGCCCTGGATGGTGGAGATCTCCGCCAACCCCAGTGCGGTGTTGGCGGCGACGAAGCCCGGGTACACGTGCTTGCCCGTGCAATCGATGACGCGTGCGCCCGCGGGCACCGCGAGCCCCGCGCCCACGGCGGTGATCTTCGTGCCTTCCACCAACACGGTGCCGTTGCGGATGGCCGGCCCGCTCACCGGATGCACCATGCCGCCGGTCAGGGCGAGGGATTCGGCACGCGTGCCGGTCGCGAACAGCATCAGCATCAGCGCGGCGGCGCACCGCAGGGCAACTGACGCTGCCCTCGGCGCAGCGAGAACCGGGCGGGTGCTATTGAGAATGCGGCTCATCGCGAGCCCTCCGTCCCGGCCTGCTTCGCCTTGCGGTCGGCCTCGCCCAGGAACGGCATGACGTGTCCCTGGTGCTCGCCGCATTCGTTGCCGCTCTGGTCGGTGTCCTCCAGATAGCGTGGCGGCCAGTTGCCGCGCCCCGCCAGCGGCGGGCCGCCGTCCTTCTTGCTCGCCTTCGCGGCCGCGATCAGTGCGGCGCGTTCCATGGCCAGCTCGTCGCGGCCGGCCAGGTCGGCGGCCCGGTCGAAGTACTTGCGGCCCTCGATCCAGGTCTGCTCGCACACCGAGAACGGCGACAACGGTTCGCCACTCCAGATGGCGAAGTCGGCGTCCTTGCCCGGCTCCAGCGAGCCGACATATGCATCGATCTTCAGGCACTTCGCCGGATTCAGCGTCACCATCTTCAGCGCTTCCTCGCGCGGGACGCCGCCGTACTTGATGGCCTTGGCCGCTTCGGTGTTCAGCCGGCGCGCCAGCTCATCACTGTCGGAGTTGAAGCCGACGTTCACGCCGCGGTCCCACATGAGGTAGCCGTTCCAGGGAATGGCGTCGATGACCTCCTGCTTGTAGCCCCACCAGTCGGCGAAGCCCATGCCGGAAGCGCCATGCGTGGCCATCTCGTCGGCGACTTTGTAGCCCTCGAGGATGTGCGTGAACGTGTTGACGCGGAACCCGAAGGACTCCGTGAGCCGCATGAGCATGAGGATCTCGTCCTGCCGGTACGAATGGCAGTGGATCAGCCGCTTGCCCGCGATGATCTCGGACAGCGCATCCAGCTGCAGGTCGCGCCGCGGCGGCAGCGCGCGCTTGCCGGCCCGGAACTCGGCGAACGCGCGGTTGTAATCCTGCGCCCGCACGAACGCCTCGCGGATCGTCTGCTCGACACCGGCACGCGTCTTGGGGTAGCGGTTCGTGCGGTCGGTGCCGAAGTTGGCTTGCTTGGGGTTCTCGCCGAGCGCGAACTTCACCGTGCCGGGCGCCAGCGCGTAGAACAGCTCGTCGGGCGTGGCGCCCCACTTGTTCTTGATCACCGCCGCCTGGCCACCGATCGAGTTACACGAGCCGTGCAGCAAGTGCATCATGGTGCCGCCACCCGCCAGCTGGCGGTACAGGTTGACGCTCTCGGAGTTGATGACGTCCTGGATGCGCACCTCGCACGTGACGCTGTTCGTGCACTCGTTGACGTTGCCGAGGATCGCCGCGTGGCTGTGTTCGTCGATGATGCCGGGAGCGATGTGCTTGCCCGTGCCATCCACGATCACCGCGCCTGCGGGAACGCTCAAGTTCTTGCCGATCGCGGCGACCTTGCCACCACGCACCAGCAGGTCGGCATCCGGGATGATGCCAGCCGGGCCGCTGGTCCAGATGGTGGCGTGCTTCACCAGCACGGCGGCCGGAGCAGCCGGCTTCGCCATGCGCCACGGCTCGGTGTTGCCCATCACCACCGGTACCGCCACCGCGGACGCCGGCTTGCCGTCCTGCTTGCCGGGCTTCTTGTCGTCGCTCACCGCACGGCCGCTCACCGCTTGTGCCGCCTGTCCGCTCAGCGTGATCGTGCCGGTCAGCGCATCGTTCGCGGCGGTCAGGTCCCACGCCGCATCCCCGATCGTGAAGCGCACGCGTTTGGGTTCCAGCTGGATGTCGTGGCCCTTGAGCGTGTCGGCACCGGCCACCAGTGTCACCGTGGTCTCCGGCTCGGCACTCACCTTGAGCGTTCGCGCCAAGGCGCCGCCGCTGCCCATGCTCCAGTCGCCCTTGGGCGCGGTCTCGTCCCTGGCGACTTCGTAGCGTGCCCCATCGACCCACACCTCGCGCACCTTCGACGACTCGGCGAACAGTGCGCCGCGAGTCACCGTGAGGTTCGCGATCGCACCGGGCGCGATGACACCCAGCCGGCCCTCGGCGCCGAGCAACCGCGCCGGCGTCGTGGTGACCGCCGCAAGCGCGTCGTCCGCGGACAGCCCGCGCGCGATGGCCTTGGCCACCATGCCGCGGAACGTCTTCACATCCTTGAGACCGTTGGCGGTGAGCACGAACGTCGCGCCCGCCCTGGCGAGTGCCGCCGGATTGCCGGGTGCGGCCTGCCAGTGGCGCAATTCCTCGGTGCGCACCTCGAGCGCATTGGCGTCGTCGGCGACCTCGGGCGCGTCGGGGAAATTCACCGGCACGATCAGCGTGCGGCCGGTGGCCGCGATCACGGCGACGCGTTTGTACTCATCACCCGCGGTCACGATGCTGGCTGTCACGCCCGCCTCACTGGCGATGCGCGACGCCTGCAACACCTCGAGCATCTCGTCGGCCACCATGACCACCGGCTGCTGCCCGCCGATCACCGGCTGCAGCGCCGCCCACGTCAGGTTCTCGGGCACGCGCTCGGTGCCGGCACGCCGTGCGGCGGCGGCGCGCGCGTCGCGATACCACTTGGCGTCCAGGAACACCTGGCGCAGCACCGAGATCACACCCATCAGCGAGCCCGGGTAGCTGCTGCCACGGTTGGGTTCGAGTGCCATGACCTGCGCGACATCGGAACGCACCACGCTGGCGTTGACGCCGCCCCCGAGTCCAATCAGCGCACTCGTGCCACGCACGATGCCAGCGCGCGGTGCCAGTTGTGCCGCCGCGAAACCGGCGGCGCGCAGTGCCTCGGCCTGCGCACCATCGAGCGGCAGGTTCTCGACCACGCGGTACTCGGCGTGCACCGATGGCAGCTCGTGCACCGCGCCTTTGGGAGATTCCGGCGCCACTGGCGGCGGGCCCGGGCGGCCGCCGCCGAACGGGCCGCCCGCTCCACCGCCGGGCGCAGGCGCGCTCGGCATGACGAACGCATCGAGCAGACCGGCATACACGGTGAGGCTGTCGCCCTCCCAGACGCGGGCGTCGGCGGGGATCACCGCGTCGGCGCCGACCGCGGTGATGATGCCGTCCCGCATGACGACGATGCCGCGCGCGATGACATGGCCTGGCGCGGTCACGATGCGGGCGTTACGGATGGCGTGCACGCGCGGTGTCGCCGCGCGGGCCGCCGGTACTGTGGCCAGCACGACTGCGGCCAGCACGGCACTGGCGCGCAGCACACGACGCAGGGACGGTGAACGGGACAGTCGGGACATCGGAGCACCTCGAGAGAGTGAAGACGGCGCGCGGCGAGAAGGCCTCGGCAGCGCACAACTGGCTCTGGCAGCGCACATCAAATGAGGGACAGACGGCGGAGGTTAGGGGTGCGTGAAGTCCGCCTCAAGACGGGAGCGCAGGCGATGGACCGGCGAGGGGATTCGGGGCCCCAGTGCGGGTGCCCGCCACGGGCCATTCCGGGTGGAATCGGACCGTTTCCGTGCGCTTTGCACCACGGTCGTCGCATCCGGACACAGCGCACGGCCGGCGCTGGGAAGCTATCTGTTTTTTTCACAGTGGTTTAAGATTTGGACCGGAGTGGCACATAGCATGCGTGAAATACTGCGCTCAGAGGACCGTACCTGACGGAGCCAGCTGGACAGCCGGGACATTGCTGCCCCCTTGCGACGTGACGCAGGCCCGGCTTCCGCTGGGAACTCGACGGAGGGAGCCATGAAACGACTGACGATCTCGGTATGGCTGGCGGCCGTGGCGGTGGCGTTATCGAGCCAGGCGGCCCCGGTTCGGGCGGAGGCCCAGACCTGGTTCGGTTTCCAGGTCGGCGTCAATGGCGGCAATGCGCCACCGCCCGTGATGTTCCGCAATCAGCCGCGCGTCATCGTGGTCGATGACGTGCAGGTCGTGGACGACGATCGCTGCGATGACGACGTCTTCCGCGCCAACAACACGTGGTGGCGGCTGCGCAGCGGCTATTGGTATCGCTCGTCGTCATGGGGCGGTCCGTGGATGTCGATCGACGTCCGGCGCGTGCCCGAGCGTGTGCTCGTGGTGCCGGCGCGGCACTGGAAGCATCACCCGCGTCATGGCGGCCGCAACGTGATCGTCGTGCGCGAGCGCGAGGGTGAGCGTGGTCGTCAGGGCCGTCATGGCCGCGACCGCGATCGCAAGCATCACGATCACGACGACGACTGACGAAGTCTCGCACCGGCGAAGCCCCCGCGGGGCGTATTCCGCGGGGGCTTCGCCATGTCCAGACGGCTGTTCCAGTGGCCGGCCGGCGGTCTTGCGGTAGCGGTGGTCACGCGCGCCGGCGGCACGCGCCTCAGGCGCGCGGCTTCTTGAGCCGCCACACCAGCAATGGCGGGGTCACGAGCGTCGTGACCGCCACCATGACGATCACCGCCGAATACACCATGTCGTCGACGACGCGTTCACCGCCGATGGTGAGCGTGCGGCCGATACTGGCGAAGATCAGCCCGACTTCGCCGCGCGGGATCATGCCGAGCCCCACCGCGAAGCGATCGACGCCCGTGCCCAGCACGCCCAGCGAACACACCTGCTTTCCGATGACCGCCGCCACGGTCAGTGCCGCGGCGAACCCGAGCACGCCCGGCTGCCCGAACACCGACAGGTCGACGCTCATGCCCATGAGCACGAAGAACACCGGCACCAGGAACCCCGACAGCGGCTGCAGCAGGTGGAGCAGGTCGCGCCGCTCGGGATCGCGATCACGCAGCGCTTCGTAGTGCACGTCCTCCAGCACGAGCCCCGCGGCGAACGCACCCACGATGGGCGCCAGTCCGGACTTGCCGGCCAGATACGCGAGCAGGAAGCAGAATGCCAGCGCGAACGACAACAGCATGCCCTCGCCCGGCAGGCGCGCGGCGAAGCGGAATGTGACGCGCGACAGCCATCGGCCGACCACGACCGCGACGATCAGGAAGCCGAGTGCCTTGCCGACGATGACCGCGAGCACCGTGGGATCGAACGCCGCTCCGGCGTCGGCCGCCTGGATGAGCCCGGTGACCACCGCCAGCACCACCAGGCCGAGCACGTCGTCGATGACCGCGGCCCCCAGGATGATGCGGCCCTCCACACTCGCGGAACGCCCCAGGTCGCCGAGCACGCGCGCCGTGATGCCCACGCTGGTGGCGGCGAGCGTCGCACCCACGAACCAGTGCGACAGGATGTGGTGGTCCTTCAGGAACAGCTCCGACACGCCCAGCCCCAGCAGCATCGGCGCGACCACGCCGAGCACCGCGACGAGCGTGGCCGACACACCGACCGCCGCCATCTTGCCGATGTCGGACTCGAGCCCGACCTGGAACAACAGGAACAGCACGCCGATCTGCGCCAGCGCCTCGACCGTGGGGACGTGACGCAGGCCGTCCAAGCCATGGAAACCGGCCAACCCCAGGTTGCCGATGGCGATGCCGGCCAGCAGTTCACCCAGCACCGCCGGCAAGCTGAAGCGCTCGAACAGCGCGCCGCCCAGCCGGGCGAGCACGAGGATGATGGCCAGTGCTTCGAGCACCGGCAGCATGTTCATGCCATGCTCGCCGCCTCCGCCGGCGAGCGCCGAGTGCGCCAGCAGCGTGCCGATGGCGAGCAGCGGGAACAGTGGGCGGAAGCGGTCGCGTGTGCGCATGGAGTGCCAGTATCACCGCAGGCGCGAACACTGTCGAGAGCTGTGCCCGCGAGCACGAGCGCGTCGTGCATTCATATCGCCGTGCGCATCACGGCGATGCGTTTGGACAACCTGCCTCACGCCGTCGCGCGCTCCCTGCCCGCACGCACCCGCCATCCCCATGCGCCGGAGCCGCAAGCGCTGCTAGTCTTCCGGCCCTGTTCCCGAGCCAGCGTCCCCGAAGGAGGCACCCTGCATGCTCCCGAGTCCGCCGCGTCACGCCCAAGCCGCGCTCGCCGCGGTGCTGCTGGTCCTGCTGTCCGCTCCCGTTCGGGCCGCCGCGCCCGCGCCGCCGCCCACCCGTGTCGCGGTGGTCACCGACACGCTGCACGGCGTGCCGGTCGAGGACCCGTACCGCTGGCTCGAGGACAAGAACTCGCCCGAGACACGCGACTGGGTACGCTCGCAGATGGCGTTCACCATGGATCAACTGGGCAAGGTCGCGGGCCGCGACCAGGTCGTGGCGTCCCTCGCCAAGTTCAGCAAGGTCGACGCGCGCAGCGTGCCCACCGTGCGCGGCAAGCGCCTGTTCTTCACCTCGCGCAAGGCCGACCAGCAGCAGGCCATGCTCGTCATGCGCGAGAGCGCAGACGGGCCGGATGTCGTGCTCGTGGATCCCAACCCGATGTCGCCGGACCACACGACCAGCGTGAATCTCGTCACCGTCTCGGCCGACGGCAAGCTGCTGGTCTATGGCATCCGCAAGGGTGGTGAGGATGAAGTCGAGCTGCATGTGTATGACGTCGAGAAGCGCAGCGAGCGGCCGGGCGGACTGCCCAAGGCGCGCTACTTCGGTGTGTCGTTCGACAAGCTCAAGTCCGGGTTCTGGTATTCGCGCTGGGCGAAGGACGGCTCGCGCGTGCGCTTTCACAAACTGGCCGACGACCCCGCCAACGACGCGCTGGTGTTCGGCGACGGGCTGGGACCGGCCGAGATCCCCAGCGCCACGCTCAGCGACAACGGCCGCTGGCTACTGATCCGCGTGTCGGTGGGCTCCTCCGGCGACGACACGCGCTACTACCTCAAGAACGCCGAGCAGAACGGCCCCATCGTCACGGTGGCCGACACGATCAAGGCCTCGCTCGCGATCGACATGGCCGGCGACCAGATGGTGATCGAGACCAACTGGCACGCTCCGAACCACCGCGTCATGCTGGCCGACCCCGGCAAGCCGCAGCCGCAGTACTGGAAGACCATCGTCCCGGAGTCACCCGACGCCGTCATCCAGAACGTTTCACTCGCGGGCGGCAGGCTGTACGTGACCGTGCTGCAGGACGTCGTCTCGCACCTGCGCGTCCATGGACTGGACGGCACCGCGGGCGGCGAGGTGCCGCTGCCCGGCATCGGCAGCACCGGCGGCATGAGCGGCGAGTGGGGCGGGAAGGACGGCTTCTTCGTGTTCTCGTCGTTCAACATGCCGTCGACGATCTTCCGCTACGATTTCACCACCGGCAACGCCGCGACGTGGTGGAAGTCCTCGGCGCCGTTCGACACCGGGGCGTTCGAGGTGCGCCAGTTCAGCATCATGAGCACGAACCGAGCGCGCGTGCCGTTCTTCGTGGTGGCCCGCAAGGGCATCGCGTTCGACGGCACGAACAAGGTGCTCATGGGCGGCTATGGCGGCTTCAACGTCAGCGTGACGCCGGCGTTTTCGCCGTTCATCGCCGCCTGGCTCGACCTGGGCGGCGTCTACGTGTCGACGAACCTGCGCGGCGGCGGGGAGTTCGGCGAGGCGTGGCACAAGGACGGCATGCTGGCCAACAAGCAGCACGTCTTCGACGACTTCCTGAACATCACGCAGTGGATCCTGCGCCGCGGCTACTGCCTGCGCTCCGGTCTCGCGATCAATGGCGGCAGCAACGGCGGCCTGCTCGTGGGTGCCGCCATGACGCAGCGCCCCGACCTGTACGGCGCCGTGCTGTGCCAGGTGCCGTTGCTCGACATGCTGCGCTACCAGGACTTCCTGGTCGCGCGCTTCTGGGTGCCGGAATATGGTTCGAGCGAGAACGCTGAACAGTTCGACTGGCTGCGCGCCTATTCGCCGTACCAGAACCTGAAGCCGGGTGTGAAGTACCCGGCGGTCATGTTCGTGACCGGCGACTCGGATACGCGCGTCGACCCGCTGCACGCGCGCAAGATGGCGGCGCGCATGCAGGCGCTGAACGGCGAGAACCCGGTGCTGCTGCACTACGACGTCTCGAGCGGCCACGCGGGTGGCAAGAGCGTCGACAAGGGCATCGACGACAACGCCGACCTGCTGCAGTTCCTGCGCTGGCGATTGGGGATGGCGCCGCCGACGCCTTAGCCGGCGCACTCCGGACGAGCCACAGACGATGCGCGGCACCGCCCGCACGCGGCAGAAAGCGGTGCGGCCCTGCCCGTGCCTCCTCGCCAGGTCAGGCCGGGAGCGTCCCGCTTGCGCCTCGCGCGCACGCCCGTCAGACTCCGCGGCACATGACTTGGTCCCGTCGCGGCTTTCTCCGCGCCTCCTTGCTCGGCACTTCGGGCCTGTTCGCTCCGGCCGCCGTCCCGAGCGCGCTCGCCGCCATCGCGCGCGGCCCGCGCGCCATCGTCGAGGGCTATGGGCCGCTCGTGCCCGATCCCGCGGGATTGCTCGACCTGCCGGCTGGCTTCCAGTACCGCATGCTGTCGCCCGGGCTCACCGAGAGTCAGCGCGAGCAGGGCGAGCGCTTCACCTCGCGGCTCTCCAATGGCGATCCGACTCCCGGGCTGCACGACGGCATGGCGGCGTTCGCGGGCCCCGACGGCACCACCATCCTCGTGCGGAATCACGAGTTGAGCCTCGGAGACCGGCCCATGGTGGACGCCAGCCGGCAGCGTCCGTACGACGCGCGCACCGGCGGCGGCACGACGACATTGTGGGTCGATCGCGACCGCGACCTGCTGAAGTCGTTCCCGAGCCTCTCGGGCACGCTGCGCAACTGCGCGGGCGGGGCGACACCGTGGAACTCGTGGTTGAGCGCCGAGGAAACCACCTACATACCGGGGGCGAAGGACGGCGTGAACGCCGACTTCGATCCCGGCGTCGATCAGCGCCATGGCTACGTGTTCGAAGTGGACGCGATGGGTGACGGCATCACGGAGCCGCTTCCCATCCGTGCGATGGGCCGCTTCCGGCACGAGGCGGTCGCGGTGGACCCCTTAACGGGCGACGCGTACCTCACGGAAGACCGCGATGATGGTCTGCTCTACCGTTACCGACCATCGGTCATCGCCAGTGGCAAGCGGCCAAGCGACCTTCGATTCGGCGATTACGCGCGCGGCGGCGTGCTCGAGGCATTGCGCGTGCGCAAGCGCGCGCATCTCGTCACCAGCAATCAGCTCGGCCGCATCACGATGCGTGTGGGCCACTCGCTGCAAGTGGATTGGGTCCGCATCCCGGAAGTGGACCCGGCCATGGACATGATGCATCCGCAAGGGCAGCCGGCCAGCGAGATGACCGCTGCGAGTTCGACGCGTGCACAGGGATTCGCGCTCGGCGCGGCGGCGTTCTCACGCACCGAAGGCATCGCTTACGCCAACGGCAGCATGTACTTCTGCTGCACGAGCGGCGGGCCGCAGAAGCTCGGTCAGGTGTTCCGGCTCGACCTGCGGCACCA
>JANMAX010000372.1:0-15670 GCA_031360075.1 bacterium | reverse complement strand
GCCCTGCGCCTGTGGTCGCGCCGCCGGCCGGCGCTCGCCGCGCGCCGCCGCGTGCGCGCGCTGCGCCAGGCCGCGGGACCGGCGCGCGAACTCGAGGTTGTGGCCGAGGCGCTGCGCTTGCGGCGCTCGGGCGCCGGCGTCATCCCGGGCGCACTGCGCAAGCGCTGGCTGGCGGCCCTCCGCCGCCGGCCGGTCGGGACGAGCGACATCCACTTGCCCAGCGAACACACCGTCCAGGTGTTCACAGCGGAGGCCGAGCAGGCGGCGAGCACGCTGGAGTCGGAGCGCACGCCGGTGATCGTGAAGCGTGCGACGGCGCGCCGTCAGGCCTGGCGCCGCCGTGCCGAGCAGCGGCTCGCGCACGGACTCGGCAGCGGTGATGTCGAGGCGCTGCATCGCGCCCGGCTGGCGATCAAGCGCTGGCGCTATGCGGAGGAACTGCTCGCAGCCGCACCGGACCGGTCGCCGGCGGTGGTGCCGGAATTGCGCCGCTGGCAGCGCGTTCTGGGCGAACTGAACGATCGCGCGCTGCTGGTGGCATTCGCGGCGGCGCAAGGCCCGAGCGGGCAGGCCTGCGCGCGTCGGCTGGAGGTGCTGCGGCTCGAGGCACTGCGCCGGCTTCGGGCGACTCGCGGCGCGTCCGGGGCCGCTCCGCGGCCGCAGGCCTGACCTCGACCGGCTGGCCGAGCAGCCGGCCCAGGTCGACGGCGCGCCGCCGGCCCGCCCAGAGTTCGAGTTGGGCGTGACGGCGCGTGTCCGTGACCAGGACGAAGCGCTCCTGCCGGCGGCGCACGACCAAATCGCGCACGAGCTGGTAGTGGCTGCGGTCCAAACCCTCCGCCACGCGCAGCAGGGCCGATAACCAGCGCACGGTGCGGCGGCGGCGCTTCGGCAGGGAGGCATAACCCTCGTCGCGCCGGCGGCGCGGCCGCGCCCCGCCGTGGTGCTTGGCGATCGAAGCCACGACGGCGATCTCCTCGGCGGTCAGCCCGCGCAGTCCGCCGTGCCGGATGATATACGCCGAGTGCTGCGCGTGACCGTCGTATCCCACCGCGGACCCGACGTCGTGCAGCAGTGCTGCGAAATGCAGCCACTCGCGCTCGCGCGGCCCCAGCCCGTGCCACGGCTGGAGTTCATCGAACAGGCGCCGCGACAACAGCGCGACATGCTGGGCGTGGCGGCCGTCGGCATCGAAGCGCCCGAGCAGCCCGAGCACGCTGCGCAGGCGCAGGTCGCCGGCGGCCTCGAGCGTCGGCAGTTCGCGCGCATGACGGCGCAACCAGTCGGTGACGAGTCCCTCACGAACACCATAATCCGAGAGCGTGATGTCGCGCGCGCCGGTCAGCCGCAGCACTTGTTCGAGCACGACCGCACCCGGCACCAGGATCTCGGCGCGCGCCTCGTCGATCCCGGGCAGCCGCTCACGCTGGGCGCGCGGCATGCGTTCGAGCCGGCGCGTCAGTGTGGCGAGTGAGCTGAGCGTCAGGACGTGGCCATTCACCTGCGGCAGCGTGCGGCCGTGGTCCTGCGCCTCGGCGAGCTGCGCCAGCGCATGGATCGATCCCGAGGAACCGTACACACACACCGGCGCCGGTCCGGCGAAGCTCTCGAGAGCGGCGCGCAACTGCTTGCGCACATGGCGGCGCAGTTGGTCCAGCGTGGCTTCGGAGGGCGGGTCGCGGTCGAGCATCGTCTCGCTGAGCCGCAGCGCGCCGAGCGGCACGCCCGCGACCTGCAGCAACTCTCCGCCGCGCACGTGCACGAGCTGCGCGCTGCCACCGCCGATATCGACGATGAGCGCCGGGCGGTCGTCGAGCCGCAGTGCGGCCTGCACCGCGAGATGGATGAGACGGCCCTCTTCCTCGCTGGGGATGACGCGCGGTGAGATGCCGGATTCGCTGCGCGCCAGCTTCAGGAACTCGCCACCGTTGCGCGCTTCGCGCACCGCCGCGGTGGCCGTGCACAGGATGCGGTCGACCGAGTGCCGCCGCGCGAGTTGGACGAACCGGCGCAGCGCCGCCGCGGTGCGCCGCATGGCCGCGCCGCGCAACCGGCCATCGTGAAACGAATCGCGTCCGACCTGCACGACCTCGCGCTCGCGATCGAGCACGGCGAAGCTCTCACCGTGTGTGGCTTCGGCGATGACCATGTGGATCGAGTTGGTGCCGATGTCGATCGCAGCAATGCGCACGGGCGTCCTCCGGTGGACCGAGGTCCATGAGTGTATCGGCTCTGCGCCCGCGATGCTCAAGCGTGATGGGCCCGAGCGGTTCATGAACCGTTGCTGCGGTCTGCTGACGCTGCCTGCCGCGCTGGTCCCCCGGGTGCGGCCCGCGCGCGGTCACGGCGCGTTCGCGGACCGTGCCGAGCAGCGGTGTACGGTGTCGCGGGGCTACGAACGCGAGCGCACGTAGAACGCCGAGGCCCACGGCGCGAGCGTGCGGAAGCCGAGCCGCGCGTACAGCGCCAGTGCCGGCTCGTTGACGTCGTTGCAGAACAGGCAGACGCGCCGTGAGCGCAGCAGCAGGCGCGCGCACATCTCGCCGAGCGCGCGCGTCGCGATACCCTTGCCGCGCAGTGCGGCGGGCACATAGACGCCCGAGACCTGCGCGGCGTCGGGCGTGAGCGCGCTGATGCCGGCCCGGAAGCACAGTCCGCGCGCGTCGCGCCAGAGCCACGTCCAGCCGTCCCGGCACTCCTCCTCGACGCGGCGTGCATACGCCACGGGGTCGACCTGGCGCGGGTCCTCGAGCAGTTCCTCGGCGCGCAGGTCGGCGCCGGCCTGATAGAGGTAGGCGTAGTCCTCGCGTCGCGCGGTGCGCAGTTCCGGGGCCAGTACGCCGGCGGCGCCCGGCGCCCGGTCCAGCGCCAGATAGGTCTGGTCGCGCTCCAGCCGCAGCGTGGCCCCCGCGCCGGGGAAGTGCTCGCGCAAGGCGGCGAGCACGGCGCGCGGTCCGATGACCTGGAGCCGCTCCTGTCGCGGTTCGCCGGCCTCGGCGATGGTCTGCGCCAGCAGGCGGTGCGCGACGAGGTCTTCACCGGCGGGCAGCACCGCCCCGGAGTGACCGCCGACGAACCACAGCGCGGTCAGTTGGCCGTCGCGACGCGCGCCCCACCATTGATCGTGCGCTCGCGCGAGCGCGTCACGCAGCACGAGCGCGATCAGGTACACGTTCAGCACCGGCTCGTCCTCGAGGAACAACAGCACCTCGGGAACGTCGCGCGGACCGAGCCGGTCCAGGACCGGCGAGCCGATGCCAGGATGCAGCGCCATGTGTGAATGGCGGACTCTAGAGGACTCGCGGCCGACGCGCATCCGGCGTCCCCCGACCGCCCCGGGCCAAGGGCATGGTCCTCGGACGGGGGCCTGTCCGAACGCGCGGGGGCGGGTCCGCTCCGGCCGCAGCCACGACACCGCACGATGTAACCGAACCGAAACAGCATTCCGGCGGCATGCGATGGACGTCGCTCGCCAAGCACCATTAGCATGCCCCACCGGAGGTGCCCCGTGAGCGAGCTCGTGATGGTCATCGAGGACGAGAAGGAGATCCGCGACCTCGTCCGTTACAACCTCGAGAAGGCGGGCTATCGCGTCGCCGCGGCAGCCGATGGCGAAGTCGGCCTGCAGCAACTGTTCGCATCGCGTCCGGATGCGCTCGTGCTCGACCTCATGCTCCCGGGTGCGAGCGGCCTCGAGATCCTGCGCGAGCAGCGCGCCGAGCCCCTGACGCACGACTTGCCGGTATTGGTGCTCACGGCGCGCTCGGCCGAGATGGACAAGCTGCTCGGCTTCGAGCACGGCGCCGACGACTATCTCACGAAGCCGTTCAGCCCGCGCGAGCTGGTGGCACGCGTCAAGGCGCTGGTGCGGCGCGCGCGGCCGTCGGGCATGTCGAGCACGATCGTCGCCGGCAGACTGAGCGTCGATCTCGATGCACGCGAAGTCCGCCTGGGTGGCGTCGCGCTCGAGTTGACGCCGCGCGAGTTCGACCTGCTCGCGTTCCTGGCCCGCCATCCCGGCCGCGTGCTGTCCCGCGACGAGCTGTTGCGCAAGGTCTGGGGCTACGACTACGTCGGCGAGACGCGCACCGTGGACGTTCATGTGCGGCGGCTGCGCGCCAAGCTCGGCGAGGCGAGCGTCAGCATCGAAACCGTGCTGGGCTCGGGCTACAAATTCTTCCCGCCCGCCGAGCGCGCATGAAACTGTCGTTGCGGGCACGGTTGTTGGTCGTGCCGACGATCGTGGTGGTGTGCGCGGTCGCGCTGCTCACCATGCTCGAGCACAGCGCGCAGCGCCAATGGCTGATCGATCACGAGAGACAGTTGCTCGAGCGCACGGCGCGTGAGGCTGCGCGCCACGCGGAACCGCGCGTCGCGGGCTGGCGGTCCGAGGCGGATTCGCTGGATGCGCGGCTGGCGCTGCGCGTCACCATCATCGCGCGCGATGGCACCGTGCTGGCGGACTCGCGTGCCGACATCTCACGCATGGAGAATCACGCGGCCCGGCCCGAGGTCGAAGCCGCGCTCGCCGGTCGGACCGGCTTCGCGGTGCGGCGTTCCCAGACGGTGGGGCAGGAGTTCCTTTACTGCGCGGTCCCGATCGTGCGCGACAGCGCGGCGGTGTTGCGCGTGGCCGAGCCGCTCGAGCTGGTGGCCTGGCTCGGGGACTCGCTGACGCGTGTCTCGGTCGCCGCTTCCTCGCTCGCCCTGCTCGCGAGCGTGCTCGTGCTGGCGTGGGTGAGCGGGCGTTTCGCCCGCCGGTTGCGGCGTCTGCAGCGGGTCGCCCGCCGGATCGGCGAAGGGGACGCGGAGGCTCGCGCGCCGGAATCCCCGGACGACGATCTCGGGCAGTTGGGTCGCGCGCTCAATCACATGCATGGCGAGCTGGACTCGCGGCTCGAGGCGCTGCGCCGGGAGCGCGACGATCGTGAGCGCATTCTCGCCCACATGAGCGACGGGGTGGCGCTGCTCGACGATGCCGACCGGGTCGTGCACGTCAATCACCGGCTCGCGGAACTGCTCGGCGCGGCACTGCGACCAGAACCCGGCACGGCGTTCGCGGCGTTCACGCGCGTGCCGGAGCTGGCCGACATGGTGGAGCTGGCGCGGCACGAGGGCCGCACGATCGAGCGCGAGCTCAAGCCGTGGACCACGCGCACGCGTTCGGCTCGCGCCACCGCGACGCCGCTCGGCGGTCCCGGCCCCGGCCCCGTGCTGCTGGTGTTGCACGACCTGTCCGAGAGCGAGGCGTTGCAGCAGTTGCGCCAGGATCTCGTGGCGAACGTTTCGCACGAGCTGCGCACGCCGCTGACCTCCTTGCGTGGCTATGCCGAGACGCTGCTCGAAGGCGGGCTTGACGACGCCGAGAACCGGGAATCGTTCGTGCGCATCATCCGCGACCAGGCTGTGCGGCTGCAGGCGCTGCTCGAGGACCTGTTGACGCTCGCCGAGCTCGAACGCCCCGATACGACGCTGCGGCGAGAGCCGCTCGACCTGCGTGTGCTGGCCGCCGAACAAGTGGCGCCGGTGCGCGAGGCGGCGCGGAGGGCCGGCATCGACCTGACGCTCGAGTCGGGGGACCCCGTGCGGCTGTCCGCCGATCGGGTTCGCATCTCACAGGTGCTGGCGAACCTGATCGACAACGCCGTCAAGTACACCGAGCACGGGGGCGTTGCGGTGTCGGTGGGCGTGCGCGACGGCATGGCGTGGTGCGAGGTGCGTGACACCGGCGCCGGCATCCCGGCCGAGGACCTGCCGCGGATCTTCGAGCGCTTCTATCGCGTCGACAAGGCACGCTCGCGCGACAAGGGCGGCACCGGGCTGGGCCTCTCGATCGTGAAGCACGCCATCGCCCTGCACGACGGCACGGTCGCCGTGGAGAGCCGGCCGGGAGAGGGCAGCGTGTTCCGCTTCGAGCTGCCGGTGGGCGCGCCGCGCTGAGCGCCCGAGGGCTCCCTGGCGAGGCTCGCGCCGCCGGCGGCCACACCACCCTCCGGAAGGTATGAACGCGCCGGAGTTGACCCGAAGCTGTTCATTTGGCCAGCGGTGGACTCCTTGCGGGTCCGGCGCTCACAAGACCACTTCGGCTCGTGCGGAACTCGTGCATCTTTTCCGTGCCGTCATGCATCCGATACGAGGCGTTCACCGCGCGCGTGTTTCGATGCTGACCTCCGGAACGCCACATCGCTCCCACCCCGAGACCCTCATGGACTCCCTCATCATGGAATCCCCCGGTGCGAACCGGACTACACCCACGCAGACGGGCGCCCGCAAGCGCGGCCGTCCGCTCGAGATGTCCGCGGACGAGGTGCTTCGCCTGATCCGGGACAAGCAGGCCGCCGGCACGCTGTTCCGCGTGCACCGCGAGCAGCCGGGCCTCTACGCGCGTGCGCGCCGACTGTTCGGTTCGTGGGCACGGGCGCTCGAGACCGCGGGTCTCGATCATTCGCAGGCCATGGCCGACGCCCGCCGGCGTTCGCTGGAGACGCGCCGCCGCGCCCGCACCCAGCCGCACGGTTGACACCCTCTGGACGGATTCCGGCAGCCTTGTAACTCCTTGGTAACACTCCGGAGGGACTGCCGAAACGCGATCTGCCCGAAGATGAAGGCTGCCGGAACGCGGTAGGGTTCCGGCGGGTCCCGTTGCACGTGCGGAGCCTTCCGCGCGGCGCAACGCTGATTCGACCTCGAGCCGTCTGGAGGACGACTTGAAGCGCTCTTCATCTGCTGTCGCCTTGACCCTCCTGCTCCTCGCACCGCTTCCCGTTCGTGCTGACGAAACGTCCGCTCCCGACTCCGCCAGTGTCTCGCGCGCCGAGCTGCAGGGCTTGCTCGAGGGTCTGAACGAGCAGCTGCAGAGCCTGCAGGCGGACACCGACAAGCTCAAGAGATTCAAGTTCTCCGGCTATCTCCAGGCGCGCACCGAGTTCAGCGAAGCCAGCCTGGACTCGGTGAAGGTAAGTGGGTCGCCAGCCGCGCTCACGGTGCCGAACAACACGCGCTTCTACATCCGCCGTGCGCGCCTCAAGCTGACGTATGATTCGAGCCCGCTGTCGCAGGCGGTGGTCTATTTCGACGGCGGCCAGGACCGCACCATCCGCTTGCTCGAGGCGTACATCACACTGCTCGATCCGTGGACGCCGAATCACGACCACCAGCTGACGTTCGGCCAGTTCAACGTGCCGTTCGGCTTCGAGCTCGAGCGCTCGTCCAGTGTGCGCGAGCTCCCGGAGCGGTCGCGCGCCGAGAACGTGCTGTTCTCGGGGGAACGTGACCGCGGCGTGAAACTCGAGAGCCAGTGGACGACGAAGCTCAAGACCACGCTTTCCGTGCTGAATGGCGGCGGGATCAACAGCGCGGACTTCCCGAACACCGACCCGACGCGTGGCAAGGATGTCACTGCGCGGGCGCGCTGGTCGCAGGGCAGCTGGGACGCGGCGGCGTCCTGTTACTGGGGCCGTCAGGTCACCGCGCTCACCGGCCCGGATGTCTGGACGGACAAGACGCGCGCCGGTTTCGACGCGCAGGGCTTCTGGTCGCTGCCGCGCGCCGGCGGCGGCTCGTTGCGCTTCGAGTACTACGCCGGCAAGGACGTCAACGCGGACTCGCTCAAGGCCCTGATCGTATCGCCGACGACAGCGAACCCGAACCGGCTCCTCAAGAATGGCGCCAACGCCGGTCACCTCGCCAGCGACATGCTCGGCTGGTACGTGATGGGCGTGCAGAACTTCGGCGACCGCTTCCAGGCCGTGGCGCGCTACGACACGTACGATCCGAACACCGCGCTCGGCCACGACCAGTTCTCGCGGCTCGGATTCGGCTTGAATGCCTTCTACGACGGCTTCACGCGACTCACCGTGTCGTATGACGCCATCACCACCGACGCTCCCGCGAGCGCGGGCCGGTTCACGGATCCCCACGACAACCTGTGGACCATCCAGCTCCAGCACAAGTTCTGACCTGTGGAGGTAACGTGAAGCGCAGCTTCGTCTACCGCTCGTTCGCACTCGCCGCACTTTGCACGCTCGCCCTCATCGCGGTCTCGGCGGCACCCGCGTTCGCGGGCAAGGCCATCACCGTGAAGGGCTCGGACACCATGGTCATCCTCGGCCAGCGCTGGGCCGAGAAGTTCATGAACGCCAACGCCGGCCAGGTCATCATGGTCACGGGTGGCGGTTCGGGCACCGGTATCGCGGCGCTCATCAACGGCACCACGGACATCTGCCAGTCGTCGCGCGCCATGAAGCAGGAGGAGAAGCTCAAGCTTCGTGACCGCTTCCAGACCATGGGTGTCGAGGTGCCAGTCGCCAAGGACGGTCTGTCGGTCTACGCGCACACCAGCAACCCGGTCCAGTCGCTCACACTGGCCCAGTTGCGCGATGTCTACCTGGGCACGGTCACCAACTGGAAGCAGCTCGGCGGCAAGGATGCGACCATCATCCTGTACGGCCGCGAAGGCAGCTCGGGGACGTACGGCTTCTTCAAGGAGCACGTGCTCGGTGGCCGCGACTTCTCGGCCCGCGTGCAGACGCTGCCGGGCACGGCTGCGGTCGTGAACGCGGTCTCGAAGGATCCCAACGGCATCGGCTATGGTGGTGCGGCGTATGCGAAGGGTGTTCGCGACCTCGGCATCCAGCAGGACGCCAAGAGCCCCGCGGTGATGCCGTCCGCGGCGACCGTACATGATGGCAGCTACCCGTTGTCGCGCCTGCTGTACTTCTACCTGCGCAAGAAGCCCGAGGGTGACACCAAGAAGTTCGTGGACTGGGTGCTGTCGCCGGACGGCCAGAAGCTGGCCACGGACGTCGGCTACTTTCCGCTCAAGTAGTCCGCTACGATGCCGCCACGATGAGCACGGCCCCCCACTACAGCGCGACCCGCGCCCGGCAGATCACGCGCGAAGCGTTCATCGAGTTCGCGCTGCGGTGCTGCGCATTCTCGGCGGTCATGGCGCTGGTGCTCATCGTGGTGTTCGTGTTCAAGGAAGCCTGGCCGGTGCTGTTCGATCCCGAGACGCAGAAGGAATCCAGCCTGCGCGGGTTCTTCGCCACGCCTTTGTGGCAGCCGGTTGGGGACGTGCCCAAGTACGGCCTGATGCCGCTGCTCACGGGTACGTTCAAGGTCGTGCTCGTCGCCATGGTGTTCGCGGTGCCGGTCTCGGTGCTGGCCGCTGTGTTCAGCGCGGAGTTCGCGCCGGCGCGCGTGCGCGAGGTCCTGAAGCCGGCGATCGAACTGCTGGCGGGCATCCCGTCGGTCGTCATGGGATTCTTCGCGCTCATGGTGCTGGCGACCTGGTTACAGGGGGTGACGCACTCGCCCATGCGGCTGAACGCGCTCACCGCCGGCATCGCGCTGGCGCTGGGCGTGATCCCCACCATCTTCACCGTGGCGGAGGACGCCCTGCGCGCCGTGCCGCGATCGTTCCGGGAGGCCTCGCTCGGGCTGGGCGCAAGCGCGTGGCAGACGGCGTGGCACGTGTCTTTGCCGGCGGCGTCGGCGGGTGTGGCGGCCGGCGTGCTGCTCGGCCTGGCTCGCGCCGTGGGTGAGACCATGATCGTGCTGATGGCGTCCGGAAACGCCGCGATCACGTCGCCCGACGTGCTCGATTCGGTGCGCACGCTATCGGCGACCATCGCCGCCGAGCTGGCCGAGGTCGTGGTCGGCAGTCCGCATTACGCCACGCTGTTCTTCCTGGGCGCGCTGCTGTTCACGGTGACGTTCCTCGTCAATGTCGCCGCCGGCATGTTCGTGGAGCAATTGCGCAAGCGGATGGCGGGCGCGTGAGCGGCGTGGCGCTCGGGCCCGCGGTGCCACCGTTGGCGGCGCGCCCGCGCCGGCGAGCGGATGTGAGCGGCGTCACGTTCACCGCGCTGTCGGGGTTCGCGGCACTGCTCATCGTGCTCATGGTCGCGATCATCCTCGGCGACGTCGTCCTGAACGGCTGGTCCACGGTGACGTGGGAGTTCCTCGCCGGCGTGCCGCGCGAGGGCATGACCAAAGGCGGCATCTTCCCGGCCATCTACGGCACGTTGCTGCTGGTCGTCCTCATGGTGGCCGCGTTGGTGCCGTTCGGGGTCGGAGCCGCGGTCTGGCTGCACCTGTACGCCGCGCAGGACTCGTGGTTCACGAAAGCCGTGCGCTTCGCGGTGCACAACCTGGCCGGCGTGCCGAGTATCGTGTACGGCCTGTTCGGGCTCGGATTCTTCATCCAGTTCCTGGGGCACAACGTCGACCGCGCGCTCGGCCTGGACGTGGTGTGGGGGCAGCCGGCGCTGATCTGGGCGTCGCTGACGCTTGCGCTCCTGAACCTGCCCGTGGTCATCGTCACGACGGAGGAGGCCCTGCGCACCGTGCCACGCGACCAGCGCGAAGCGTCGCTCGCGCTGGGTGCGACGCGCTGGCAGACGGTGCGGAACGTGCTGCTGCCGCAGGCCATGCCCGGCATCCTCACCGGCGCGATCCTGGCCGTGGCGCGTGGCGCCGGCGAAGTCGCGCCCATCCTGTTCACGGGTGCGGCCTACTACCTGCCGTTCCTGCCGAAGGCGCCCACCGACCAGTTCATGGAGCTGGGCTACCATGTGTTCGTGCTGGCGACGCAATCCCCCGACATCGATGCCACGCGCCCGCTGCTCTACGGCACGGTGCTGGTGCTCCTGGTGCTGACGCTGCTGCTCAACCTGACCGCGATCCTGCTGCGCGCACGGCTGCGCGCCCGACTCCTGGGGAGAGGCTGACGTGACCGTGGAAACACCTGCCGACCGCACCCTGCTGACCGCGAAGCCCCATGTGCCCGTGCGCGCCGGGACCGGCGCGCCGAGCGCACCCGTGCGGCTCGCGGCCCGCGATTTCCACCTGTATTACGGCGCGCATCACGCCCTGAAAGGGGTCTCGCTCGAGATCCCGAGCAGCAGCGTCACGGCCATCATCGGGCCGTCGGGCTGCGGCAAGAGCACGCTGCTGCGCTCGTTCAACCGCATGAACGACCTGATTCCGGGCGTACGCACGCTCGGCCATCTGGCGGTCTCCGGAATCGACGTCGGGGCGCGCAGCACCGATGTCGTCGAATTGCGCCGCCGCGTCGGCATGGTGTTCCAGCGTCCGAACCCGTTCCCGAAGAGCATCTTCGAGAACGTCGCGTTCGGGCTGCGCATGCTCGGCATGAACGACCGCGAGCAGCTCGCGAGCCGCGTCGAACTGGGTTTGCGCCGCGCCGCACTGTGGGACGAGGTGCACGACCGCCTCGACCGGTCGGCCCTGCAGCTCTCCGGTGGCCAGCAGCAGCGTCTGTGCATCGCCCGCTGTCTCGCGGTGGAGCCCGAGGTCATCCTCATGGACGAGCCGGCCTCGGCGCTCGATCCCACCGCCACGGCACGCATCGAGGAGCTGGTGCTCGAACTGAAAGGCCGCTACACGATCGTGGTGGTCACCCACAACATGCAGCAGGCGGCGCGCATTTCGGACTTCACGGCGTTCATGTTGCAAGGCGAACTCGTGGAGCATGATGACACCCGCAAGGTGTTCACCAGCCCGCGGCAGAAACTCACCGAGGACTACATCACGGGCCGCTTCGGATGATGCTGGGCCGGCCGCGGTGCGATGGCCGGCCAGAAGCCCCCCGGAGTGGTTCGCCGTCGCCGGCGACGGTCCTCCGCGCTAAGCTGTGGCGCGGCGTGCCGGCTGGCGCGCACCCGCCTGATCAGGAGAGGCTCCGTCATGCAACGTCACTTTGACGACCAGATCGAACAACTCAAGCAGCAGCTCCTGCTCATGAGCGGCCGCGCCGAAGGCATCACGCGCAAGGCGGTGGAGTCGCTCATGCGTCGTGATCCGGCGCTGGCGGATGAAGTCATCGCGGACGACAAGGTGGTCGACCGCATGGAAATCGACATCGAGGAGGCCTGCATCCAGCTGCTGGCGCTTCAGCAGCCACTCGCGAAGGACCTGCGGCGAATCACCGGGACGCTCAAGATCTCGAATGACCTGGAACGGGTCGGCGACCATGCCGTGAACATCGCCGGCTGCACGAAGGAGCTGGCCGGTAAGCCGGCCGTGCCGCCGCTTGCGGACTTGTCGGCGCTGGCCGAGAAGTCGATCGCCATGCTGCGCGACGCCCTGGATGCGTTCGTGCGCGAGGACGCCGACGCCGCCCGGCGGCTGGTACGGCGCGACGACGAAGTCGACGACCTGAATCGCCGGGTGTTCGCCGAACTACTTCGCCGCATGATCGCGGATCCACAGCAGGTCGAGCGCTCCATGACGCTGGTCCTGGTGGGGCGCAATCTCGAACGCATCGGCGACCTCGCCACCAACGTGGCCGAAGAGGTGGTGTTCATCGCCGAGGCGCGTATCATCAAGCATCACGCCGACGAAGGCCTCGGGGAGTTCGGCCGGGCCTGACCGCGCAGCGACCAGACGCCATGCCGGCTGCGCGCCTTGAGCCACGGTGCGCGCCGCGGGGTGCTCGCGGGGGCCTCTGGGACCGGCCGCGGCACATGCTCAGGCCGGTTTCACGGGTATCGCTGCGGGCATGAGCACGGCGCGGCGCGTGCGGCGTACGAGCGGCCACGCGCCCGCGAGCCACGCGATGAATGCGGCGCTGGCGAGTGCGGCGGCCAGCATGTGCATCAGTGTGGCATGCGCGGGGTCGAGCGGCGGACCCAGGGTGCGCACCAGCGTGGCGGCCCCCAGCGCTGCCAAGGCGAAGACGCTCAATAGCCGTTGCTCGTCCGCCATGGGGTGCCCGCCGTGCGTCACGACGACACGCGTGCCGATGCCGAGCGTGAGCAGCGTGTAGCCGCCCACGAACGCGACATGCCAGGCCTCGATGCGCTGCAGCGGGAACACGGCCGCGGCGGTGAAGCCCAGCGCCACGCACCAGCCCGCGGTCCAGATCGTCCACGACAATCGGTCGTGCCGGCCGGGACGGCGCCAGATCTTCCACGCGAGCTGCGTGCTGGCGATGGCCGCGGTCGCGCGCAACCACGAGGCGACGCCGGCGAATCCGGCGAACTCCGCGTTGACCGCGAGTACGAGCAGCGTGGCGATCGCGAGCGTGAAAGCGCGCCGTCGCGGGCGGTCACCCGCACGAGCGATGCCGAAGATGTCGAGCGGGCTCTTGATCATCGCGAACGTCGGAACCAACAGTCCGCCGAGCCCGAGCACCAGTGCGGGCAGCATGCCGAGCGAGACACAGCGCAAGCCCGCGCGCTCGGCGGTGCCGGGGAGCACAGACAGCGTGACCAGTACCTGCACGACGGCGCCTGCGAGCCCGAGCGCCATGCCCGTGCCGACCAGCAGGAACTCCTCGGGAGGGGCGGCCGCCCCGGGCCGCACGCGGCGCGCGACGGTGATCGCGAGCGCCACGAGTGCCGTCAGATAGGCGAACGCCGCGGCAGGAAGCGCCAGCGCGCGCAGCACGACGAACGCCGCGACGAGCGCGGTGATCACCGACAGCTCGCCGCGCGTGCAGCGCGGTCCGTGCGTGAACGCCGGCATGGCCGTGAGCAGGAAGCCGGCGATGAACGCCAGCTCGAAGCCCTGCACCATGAGCGCGGCATGCTCGGGGCCGGGCCACATCGACAGAGCGGGAAACGGCCACCACGGCGCCTGGCTGGCCGCGAACGCCACCCACGGCAGCAATCCAGCAAGCGCCGCGGCCACGCCGACCGGGAACAGCACGCGGTAGGCGTCCGGTGTGCGTGCGGCCGAGCTCGGCGGCTGCGGTTTCACGTCGTCCTTGTGCACCAGCTGCATGGAAGCCTCCGCGGCCCCCGGCCGCAATTCCCGTTTGTCGCCCGCCCCATCGTGCGCGGCCGGAGGGCGCGCTATTCCAACGTTTTTGAAAAGCGCCGCGTGGCGAACGTGAAGAACGCCACCGCGAACCCGGCCAGTGCCAGCGCCTGCGGCCACAGTTCGCTGAGGCCGTTGCCTTTCAGCACAATGCCGCGGACCAGTTGCAGGTAGTAAGTCAGCGGCAGCAGGTTGCCGGCCAGGCGCGCGGCGGCGGGCATGGCCTCGCGCGGGAACATGAATCCGGACAACAGCACGTTGGGCAGCATGAACAGCAACGCGGTCTGTGTGACCTGCGCCTGGTTGCGCCCGAGCGTGCTGATGAACAGTCCCAGACCCAGGTTCGCGACGATGAACAGGAACGAGGCGCCATAGAGTGCCAGCAGGGGGCCGCGCACCGGCACATGGAACACGAGGTGGCCGGCGATCAGCACCGTCGTCATCTGGACGTAGCCCACCAGCACGTACGGCGCGATCTTGCCGATCATGATCTCCCCGCGCGCCAGCGGCGTGACAATGAGCTGTTCGAGGGTGCCGGTCTCGCGCTCACGCACAATGCTGAGTGCGGTGATGACGATGAGGATGTTGGACAGGATCATGCCGATGAGCCCCGGCACGATGAACACCGCGCTGCGCAGCGCCGGGTTGTAGAGCGGGCGCACGCGCACGTCGACCGGCAGGCGCGTGCCGAGGTCGGCGCCGGTGCGGGCGGACACGAGCGCGATGTTCGTGCGCTGGCCCACCAGCTGAGCCGCGCCGATCGCGCTCTGCGATGCGGTCGGATCGCTGGCGTCGACCAGCACCTGGATGCGGGCAGTGTGGCCGCGTTTCAGCTGGCGCGCGTAGTCGGGCGGGAACACGACCGCGGCGCGGGCTTCGCCGCGGTCGATGGCCCTGACGGCCTCAGCGTAGGAGTGCACCTCGCGCTTGAGGGCGAAGTTGTCGGTCGCGGTGAGTTTCTGCAGGAACTCGCGGCTCTGCAGGCTGCGGCTCTGGTCGAACACGACGGTGGGCAGGTGACGCACGTCGGTGCGGACGGCGAATCCGAAGATCAGCAGCTGCATGACCGGCACCGCCAGCATCAGGCGCAGCGTCGCTTTGTCGCGCCGCATCTGCACGAACTCCTTCCTCACCATGGCGCGCAGGCGTTCGAGGTTCATGCGTCTTCTTCCTGCAGCGTGACGAAGATGTCCTCGAGCGATCCGCCGTGCCCGAACTGCGCCTTGACCTCGGACGGCGATCCGAGTGCCACGACGCGGCCGCGCGACAGGAACACCAGGCGGTCGAAACGCTCGGCTTCGTCCATGTAGTGCGTGGTCACGATCATCGTGACGCCCTCGGCGGCGCGCTCGCGGATGATGGTCCAGAACAGCCGGCGCGCGGCCGGGTCGACGCCCGCGGTGGGCTCATCCAGGAACACCACGTCCGGTGCGTGCAGCATGGCGGACGCCAGCGCCAGCCGCTGCTTCTGGCCGCCGGACAGGACCCCGGCCAGCCGCCCGCCGAGCTGGTCCAGCCGCATGGAGCGTTTGGCCCACGCCAGTCGCTCGGCAAGCGTGGCGCCCAGATTGTAGACGCCGCCGTAGAACGCCAGGTTCTCGTCCACGGTCAGGTCGCGATAGAGCCCGAACGCCTGCGACATGTAACCGATGCGCGACTTGACGCGCTCCGGTTCGCGCCCGACGTCGGCGCCGGCCACGATCGCCGTGCCCTCGTTGGGGCGCATGAGTCCGCACAGCATGCGGATGGTGGTGGTCTTGCCGGAGCCATTGGGACCCAGGAGGCCGAAGATCTCGCCGCGCTGGATCCCGATTCGCTGTGGATGCGCGTCTATGTCGCAGCGCCCAAGCTCACGAAGCTGCGTCTCGGGGCCAGCGCAGAA
>JANMAX010000323.1:0-8696 GCA_031360075.1 bacterium | reverse complement strand
GATCGCCCCGCCCACGAATGCCCCCTGCTTGGAGACGCAATCGAACGTGGTCGCCGTGCCCAGATCGATGATGATGCACGGCGAACCGTGCAGCACGCGGCCGGCAAGCGCGTTGGCGATGCGGTCGGGGCCGACGCTGTCGGGCTCGATGACCTGCAGCGGCACCGGCGATGTGGCGGCGGTAACCTGGAGCGTGTCGCGACCCGTGAGCGAGCGCAGCGCCTCGGCCCACGGCCGCGTCTGCGCCGGCACGACCGAGCACAGCACACTCGGACAACCCGCCGCGCCCGTCTTGAGCATGCCCTCGAGTGCCAGCCGCAGCTCATCCGTGGTCGTACGCCCGCTGGTGACGCGCCACGACTCCTCGAGCTCGCCCCCCAGGAAGCGGCCGACGACGGTGTCGGTGTTGCCGACGTCGACCGCGAGCAGCGGCGTGGTCGGCCCGGCGGCACGGCGCTCGCGGCGTGCATGGGATCCCGCGCGCGCTTCGGCGCGCGCCGCAGCCGCCGCGGCGGTACCGGCGGGCTTGCGGGCCCGTGGGCGTGCTGGTTTGCGCCTGGCCGCGCTCACTCGCCCCACTCCTTCGCTTCGGCATCCTGCTGCTTCTTGGCGACGAAGAACGATAGTCCGACGCTGATGAAGTACAGCAGCACCATCGGCAGACCCATGACGAGCTGCGCGCTCACGACGTCTCCCGGAGTGATTGCCGCGGTCAGCACGAAGATCACCACCAGTGCGGCGCGCCACTGCTTCAGCAGGAACATCGGCTTCACGAGCCCGATCGCCGTCAGGAGCAGCGTGACCAGCGGCAGCTGCATCAGGATGCCGCATGCCAGCGCCAAGTTGTACGTGAAGTCAAGCAGTGAACTCAGGCTGATCTGCGTCAGCACGCCCTGGACGAGGAACGACTCGAGCACGTGCACGATGAGCGGCACGACGTACAGATAGGCCGCCGCGGCGCCGGTCGCGAACAGGATCATGCTGCCGATCGCGAGCCACGGCACCCACTTCTTCTCCTTGTGCAGCAGGCCGGGGACCACGAACGACCACACCTGCCAGAACACGATCGGCAGCGCGATGCTGAGGCCGAGGATGAACGTCAGCTTGAAGCGCTCGTTGAACGCTTCAAACGGCGACAGCACGATGGCGGTCTTGACCGTGCGCGCCACGAGGTCCGCAAGCACGAGCGGCGCCAGATACCAGCCGCCGGCCATGCCGACCGCGATCGCCAGCGACGACTTCCACAGCGCCTTGCGCAAGTCCTCGAGATGCTCCATGAAAGCCATCGGCGGCGCGATCTCGGTCTCGAGCTCGTCGGCGGGAGCGTCCTGCTCCTCGACCGGCAGATGCGGATTGTTCATGCCGCGTCACATCCTTCCTTGGGTGCCGACACGCCACCGGGGGCCGAGACGTCACCGGCGACGATGGTGGTCTCGAGGCCCGCGCTGGTGCGCAGGACGAGCCCGCCATCGGAATCCAGCCGCTGCGCGACGCCTTCCACGAGACCCGCGGGCGTGCGGACACTCACCCACTCGCCCCAATGGCTCGCCCAGCGCGACCACTCGGCCAGTACAGCTGAAGCGTCGCCTTCCTGCAGTTCGTTCCACAGCGGTTCCAAATTCGTCAGCACCGCCGCGGCCGCATCCTCGAGCGTGGCGGCCGAGCCCTCGATCGCCAGCGACGTGCCCAACTCGCGCAGCTCCGCCGGGAACTCCTCGCGCGAGTGCGCGACATTGAGCCCGACGCCGATCACCACGGCGTTTCCCCCGCCCGCCGCGCGGCGCACCTCGCACAGCACGCCGGCGAGCTTGCGGCCGTTCACGAGCACGTCGTTGGGCCACTTGAGGCGGGCGCCCGGCACCCCGAGCGCATGCGTGGCGCGCACCACGGCGAGCCCCGCGGCGAGCGGGATCGCGCCCGCCCGGCGCACATCGCAACCCAAGCGCAGCACCACGGACAGCGCCAGACCGCGCCCGGGCACCTGCGCCCAGGCCCGGCCGTCGCGCCCGCGCCCGCGTGTCTGCACCATCGCGACCACGGCGGCGCCATCGCCCAGCGTGGCGAGCGCTTCCCAGGCGTCGTCGTTCGTGGACGCGGTCGAATCGCGCACCAGCAGGGCGTGGCCCATGTGGTGCGTGCCGAGTCGAGCGGCGTAGCGCGTGCGATCGAATCCGTCAGCCAACTTCCTCGATCTCCAGGCTCAGGTCGAGTGCGGGCGCCGAGTGCGTGATCGCGCCCACCGACAGGTAGTCCACGCCGGTCTCGGCGTAGGCACGAATGGTGGTCAAGTCGAGTCCGCCCGAGACTTCGACCTCGGGCCAGCGTGTCGCGCCGTCGCGCACCCGCGGATGATCGGGCGGGTTCGCGGCGTACCAACGGTCGACCTCCTCGACACAGCGGCGCACGACTTCAGGCGGCTGGTTGTCGACGAGGATCCGGTCGACCTCGGGGCGCAACGCCTCGCGCAGTTGGTCCATGGACTCGACTTCGACTTCGAGCAGCAGGTCGCGCCGGGTGCGCTGGATGCGATCGATGGCATTCGTGAGCCCGCGAGCGGCACGGATGTGGTTGTCTTTCACCAGGTACATGTCCCATAACGCCAGCCGGTGGTTCTGGCCGCCGCCGCACAGCACCGCATACTTCTCGAGGATGCGCAGGCCGGGCGTGGTCTTGCGTGTGTCGAGGATGGTGGCCCCGGTGCCGGCGATGGCGTTGACGTAGCGCCGCGTGATCGTGGCCACACCCGAAAGTCTCATCAGGAAATTGAGCGCCGTGCGCTCCGCGATCATGATGCTGGCGGCCGAACCGGACACGGTCGCAAGTGCTGTCCCGGCAGTCACTTCCATTCCATCCTTCGCGACTGCCTTGAACTTGAGCTTGGGGTCGACCTCACGGAACGTCATGGCCGCGATGTCGATGCCCGAGATGACGCCTGGCGACTTGGCGACGATGGCCGCCCGCGCGCCGACGTTGGCCGGCACCGCGTTCAGCGTCGTGACGTCGCCCGTGCCGACATCCTCGGACAGGGCGAACTTCACCAGTGGCAGGAAACTCTCGTGCACGGTCAGCGGTCCTTTCCGAACCGGCGTTTGACGCTATGCGGCTCACGCCCGGGGCGCACCGCGCCCCGCGCACGGCCATCCGGCGTGACCGGCTCACTGCCGGTGCGCGCCATCGTCAGCATCATACGCACATCGTCGATGCGGTCGCGCAGGCTGGCCGCGCGCTCGAACTCGAGTGCACGGGCGGCCTCCAGCATCTCGCCCTCGAGCTGCACCAGCAACCGCTCGGTATCGCCGCCCATGAGGATGCCGTCCTCCCTGGCCTGCAGGCCGCGCCCGATGGCATCCGCGACGCTGGTCGCGCGCATGATCTCCTCGGTGGTCTTCAGGATCGTACGCGGCGTGATGCCGTGCTGAAGATTGTACGCGTGCTGCCTCTCGCGGCGGCGGTTCATTTCGGCGATGGCCCGCTTCATGGAATCCGTGAGCCGCTCCGCGTAGAAGATGACGCGCCCGCCCGCGTTGCGCGCCGCGCGCCCCGCGGTCTGGATGAGCGAGCGCTCGGAACGCAGGAAGCCCTCCTTGTCGGCGTCGAGGATCGCGACCAACGACACCTCGGGCAGGTCGAGCCCCTCCCGTAGCAGGTTGATGCCGATCAGCACATCGAAGTCGGCGAGCCGCAAGCCGCGCAGGATCTCGACGCGCTCGAGCGCATCGATGTCGCTGTGCAGGTAGCGGACTCTCACCCCCATCTCGGCAAGGTAGTCGGTGAGATCTTCGGCCATGCGTTTCGTGAGCGTCGTCACCAGGACACGCTCCTTGCGCTCGACACGCACCCGGATCTCGCCCAGTAGATCGTCGACCTGGCCGTCGACCGGCTTGATCACCAGTTCGGGATCCTCGAGTCCCGTGGGCCGGATGATCTGCTCGACCACGACGCCCTGGCACTTCTGCATCTCGTACTCGCCCGGCGTCGCCGAGATGTAAAGGATCGGGCCCACGAGCTTCTCGAACTCGGGGAACTTGAGCGGGCGGTTGTCGAGCGCGCTCGGCAGCCGGAAGCCGAAGTCGACCAGCGTCTGCTTGCGCGAACGGTCGCCCTCGTACATGCCGCCGATCTGCGACACCGTGACGTGCGACTCGTCGATGATGGTGAGGAAGTCGGCGGTGCCATCCGCTTTGCGCGGGAAGTAGTCGAGCAGGCAGCCCGGACGCTCACCCGGTGCGCGCGCGGACAGATGGCGCGAGTAGTTCTCGACGCCGGGGCAGGTGCCGTGCGCGGCCAGCAGTTCGAGATCGAACTCGGTGCGCTGCTGGAGACGCTGGGCCTCGAGCAGCTTGCCCTCCTCGCGCAGCAGGGCGAGCCGTTCACGCATCTCGGCGCGGATGCTGCCGAGCGCGGCCTTGATGCGGTATTCGGGGGTCACGAAGTGCTTGGCCGGGTAGAGGGCCAGCCGGTCCATCGCGCGCAGGGTCTTGCCGGTGACCGGGTCGACGGTCGCCAGCTTCGTGACGACGTCGTCTTCCATCTGGATGCGAACGTTGAAGTCCTCGTACGCCGGCTTCACCTCGACCACGTCACCGCGCACACGGAACTGCCCGCGCGACAGGTCGAGGTCGGTGCGCTGGTACTGGATGGCCACCAACTGATCCAGGAGCTCGCGTCGGCGGAGCGGGTTGCCGGCGCGCATGTCGATGCGCATGCCCTTCCAGTCTTCGGGTGTGCCCAACCCGTACAGGCACGACACACTCGCCACGATGACGACGTTCTCGCGCTCCAGCAGCATCGAGGTGGCCTGCAGCCGCAGCCGGTCGATGTCGTCGTTGATACTGGCGTCCTTGGCGATGTACGTGTTCGTCGACGGCACGTACGCCTCGGGCTGGAAGTAGTCGTCGTAGCTGATGAAGAACCCAACGCCGTCGTCCGGGAAGAACTGCTTGAACTCGGAGTACAGCTGGGCCGCCAGCGTCTTGTTGTGCGAAATGATGAGCGTGGGCCTCCCCCACTCCGCCAGGACGTTGGCGATCGTGTAGGTCTTGCCGGAACCCGTGACGCCCAGCAGCGTCTGATGCGTGTCCCCGGCGCGCAGTCCGGCGACAAGCTCGGCGATGGCCTGCGGCTGGTCGCCGGCAGGCGAATAGGGAGACTGGAGTTGGAAGCCCATGGATGGTCGAGGGTACCCGAGGGTGCGGGGCCGGTCGAGGCGGGCTGGGGCGCGGTCCGGAACGCCCCGACCCGGCTCGACGCAGGCGAGCGGGAATACGTGAACCGCAGCCGCACGGGGATGCCCGGGCCGGGGCCGGACGGCGGCGAAATGGCCGTTCCGTGACGACTGGCCTCCCGCCGACTGTGCCATGCTGGGACGATGAACACTCCCTTCCGAATGTGGCACGACCTCGCCTCGGCGCTGGTGTGCGGCGCGCTGTTGTTCCCGCCCACCTGCCACGCGGCCGGGCCCGCGACCGCGCACTATGTGTTCGTGAACCGCGACCGGACGCGCATCCATGACGCTGCATTCCTCGCCACGCCGGCCATCGCCGGTGCCGAGATCAAGTACACGTGGAAGGAACTCGAGCCCGAGCGCGACCACTATTCGTTCACCCATGTGCTCGAGGACCTGGCCTTCCTGGAATCCCATGGCAAGCGCCTGGTGATCCAGCTACAGGACGCGACGTTCGACGAGCGTATCAACGTGCCCGCCTACCTGCTCGCCGACACCGCGTTCCATGGCGGCGCGGCGCGCAAGTACGAAGCGCCGGATGGCGCCGACACCGCGCGCTTCGACGGCTGGATCGCGCGGCGCTGGGACCCGGCCGTGCAGGAGCGCTACGCGCGGCTGCTGGCAGCACTGGCGAACCCCCTCGACGGCCGCATCGAAGCGGTGGTGCTGCCCGAGACCGCCACGGAGTTCGGGGGTGGGCCGATGCGGGTGCCGGCCGGCTTCACACCCGAGTCGTGGCTCGCAGGCATCCTCGCCCAGATGACCTCCGCTCGCGCCGCGTTCACGCGTTCGCGCGTCATCCAGTACGCCAACTTCATGCCGGGCGAGTGGCTGCCCAAGGACGACCACGGCTACTTGCGCGCGGTCTATGCGCATGCCGACAGCTTGGGCGTGGGCGTCGGCGGTCCCGACCTGATCCCGGTGCGGCGCGAGTTCCGCGCGCACAGCTATCCGCTCATCGCGGCGCGCCGTCGCGATCGCGTGCCGGCGGGACTCGCCGTGCAGGACAACGACCTGGCCGCCACCAACAAGCTCACGCACCAGCCGGTCACGGTGCCGATGCTGGCGGCATTCGCCGCCGACTCGCTGCACCTGGACTACGTGTTCTGGGGCCTGCAGGAGCCGTACTACTCGCGCGACGTGCTGCCGTGGCTGCGTTCACAGCCGGCGGCGAAGCGGGCCATGCCGCGCTGATGCGAAGCCCATCGCCTCAGGGACCCGCCGTTGCCGCTGATGTTCCGGCCGTGCGGCTACAGCGCCAGTTCGTAGGTGTAGTCGTGCGTATCGCGCACCCAGCCCGTGCGCTCGTACAACGCCTGCGCCTGGGCGTTCGTCACGGCGGTCGTGAGCACCAGCCGCACGCAGCCCGCCGCGCGGCCGTGGTCGGCCGCCGCCGCGAGCAGCCGCTCCCCGACCCGCTTGCCGCGCGCGCGCGCATGCACGAACAGGTCGTTCAGCAGGAACAGCCGCCGCATGCACACCGATGAGAAAGCCGGGTACAACTGCGTGAACCCCACCGCGCCCGCGGCATCGAGCGCGATGAGGATCACGGACTCACCGAGTTCGAAGCGTTCGCGCAGGAACATCGCCGCCCCGGCCAGGTCGCTCGGCTGCTCGTAGAACATGCGATAGGCATCGAACAGCGGCACGAGCGCATCGAGGTCGGGCAGCTCGGCACGACGGATGGTGATGGCGTTCACGGTGGACTCCCCGGCGCGGGCCAACATCTCGGGTAGCGCGCGCCACGGCGCGACGACTGCCCGGTACACCACCATCCTAACCCGGGCCACTCATGAACCGTGAGCCGAGCAGATCGGAAATCCGTGGAGTAGCCGGGAGCTGGTTTGGTCGGCGACCCAGTCGTGCTGGGGACACGACGAAGGGGGTACTCGCCGAAGGCAGATCGCCATGCCAGCTCCCCCGCGATTCCTGTGCGGCCGGCCGTTATTGGGAGCACAGCGCGAATCTGGGTTCTGCTCAAGACGATTCCGCGCCGGCGCGTCAAGTCACGACAAGCTCGCGGCTGCTCGGCATCTCCTTGCGCGCGAACCCGCGCGACAGCGCCGCGAGCGCAGCCTTGACGCGTGCCTCCGCACCCGTTGCGGCCGGCAGCATGGCCGCCGCCGACAGCCCGATGCTCACCTCGGCGCGCTTGTAGCCCAGCTCCGTGAGCGCGGCGCGCACATCGTCCTCGTGCGGGGCCTCGAGCTTCTCCTTCTGTTCGCGCGATTGCAGCCGTCCGGACTTAAGCCCCGTGCGCTGCTGCTCCATGAAGCCCTTGCCGAAGCGGCGCTCGGCCTCGAGCTGGTTGTGGGCAGGGCAGAGCAACTGCAGGTTCTCCACGGTCGACGCTCCGCCGTCGGCGACCGGCACGATGTGGTCATACTCGAGCGCGTGCCGGCTCAGGCAGCGCTGCCCCGCATCGCCCACGAACGTGCAGGAGCCGCCGTCGCGCTTGTACACCTCGGCGCGGACGTCAACCGAGATGTGGCGGGCGCGAGGTGACACCTTGGCCCGCACGCCGCGCGGCTTCCGGTGCAGTCCGTGCTTGCGCTTCTCCAGCGCGACGATGAGTTGGTCCAATGCTCGGTCCAGCACGTCGGCGATCGCCTCGGGTGCCACCGTGTGGCCGAGCAGTTCCTGCGCTCGACGGATCTTCTCGCGCGTTGCGCGTGACATGGTGACGGTGAGCGCCACGTGGTCCGCCGACAACGGCTGCATCGTTGCGGCCGGCAGAAGTGGTACCCACGAACTGGGTGATTCCGGGGCAGTCGATGGGCAAGCGGGCCCCGGGGCCCCTTCGAGTGTTACTTGAAGTGAGGCCTCCGAAGTCACAGCCCCACAGGCGTCGGTCTCGAACGGCAGCACTTCCGACCACGGACAGCGGCTCGCGATCAACCACTCGATCTCCTCGCGCGACCTGCCGACCGCTGCTGCGATCAGGTCGTCATGGGCGCCCGACTCGAGCCACGGCCCGAGCGTGAGCACCGCGCTCACCGACAGCCGCCGGTCCGCCAGCATGTCGAACAGCACCGGTCGCTCGCGCGCGATGCGAGCGGCGCGCAGGTACTTCTTCGCGACGTCCTCGCTGAGCGCAAGGTCGCGCTGGCAGTACTCGAGCATGGACGAGAAGCCCAAGTCGCTGAACGCCCGGCGCTCGTCGAACACGGCCAGGCAGGCGAGGAGCCCCGCCGTGGCGCCCGACTCCTGGCGCGAGTGGTGGCGGGCTTCGGTGGCGATGACCGGATCGCGCTGGCTGCTGATGCGCTCGAACAACATGTTGCACGCTCGCGACGGGGGCGAGTGGGCGCGGGGACTGATGCATCGAGCGTAGCACGGGGGTTTTCGAGCGCCGTGGATGCGCTGGCGCGGGCGAACGCAACCGCGGATCACAACGCGTTCGGTTCGACGGCGAATATGCCGCGATGCGACGGCTGTGTGCGACTGGGAACGTGTGCAGGGGCAGGTGTCG
>JANMAX010000292.1:0-1668 GCA_031360075.1 bacterium | reverse complement strand
GCGGCCCACAGCGCACCCGAACGGTCGACATGGCGGCGATGCTCGTCGTGCCAGCGCCGCAGCACGTCCATGTGGAACAATCCGCTGCCCGCGCCCGCGAACGTGTCACCGGCGAGCGTCTCGAGCGGCCCACGCAGCCAGTCCTCGATCGGCACGGAGAACCCGTGCTTGCGGCGGTTCGCGATGTCCGCCGGCAAATGGCGTTCGGCGAGCCGGCGCAGCACGCGCTTGCCGGTGGCGCCCTCGATACGCGCGGACGCGGGCAGTGACGCCGCAAAGCGGACGAGCGCATCGTCCAGGTAGGGCACACGGCCTTCCACCGACGCGCCCATGGTGGTGCGATCTTCCTTCAGGAGCAGGTCGTCGGGGAGATACCACAGGTGGTCCGCGGCCAGCGCGATCGAGGTGCGGTCCGTGGGCATAGCGCCGAGTTCCGCGGTCATCTCGGTGGCGAGTGCGCACGCCACGCTCGCCGGATCGACGGCCAGCGCGGTCGCTTCGCGCCAGCGCGCCGGCCGCGCGGGCTCGAGCGTCGAGAGGTAGGCGTCCAGGAACGGTCCGCGTCCGCGCGCCTCGAGCAGCTTGCCCGCCATCACCAGTTGCTCGCCCGCGAGCGTGCGGCGGTGCTGGTCGCGCTCGCGCAGCAGGCGCGCGCCCGTGCGCGCCAGGGCCGGGGGCAGCCAGGCCAGGTTCGCGAGCAGGCCCGGCAGCCGGTGCCGGCGATAGCCGCCGAACAGCTCGTCGCCGCCGGTTCCCGACAACACGACGGTGACATGTTCGCTCGCCGCGCGTGCGACCAGATACGCCGGTACGGCAGCCGGATCGGCGCACGGTTCATCGAGCAGCCCGATGACGCGCGGCAGTTCTCGTGCGAGCTCGACCGCCACCGTGCACTCGTGGTGCTGCGTGCCGAGTCGTTCCGCGACGCGGCGAGCGCATGGACGCTCGTCGTGGTGGCCGCTGTCCTCGAAGCCGATCGCGAACGTGCGCGTCTCGCGCCGGACTTCCTCGGGCAGCAGTGCGACCAAAAGGCTCGAGTCCACGCCGCCCGAGAGCAACACGCCCACCGGGCGGTCGGACAGCAGCATGGCGCGGGCCGAGGCCGCGAGTCGCTCGCCCACCTGATCGGCCAGCGTGTCGAGGGACGCGCCGGCGAGTGCCGGGTCGGGGACGAAGTCCGGCCACGCCCAGTAGCGCTCCGTGCGCAGCCCCGTGGCGGAGGCGACCATGCGGCACCCCGGGCGCAACTTGCGGATGGCGCGGAACACGGTCGCTTCGCCAGGCACGAAGCCCAGCGCCAGGAAGCGGCCGAGGCCATCGAGGTCCAGGTCCCGGGGCAGCGCGGGATCGGTGAGCAGTGCCTTCAGTTCGGACGCGAACAGCAGGCGGTCGCCGACGCGCGCCCAGTAGAGCGGCTTCACCCCGAGCGGGTCGCGGGCCAGCAGCAGCGTGCCGTCGGCGGTGTCGTGGATCGCCAGCGCGAACATGCCACGCAGTCCCTCGACGCTGGCCACGCCTCGCTCCAGATAGAGGTGCGGGAGCAGTTCGGTGTCGGTCTGCGTGCGGAACCGGTGGCGGCCGGCCAGCTCGGCCCGCAAGCGCGGGAAGTCGTAGAGCTCGCCGTTCTGCATCGCCCACACCCGGCCGCTCGCGTCACAGAGCGGTTGG
>JANMAX010000291.1:0-12369 GCA_031360075.1 bacterium | reverse complement strand
GCACGGTGGTGGCGTCCAGGTGCGAGAACGCCGTCGCCGGCGCCGGATCGGTCAAGTCGTCCGCAGGCACGTAGATGGCCTGCACCGACGTGATCGAGCCCTTCTTCGTCGTGGTAATGCGCTCCTGGAGCGCCCCCATCTCGGTGCTGAGCGTCGGCTGATAACCCACGGCGCTGGGCATGCGGCCCAGAAGGGCCGAGACCTCGGAGCCGGCCTGCGTGAAACGGAAGATGTTGTCGACGAAGAACAGCACGTCCTTCCCTTCCTCGTCGCGGAAGTACTCGGCCATGGTGACGCCCGTGAGGCCGACGCGCAGACGCGCACCCGGCGGCTCGTTCATCTGACCGAACACCATCACGGTCTTCTCGATGACACCCGACTCCGTCATCTCACGGTAGAGGTCGTTGCCCTCACGCGTGCGCTCACCGACGCCGGCGAACACCGAGAAGCCGCCGTGCTGGGTGGCGATGTTGCGGATGAGCTCCTGGATGAGCACGGTCTTGCCGACACCGGCCCCGCCGAACAGGCCGACCTTGCCGCCGCGCTGGTAGGGCGCCAGCAGGTCGACGACCTTGATGCCGGTCTCGAACAACTGCTTGTCGGTCTGCTGCTCCGCGAACGTCGGGGCCGAACGGTGGATGGGGTAGCGCTTGGTGTTCGCGGGGATCGGCGGCTTGCCGTCGATCGTGTCGCCCGTCAGGTTGAAGATGCGGCCCAGGCCGACCTCGCCCACCGGCACCATGATCGGCTCGCCCGTGTCGGTGGCCTTCATACCACGCACCAGCCCGTCGGTGTTGTCCATGGCGATGCAGCGCACGACGTTGTCGCCGATGTGAAGCGCCGCTTCGACCGTCAGGCGGATATCGCGCGCGGGGTCCTCGATGATGATGGCGTTATAGAGCTTCGGAAGATTCTCCGGGTCGAACGCCACGTCCACCGTGGGGCCGATCACCTGCACCACTTTGCCGACATTCATTCGTCTGCTCCTCTTTCAGTATCAGCCGGTGGCGGTGCGCCGCGAGTCGCGGCGCGCCAACGGCGCGTTGTGCCTACTTGAGCGCCTCTGCACCACCCACCAGCTCCGAGATCTCACGCGTGATCATCGCCTGACGGAGACGATTGCGGGTCAGCGTGAGTGCATCCACCAGCTCGCCTGCATTCTTGCGCGCCGAACCCATGGCCACCATGCGGGCCGAGTGCTCGCTGGCCAGTGCGTCGGCGAGCGAAGCGTACATCTTGGCCGTGGCGTAGCGCGGCAGGAGTTCAGCGAAGATCGTCTCGGCATCGGGCTCGAACAGTGCCTCGGCGCTATGGCCGGCCGCCGGGCTGCCGGAGGCAGCCTCCCCAATAGGCAAGAAAGTCTCGTTCCGCACCTTGCGCACGATGGCGTTGACGTAGTGCGTGTACAGGATCTCGACGCGGTCGACCTCGCCCGACAGGAACTTGGCCGTGAGGTCGTTCGTGATGGTGCGCGCCAGCTCGAGGCTCGCCTCGCCCGGCAGGTCGGAATACACCGTCATCACCGGATAACCGCGGCGCTTCAGGTAGTCGCGGCCCTTGCGGCCGACGACGACGCACTGCACGGAGCCCGGGACGGCGTCCTTCAGGCGCTGCTCGGCGACGCGCAGGATCGCGGTGTTATACGCACCGGCGAAGCCGCGGTCAGCCGTGATCAGCACGAGCGCGGTGACCTTGACCTCGCGCGCCTTGAACAGCGGGTGCTCGAGTTCGGCCGCCGCACCCGCCAGGTTGGCGAGCATGGCCGAGATCTTGGCCGAGTAGGGACTCGCGGCCTGCGCGCGCGCGTGCGCACGGCGCAGCTTCGCCGCGGCCACCATCTCCATGGCCTTGAAGATCTGCTGCATGCTCTTGGTGGCGCGGATGCGCCGCCGGAGGTCCTTGAGGGACGCCATTGCGATTCCCTTAAGCCTTGAACTGAGCCTTGAACGCCTTGGCCGCCTCGTGCAGACGCTTCTCGTCTTCGGGCGAGATCAGCTTGGCGGTCTTGATGTTGTGCGCGACTTCGGCGTACTGCTTGGCGATGAACGCCAGCCACTCGGTCTCGAACTTGCGCACGGCCGCAACCGCGACGTCGTCCAGGTAGCCGTTGGCGCCGGCCCACATGGACAGCACCTGCTGCTCGATGGCCATGGGGGCGAACTGTCCCTGCTTCAGCAACTCGACCATGCGCTCGCCGCGCGTCAACTGCGCCTGCGTCGTCTTGTCGAGGTCCGAGCCGAACTGCGCGAACGCCGCGAGCGCGCGGTACTGCGCGAGATCGAGTCGCAGACGGCCCGCAACCTGACGCATGGCCTTGATCTGCGCGTTGCCGCCGACTCGCGACACCGAGATACCGACGTTGATGGCGGGGCGCACGCCCGAGTAGAACAGGTCACCTTCCAGGAAGATCTGGCCGTCGGTGATCGAGATGACGTTGGTGGGGATGTACGCCGAGACGTCGCCGGCCTGGGTCTCGATGAACGGCAGCGCGGTGAGCGAGCCGCCCCCCTTCTCGGCCGACAGCTTGCAGGCGCGCTCCAGGAGGCGGGAGTGCAGGTAGAAAACGTCGCCGGGGAACGCTTCGCGGCCCGGCGGGCGGCGCAGCAGCAGCGCCAGCTGGCGGTAGGCGTTGGCGTGCTTCGAGAGATCGTCGTACACGCACAGCACATGGCCGCCGGCGTACGTGAACTCCTCGCCCAAGGCCACTCCGGCATAGGGCGCGATGTACTGCAGCGGCGCCGACTCCGACGCCGAGGCCGTCACGACGATGGTGTATTCCATGGCGCCGTACTTCTCGAGCGTGCCGACGACGTTGGCGACCGTCGACTCCTTCTGCCCGATGGCGACGTACACGCAGATGACGCCGGTGCCCTTCTGGTTGATGATCGTGTCGATCGCGATCGTCGTCTTGCCCGTCTGGCGGTCACCAATGATGAGTTCGCGCTGGCCACGGCCGATGGGGATCATGGCGTCGATGGCCTTGATGCCCGTCTGGAGCGGCTCGACGACCGGCTGGCGGTCGATGACGCCCGGCGCCTTGAATTCGATGTTGCGGAACTTGTCCGCGCCGATGGGGCCCTTGCCGTCGACCGGCTGGCCGATGGCGTTGACGACACGGCCGATCATGGCCGGGCCGACGGGCACCGAGGCGATGCGTCCGGTGCGCTCGACACGGTCGCCTTCCTTGATGTTCTTGTCGGAGCCGAACAGCACGGCGCCGACGTTGTCTTCTTCGAGGTTCAACACCATGCCCATGATGTCGCCCGGGAACTTGAGCAGCTCGCCGGCCATCGCATCCTCGAGACCCCAGACGCGCGCGATGCCGTCGCCCACGGACAGCACGCTGCCGACGCTCTTGGTCTCGAGCTTGGCCTCGTATCGTTCGAGTTCCTGCGCCAGGATGGCGCTGACTTCTTCCGGTCGAAAGGACATGGGTTGTGGCCCCGTTCGTTCAGTGTTGGGTGTGTCGTCGCGTGGCTTCGGCCGCTGTGCGGACCGCGTTACACGCTCACTTCGTAGAGCCGGTTCGCGAGCGACGACAGCAGTGTTTTCACACTGCGGTCGATGACCCGGTCGCCGATGCGCACATACGCGCCGCCCAGGAGCGTCGCGTCGACCTGCACTTCCAGTACGATCTTCTTGCCCGTGACCCGTTCGAGCTCGGCCACGAGGCGCTTGCGCTCTTCTTCCGCGAGCGGCACCGCGCTCACCGCCGTGGCGCGCTCGAGACCCTGCTTGCGTTCGACGATCACCTGGAACTCGTGCGCGACGGCCACGACGACGTTCAGGCGGTGCTTGCGAAGCAGCAGGTCGGCGAACACGCGCACCGAGGGCAGCACCTTGCCCTGCAGCGCCTGACTAAGCAGCTTGCGACGCTCATCGGGGCTGACCTGCGGGTTCAGCAGGTACATACCCGCGCGCGAACCCGGGCCCAGCAACTGGGCGAGGCCCAGCAGTTCCTCGAGCGTCTGTTCGAGCACGCCGATGAGCGGCAGGCCCGCCTTGGCGGACTGCTTCTCGGTGAGGATCAGCAGCGCGCGCGCGTAGCGGCCGGCGATCGAGACGTCATTGCTCATGAGAGCCGGCTCACTTGAGCGCCCCGACCTCGTCGATGAACTGGCCCGCGAGCTTGCGCTGTGCGGGGTCGTCCAGCTTGCTCCTGAGGATCTTCTCGGCCGTCGCGATCGAGAGGCTGACGACTTGTTCCTTGAGCAGTTCTTTCGCCTTCTCGCGTTCGCGCATGACCTCGTCCTCTGCACGGGCAAGCCGGTCCTGCGCGTCCTTCTGGGCCTGCGCGCGGATCTCGCTGGCAACCTGCTGGCCTTCGGCCACGGCCTCCTGCAGCTTTGCGCGCGCCTGCGCCTCGATGCCGCGCAGTTCCTGCTCGAGCTTCGCCTTGGTGGCGTCGGCCGCTGTTTGACGGCGCTCGGCCTCGGCGAACTCGCCGGCGATCTTCGCCCGGCGCGCCTCGAGCTGGCGGGTCAGCGGTCCCCATGCCCACTTGCTCAGGCCCCACAGCAGGACCAGGAAGCCGAGGATCTGGGTGCCGACCATGCGGATGTCGATGAGATTCATGCGTACTCCCTCAAGCGTGCCGCGTGCGGCGGCGACGCCCGCCGGTTCAGATCTTGCCCTGCAGGAGGAACATCGTCACGAACGCATAGATCGTGAGGGCTTCGGCCAGCGCGGCGATGATGATCATGGCCAGCTGGATCTTCGCGGTGGCTTCCGGCTGACGGCCGATCGCCTGCATCGCGCCCTGGCCGATCAGGCCCAGACCGATACCCGAACCGATGGCGGCAACACCGATGCCGAGGGGAAGACCGAGTGCGAGTGCGGCATGCATGTCCATGTGAAGACCTCCTGAGTGGGCTTAGTGAGCGTGTTGCGCACCCTCTGCATGCTGGTGCTCACCCTGACCGTGTTCGTCGTGGTGCTCGTGCGGCAGCATGAGGAGGATGTAGATCGAACTGAGGACCGTGAACACCATGGCCTGCAGGAAGCTGCCCAGCAGGGCCAGCGGGAAGAACAGCGCGTGCATCGGGATCCCGAACGGCACTGCCTGGAGCGGCAGCATCGAGATGCCGAGCGAAGCGAAGGCCACCAGCAGCATGTCCTCGCCGAAGATGTTGCCGAACAACCGGCACGACAGCGAGATCGGCTTGGCCAGCTCGCCAAGGATGTGGATGGGCAGCATGAGCGGCGCCAGGAGCCAGCCCGTGAGGTCGCGCGGCGAGCCCAGCATGTGGTCGGCCCAGCCCAGCGGACCCAGCTCCTTGAAGCCGATGAACTGCACGTAGACGAACACCGTGAGTGCCAGCGCCACGGTGACGTTCAGGCTCGCCGTGGGCGAATGCATGAGCGGGATCAGGCCGAACAGGTTCATGGCCACGATGTAGATGAACAGCGTGCCCAGGAACGGCACGAAGCGCGGCGCATGCTTGGGGCCAAGAATGCCGGAGATGAAGTCGGTGAGCAGCTCGACCACCATCTCGACACCGTTCTGGATGCCACCCGGGATCATCTGCGGGTTGCGGCTCGCGGCGAACGCGATGCCGAGCAGGATCAATGCGATCAGGAACGAGAACACCAGGATCTCGTAGTGCTCGAGGAAGTTGCTCCACGCGGCGTTCGGGAACATGCCGTGCAGCAGGGCGATGATGTTGGTGAAGCCGGCCGGGCCTTTTTCCCCATGCTCGCTGGCTCCGGCGGCGGGTTCGCCGGCTGCACCGCCGGCGCGCTCGGCTTCGGCGCCCTTGGCGACGTGCTCGGCCTCGGCGGCGGTGCCTTCAGCGCTCGGGGCCGCGGTCGCGGCCGGCGTCTCGTTGGCGGCGATGCTCGTGGCGGATGCACCGGGGCGTGTGCCCGGTGCCGGCGCGGACGTCGCGCTCGTGAGCGCGCCGAGCGCGAACCAGGTGACGGTCGCCAGTGCGAGTGCAGCGAACGCCGCGCGGAAGCGATGCTGGATGAGCGAACTCCAGAGGCGCGAGCCCAGCAGCACCTGCGTGACCGCCTTCATGACGATGACCACCAGCGGCAGCAGGAAGCCGGCGAGCAGCACCACCGGCGACAACTTGGCGAGCAGCACCCAGCCGGCCGCGAACAGGCACAGCGTGCCGGTGAGCGTCAGCCACAGGCGCTTCAGACCGGCGGCCGTCATGCGGACATCAGCCTTCTGGCCCATGATCGAGACCACGAGCTTCTCGATCAGCTGCAGGTTCAACAGCTGCCACAGCACGCCGGCCGCGAACGTGACGCCGCCCACGGGGCTCACGTAAGTGATGGCCGCGAGCGCCAACAGGCCGCCCAGCCAGGTCGAGGTCGTGCGTACGCGGAGCAGGAATTCGAGACCCATGTTCATCGCCGGGCGCGCTGCCCCAAGGGATCCGGGCGGCGGCGGCCTCAGCGCTCCTGTGTTTCGAGATAACGCCTGTAGATGGACCAGACCTCTCGCGCCCCGGCCACGAAGCCGAGGATGAGACCCGCGATCGCGAGCCACGGCGAGGTGTGAAACCGCTTGTCTCCGAGGTCCCCGAGGAAAAAGCCGACCAGGGGCGAGATGATGAGCAGGGAGGGAATCGCGACCAACATCGCAGCGCCCCGCAGCGCCGAGTCATCCGGACGTTTGTCCCGCGGAGCTGCCATGCGGCAGACCTCTTGAGAGTGAAAGATTTCACAAACCCCCGGCCAACCGTATTGTTTTCAACGGTTGACGAGAGCGGCGGAAACCTAGACGAATGCTCTCGCATGGTCAAGGGCCGGACCGCATAATTCGTCATGATGACGCTGCTTCATGGGGCTTTCACGGACGTTCACGCGCACTCGTTTGGCAAGCCACGCCCCCTGCCGCTAGTGTGCCGCGCATGATCGAGGTCTCCTGCAACCAGGTCGAGGTGCACGTCTTCCGCCGGCGCGGTAAACGGTTGGAAATGCTGCTCATACGTCGCTCGCCGTCGCGTTCTCTGGCGGGAGTCTGGCAGCCCGTGACCGGCGGCATCGAGCGCGGCGAGTCCGCCATGGCCGCCGCGGCGCGCGAAGTGCTTGAAGAGACAGGGCTTACGCCGCTGCGTTGGTGGGCGCTTGAGCAGCCCGCCTCATTCTATGATGTGGCGCACGACCGGATCCGCGTGGTGCCGGTGTTCGCGGCAGAGGTCGGCTGGACCGACGGCGTGTACCTGTCCGAGGAGCACGATCGCTACGCCTACCTGCCGCTCGCCGAAGCGTCGAAGCGCGTGCTGTGGGCCACGCAGCGCCAGGCGCACCGGGCACTGGTCGACGAGGTGCTCTCGGGCTCGGCCGGGGGCGCCGCCCGCGAGATCACGGCGCGCGTGGCGGCAGCGGGCCGGCCGGTCCGCAAGCCGGCGCGCGCGCGTGCGACGGCCCGCCAGCCACGAGCGACCGTGCAAGCCAAGCCGCGGCGCGGTAAGAATGTCGCGAGCGAGCGCCGCGCGCAGCCCGGTTCCGTGATGCTCGCTTCGAAGAAGCCGTCGACGAAGTCGTAGAGGAGGACGCACGCATGGCAGCCAACAACTCGTTCGATGTCACGACCGGTGTCGACATGATGGAAGTCAGCAACGCCGTGGACCAGGCCACCAAGGAACTCACGCAGCGTTACGACTTCAAGGGCCTGAAAGTCGGCATCGAATTGGACGAGAAGGCGAAGACCATCACGCTCACCGGCCCCGACGAGCATCGCATGGCCGCCGTGTGGGACGTGCTGCAGTCCAAGATGGTGAAGCGCAAGGTGCCGCTCAAGAACCTGGACCTCGGCAAGGTCGAGTCGGCCGCCGGTTCGAGCACGCGTCAGGTGGTCGCGATCAAGGATGGCCTCACGAGCGAGCAGGCCAAGGACATCGTGCGATACCTGAAGGACGCCAAACTGAAGAAGATCCAGACCTCGATCAATGCCGAGACCGTGCGCATCTCGGGCCCCGACCGCGACGACCTGCAGGGTGCGATCGCGATCCTGAAGCAGCACGACTTCGGCGTCGAGTTGCAGTACGGGAACTTCCGGTCGAACTAGTCCGCGGCCGTCGGCGTGCGCGGCGTCCACTTCGCGCCGCGCTGCACCGCCCTCGCAACGGTGGCGTGCGCTACTCGATGTCGCCCGAGTCGCGCAGGCGGAGGAGTTCGTCAAGCGTCGGCAGCCGGCCCAGCTTCTGCGCGGCACGGCTGGCGAACGAAGCGTCGACGTTGCGGTCGCGCGCGCGCATGGCGTCGCGCAGCGGGATGTTGGGGTAGCCGACCTGCTGCATCGCCATGACGTAGGCGCCGGTCACACCGTGATCGCGTGCGTCGATGGCATCGAGGATCGAGACGCCGTGATAGCCGGCCGCGGCCAGCCCCGCCAGGAACGCGCCGTCGACCCCGTGATCGCGCAGGTCGATGAGCTGCCGGAGCGCCGGCGGCTTGTAGCCCTGATCCTGCAACTCGCGCAGGAACGCGGCATCGACGCCATGTTCGCGCGCCCTGAGCAGCTCGTCGAATGTGGCCAGTGTGAAGCCGGCGCGCCGCATGGCCGCCACGTAGTCGGGGTTCACACCATGGTCGCTGCCCTTCAGCAGTTGCGCATACGTGAGCTCGATGAACCCCGCGGCACGCATGCCGCGCACGTACGAGGGATGGACACCGTGGTCCTGCGCCCTGACCCAGTCCTCCAGTGTGGCGAGCTTGAAGCCGAGCGTGCCCATGTCGCGCAGGAACGCGCTCGTCACCCCGTGCTCGACCACGCGCACGAACACGTCGAGCTTGGGAGTGCCGAAGCCGAGCGCCTTGATGTCGTCCAGCAGCGCGAAACCGCCGTCGCCCATGAGCAGCATGGCGTGCTGCTCGGCGTTCGGCTTGCCGACCCCGCGTTGCAGGAGTTGCCTGGCGTAGGCGTCATCGAGGAATACCTCGAACGCGCCCTGCGCGACGCCCTTCGCCACGGTGCCGCGCGCACGGATCTCGCCGGCATCGCGCTTGAGCGTGAACTGGATGGCGCTGCCTTCGGCTTTCAGCGCGCTCTCTGCGAGACCGGCGAGTTGCGCGAACGGCATGCGCTCGACATACCAGCCGCGCTGGTTCTTGTTGCGCGTGATGCTGAGCGACAGCGACGCGATACCGGCCTCGGGCCGCGGCTCGAGCGTGAACTTGCCGGTGGCCGCGGGGGCGGGCTCGGCGTGTGCCACGCGCACGCCCGAACGCAGCAAGGCAACCAGCGGCGAGGCGAGCACCAGCACGGCGCATGCGAGCACGATCCGAGTGGCGAAGCGCGGCACGGTCATGGCGATGGACTCCGGGTGACGGGGGCGCGTGGCGGTCTCCGGACAGGATACCCGGCCGCGCCAGCGCGTTGGCGCGTGACCCCGCCGAGACTGCCCGGCGCCGCGGCGCTGACCACGAACGCGCCCGGGGGCCCGATGGGGGCCGCCAGGTCTCCCCTGACTACCGGCCGGAGCGTTCGGTGATCACCACGCGACGCTGGACAAAACTGCGTCCGAGGACCCGAAAATGCATCACGACCGCTTCTTGCGCGCCTTCTTCGCATCGCGACGATGCGCGCGCAGCCAGGCCTCGGCGCCCATGGTGTCATCGTACGCATCGAACAACTCGTCGGCGATGATGAGCGCTTCGCGCTCGTCGCCCGGCGAGTAGTAGTCGTCGTCGGGGGCAATCTCGGGCGGTTCCTCGGCGAGCAGGTGCTTGAGCGCGTGGCGGTTCGCCTTCGTGGCGGCGGCGTGCGCCTGATCGGCCAGTTCGCCGGGGCCGTTGCGGCGGATGGACAGGATCGCGCGCGCGAACGCCAGGATCGCCGACGGGTCGGCGGCGAATCGCTCGAGCAGTCCGGCCGCCTGATCATCTCGACGCGCGGCAAGCAACCGTGGGATCAGCACCATGCGCGCGCCCAGCCGGTCATCGCGATCGCGCTCCAGCATCTCGGCCCAGTGCGCGAACGCCGCATCGTCCTGGTCCCCGTCGTACTCGGCGCTGGCGACTCCCATGAGCGCTCGCATGTAAGGCCGCGTCTCGAGCACCGACCAGAACTCGCCCGCGTGCCGCGTGAAGCGCTCGGGGCCCAGCTCGCGCTCGGCCGCTGCCAACGCCAAGCGGTAGAGCTCCAACGCGCGCTGCGTGTCGGGCATGTCCTCGGCCAGCAACACCCAGGCATCGGCCAGGTCCGGCCACAGCGCGATGGCCTCGCGAGCCAGCTTGATGCGCAGCCGGTCCTGCGCGTCGAGCGCGGCGTGATACTTGGCCAGCGCCTGCTCGCGCGCTGTAGCGCTCCTGCCGGGTCCGCTGCGCCCCTCGGCGGACGGATCCGTGCTGTCTTCCGTGTGCGCATCCCGTTCCCGATCGCGCCTCGCGAGCAGCCGTTCGGCCGCACGCGGAACCGCCGGTCGCTCGCGTGCCGGCGACGGCGCCACGATGCTGGGGAGCGTGAACGCGTACTCGCGCCCGCCTGCATGCGTGCGCACGGTCCTGCTCCAGCGGCCGGCGTCCAACTCGTCTTCGGTGGTGGCGGCCAGCGCGCGCAGCAGGCCCTCGACATGCACCAACTCCGCGGCGTTGGCGCGCACCGGATACTGCTCGGCGCCGAAGCAGCCAAGCATCGGGTACGCCTCGGCTGCCGCCACCGGCAGCGCGTGCTGCTCCCACAGATCGCTATCGGGGTTCGGCAACTCGTACACCGGATCGAACGTGCACGACCAGCGCGCGCGCCGGCGGATGAGTGCGGTGTCCGAACGATTCGACGCGTACTCGGCGTGCTCGGCCGGCGAATCGAAGAACGCCAGCCCCAGTTCGCCGTCGAGACCGCTCAACACCGACACGCAGGTGAACGCGCGCACCGGGACCGGCGTGTCGAGGCACAGCAGGTCGTAGTCACATAAGTGCCACCACAGGTGCGAGGCATGGAACGCCTGCGCGGCGTCCGCGAACGCGCGAACGTGTTCCAGCGTGACACCGTCGCCGTCCAGATAGCCCTTCTCTGGCTCCTCGCCCGTGAACTCACGCGCCATGTCGGACTCGAGTTCGTCGATCAGCGGCAGCGCGGCCACAAGCTCCACTTGCACGTCGAGCGGAGTCAGTCGCGCGCGCAGCGGCTCGAGCAGCGCGGCATCGCGCACTTCGACCACACGCGGCCGATGCCCCGTGGTGCGATGCGCCGCCAGCTTGGCGAGCGCATCAAGCAGGTTCAGCTGTTCGCGTTCCGCCGGTGGCACGACCGCGCCATCGGCGAGAGTGCCCTCGCGCCGGCTGCGCGCCACGCTTACAACCGGGCGGTACGGCGTCTCGCCCGGCGGCACCACCCAGCGCGGCAGGCGGACGACGGCCAGTTCGAACACGTCGTCGCGCTGTGGCAGGCGGCGCAGGCGTTCGAAGGCGAAGTCGGTGAGCGGTGTGGTCATGGCGTGTGCGTCTCCGGGGGGCGCGCGGCGAGAGCCGCGGGGCGAGAAGCGCGACGGTAGCACGCGCGATGGCGGTGCGCAGGGCAGCTGTTGCCACGCCGCGAAGCATCCGACCGAACAAGTGTTGCCCGAGCCGTTCGGCTTTCCCTATGCTCCGCGTGCTGGCAGCAGCGGCCGCACAGGCCACGCGCCACCACCCCGAACCCCGAGGCTCCCGTTGCCATCGTTCCAGCGCGTCGCGTGGCTGGTGTTGTTCGCCATCCTGTCGTGTCATGCCCCGCTCGCGACGGCGCGGGCGAACACCGGAGCGGTCACGCAGCGGCTCACCAGCACGCAACTGGCGACGCACGTGAAGGGCTACTACCGGAAGGACGGCACTTACGTGCGCCCGCACGAGAGCCGCTCGCCCGGCGCCAGTTCGCATGCCTACAGGCCACCCGCGGCGCCACGCGCGCCCGAATCGTATTCGCCGCCGCGCACCTACACGCCGCGTGCTCCCGGGGCGTACGCCCAGCCGCGTGCACGCGCCCTCTCGCCGAGTTATGGCCCCCAGCGGGACGAGCATGGCCGTTTCGTGCGCAGCCAATCCGCCAAGGATGCGTTCCGCCGACGTAACCCGTGCCCGTGCACAGGCCGTATCAGCGGTCCTTGCCCTGGCTATGTGATCGACCACATCAAGGCACTCAAGCGCGGTGGCGCCGACCGGCCCGAGAATATGCAGTGGCAGAGCGTGACCGCCGCGAAGGCGAAAGACCGGTGGGAGTAGACCGCAGGTCGCAACCTTCAGGCGCGCCGGCGCACTACGACTGGCAGCGTGACGCTCACGGACTGTACGCGCAGTACGGATTCACGCCACTCAGCGCGCCCGACCGGTGGATGGAAAAGTGGGTGAGGGACGTGTACGGCGCGGGGCACTGAGCCGCGCTGAACTTGAGCGACGGGTCAGCGGAAGCGCGACTTGAGCGCGGACCAACTGGCG
>JANMAX010000253.1:0-22497 GCA_031360075.1 bacterium | reverse complement strand
GCGCCGTCCGGCAGGATGACCTGCTGCAGCGGACGCAACTGGGAGTAGGTGGCCGGCCATTCGGGCAGCGCCAGCAGGACCTGACGGAGCCCGGTGTAGAAACGCATGTCCTCGAGGTCGCCCGCCGAGGGCAGTCGCCGCATGACGACGCTGGTGCCGAAGCCGAAGTCGGGCTCCAGCAACAGGGGTGCGCACAGCGGGTCGTCGGGGTTGGCCTCAGGCGGCAGTGCGGCGGTCTCGGGCGCCGGCTTGGCCGGCTGTGGGAGGGCGGGCGCGGCCGGCGGGACCTCCGCTGCGATCGGGCCCCGGCCCGGCGCCAGGGGGGCGCAGGCCATACAGAGGAGCAGCGCGACAGGGACCAGCGGGGCGGGCCGGATACGCATGGAATGGGACCTTTCGGGGCCTGGAGCCTGGGATGAGCCGGGGTTCGGACGGGCCGGGGACGGGAGCTCCTGCCGGGAAGCCGATTGACAGCTTCTCATACCCCGTGATAGAAAATCCTGCTTCATGTTCCATCCTCCGGCCTTCAGGCAAGGGGATGCCTTCGCCGGTCTGGCTGGTGTGCTCGGCGAGCCTATTCAGGATGCTCCGGGATCGTGTCCCGTGGCGCCAGGGAGTCAACCGTTCCATGTACGCGATCGTGAACATCGCCGGCATCCAGACCAAGGTCACGCCGGACGAGGTCCTGAACGTCGCTCTGATGTCGGGAGAGCCCGGGGCCAAGCTCAGCTTCGATCAGGTGCTCCTGCTCGGCGACGGCGACAAGATCTCGGTGGGCCAGCCCACCGTGAAGGGCGCCAGCGTGTCGGTCGAGATCCTCGAGCACCTGCGTGGCGACAAGGTCAAGATCTTCAAGTTCAAGCGCCGGCGCGAGTATCGCCGCCGCCGCGGCTATCGTAGCGAGCTCACGCGCATCCGCGTGACCGCCATCTCGGCTTAAGAGAGAGAGAACCCCATGGCTCACAAAAAAGGCCAGTCCTCGACCAAGAACGGCCGCGATTCGAATGCCCAGCGGCTCGGCGTCAAGAAGTTCGGCGGTGAGACCGTGCGTGCCGGCAGCATCCTCGTGCGCCAGCGCGGCACCGTGATCTTCGCCGGCACGAATGTCGGTCTGGGCAAGGACGACACGCTGTTCGCGCTCGTCGACGGCAAGGTCCAGTTCTCGCGTTCCGGCCGCACCCGCAAGAAGGTGCACGTGATGCCGGCGGTGGCCGAGACCAACTGACGTAACGCAACACCGTACATCTCCGCCGCTACCGGTCCATCACGGCCGGTGGCGGCGTTTCGTTTGTGAACTCAACGGCTTGTCTCGACAGAGCCTGTTACGCGGAGGGATCCCCCTTGAAGAACAAGGTCGCCGTCATCGGCGCTGGCAACGTGGGTGCGAGTGTGGCGCTGTACGTCGCGGAGCGCGGGCTTGCGGATGTGACGCTCATCGACCGCCCCGAGATGGAGGGCATGCCGCAGGGCAAGGCGCTCGACATGGAAGAGGCTGCACCGCTTTGGCACAAGGGTCTCAAGGTCACCGGTGCCACCGACCTCGCCGCCGTGAAGGGTTCGGACGTCGTGGTCATGACGGCCGGCTTCCCGCGCAAGCCCGGCATGTCGCGCACGGACCTGTTGAAGGCCAACGCCGACATCGTCAAGCCGGCTGCCGAAGCCGTGAAGCAGCACGCCCCGAACGCCACGGTCGTGGTGGTCACGAATCCGTTGGACGTCATGGCATGGTACTTCGGGCATGTCTCGGGACTTCCCAAGCACCGCGTGCTCGGCATGGCCGGCATCCTCGACAGCGCGCGCTTCCGCGCGTTTCTTGCGATGGAGCTCGGCATCTCGGGCGCGGACATCCAGGCCATGGTGCTGGGCGGCCACGGTGACTCGATGGTGCCGGTGACCAGGTACACGGTCGCGGGCGGCATCCCGGTGGAGGAGCTGATCGCACCCGAGCGCCTGGCGCAGATCGTCCAGCGCACCCGCGAGGGCGGCGCTGAGATCGTGAAGCTGCTGAAGACCGGCTCGGCGTATTACGCGCCCGCGATGTCGGCGGTCGAGATGGTCGAAGCGATCCTGCTGGACCAGAAGCGCCTGGTGCCGTGCTCGGTCGCACTGAACGGCGAGTATGGACTGAAGGACCTGTTCATCGGCGTGCCGATCATCCTCGGCGGCGGCGGTGTCGAGAAGATCGTGCAGCTGAAACTGTCGGACGCCGACCAGGCCGCGCTGCACAAGTCGGCGAAAGACGTCTCGGACATGATCGCGGAGCTCAGGGGGTAGCCGTCGTTCCGGGGCCCGGCGGCCCCGGAGGACGCACCGGTCATCCAGCGCCGCCCGGGCGGCGTCTGCATGACGGCTGCGCATGCAAATGGGCATTGACTCGGGCACTGAGCGCTCCTTAGGCTCAGGATATCTCCCCCCCCGAGCGTCCCGGTCGCGAACCGGATCCCCGCCTGGACTCCGAGGTATCGCATGGTCGCAAGCGAAGGTGGTCGACTTCGTCCCCGCGGTGTGTGGGTGTGCGCCGCGCTCGCGATGTGGTGCTGCGCTGCGCCTGCTTCCGGGCAGAGCGTGCGCACCGATGTCCAGGCCACGGACGGCGTCGTTCGTGCGAGTGCGCTCGTCGGCAACACCCTCTATCTGGGCGGGGACTTCACGTGGGTGGGCTATTCCACCGGCCCGGCGGCGCTCGTCGGCACGGTGAGCGGCACGCTGACCCCGGGTTTCCCGCGTATGCCGGACACGGACAACGTGAACGTCGTGATCCCGGATGGCTCCGGCGGCTGGTTCGTGGGCGGGAGTTTCACTCAGATCGGGGGCGTTCCTCGGCGGAACCTCGCGCACGTTCTCGCGAACAACACCGTGGCGGCGTGGACGCCCGACCCCGACGGTCAAGTGCTGTCGATCCTGCTGCGCGGGTCCACGCTCATCGTGGGCGGGTTCTTCACCAGCATCGGCGGACAGAGCCGCAACAACCTCGCCGAGGTGAGCACGAGCGGTGCAGGGCTCGCGACCGCCTGGAACCCCGACCCGGACGGTGCCATCGAATCGCTCGCCGGATCCCTGACCACAGTGTTCGCCGGCGGCTCGTTCACCACGGTGGGCGGACTGCCCCGCTTCTCGGTCGCCGCCCTCGATCCTGCGACCGGCGCGGCCTCCGCCACCTGGAACCCGCAGGTGTTCGGCTTCGTGTCGGCCCTGGTGCTCTCCGACACCACCCTCTACGTGGGAGGGTTCTTCACCGCGGTCTCCGGGGCGCAGTCGTATTCGAACCTCACGGCCGTGGGATCGGAGACCGGCGCGATTCACGCTTGGAACCCATCGCCCGACGGGATCGTGGAGGACCTGTCGGTTTCCCCCAGCGGGAGCCGTGTGTATGCGGCAGGCGACTTCCAGAACATCGGAGGGCAGCCGAGGCGCGGTCTCGCCGCGATCAGCAGGACCACGGGGACCGCCGTACTCAATTGGAACCCCACCCCGGATGGCCCGGTCCTGAGTGTCGTGTCGTCCGGCAAGACCATCTTCGCGGGAGGACGGTTCGCGAGCATCGGCTCGGCCGCCCGGCTGCGGGTGGCAGCGCTGGACTCGACGACCGGCAAGGCATCCGCGTGGGCGCCGAACGCGAACGGGGACATCGCCGCGGTAGCGGTCTCGGGTGGCTCCGTGCTCCTGGGCGGCGGTGTGGGGACCACGAGTATCGGCGGCGTGCCGCGCAATCGTGCTGCGGCGATCGACCTATCCACCGGTCGAGCCCTGCCCTGGGATCCCGATGTCGACGGCACCGTGGGAGCGCTCGCCGTCCAGGGTGCCACCGTGTATCTGGGAGGTACGTTCACGACTGTGGGTGGTGTCGCGCGGCCCTTCGCCGCGGCGGTGGACCGGCGCAGCGCTGCCGTTCGCGCTGGCTGGAACTCCAGCGCCAATGGCGAAGTGCTCGCGATCGCGGCCGGCGGCGCCGTGACCTGGTTCGGCGGAACGTTCACCTCCATCGGCGGTCAGGCCCGCAACGTCGTGGCCGCGCTCGACACCACGACCGGGCTGGCGACCGCGTGGAACCCCAACCCCGGCCCGCCCGGCGGGACGGTCGTGACCGCGCTCGCCACGAGCGGCAGCACCGTGTTCGTGGGAGGCGGTTTTTCCACCATCGGCGGCCAACCGCGCCAGAGCCTGGCGGCGATCGGCGCGAACGGCCTGGCCACGAGTTGGACGGCCGACGTGGCCGGGACCGTGAACGCGCTCTCGGTGTCTGGAACCACGCTCTACGTGGGCGGGAGCTTCTCTCAGCTCGGTTCGGAGCCGCGCAGCAGTCTGGGTGCCGTGGGAACCGTTTCGGGAACCGTGGCGGCGTTCAACCCGGCGCCGAGCGGCCCGGTGCTGGCACTCGCCGCCGTGGGTGACACGGTGTACGCCGGCGGATTCTTCGCGAACATCGGTGGAGTGCCGCGCGCTTCGGTCGCCGCGCTGAACGCGGCCGGCACGGCGACGCCGTGGATCGTGGGGACGAACGGGGCGGTTTACACACTTGCCGCGACTCGCGCCATCGTGGGCGTGGGCGGCGACTTCACCACCGCGGGGGTGAGCTCGCAGACGAACTTCGCATTGGCGGGCGCGGGCACGGCCTTCACGGGCGTGGACGACGCGCCGCTTCCACCGCTCGCTCTGCGGGTGGTGGGGGCGGAACCCAACCCGTTCAGCCGTTCGACGCGCATCCGATTCGCGCTGCCCGAGGCGTCACGCGTGACGGTCGAAGTCCTCGACGTGACCGGGCGCCGCGTCTCGAGACTCGTGGACGACTTGTACCTCGAGCCCGGCGAGCACCAGGTGCAGTTCCCCGGCGCGGGTCTGCGCCCGGGCATCTACCTGGTGCGCCTGCGGGCGGGGCGGGAGTCCAACACGACCAAGCTGTTGCACGTGGAGTAGTGCGCGACTTCGGCTGGTCGAATTCTCCGCACAGCACCCGACCATGCAGCTTGCCCAGGGACGACTGACGTCCTGCGCTGTCGTAGCGGGCATGCCGAGCGACTGCACGAGGCGCGGGTCTTGTGCCATGCTGTCTGGTCGGTGGGGATCAGCGTGCGGTCCGAAACACGCTTTGGCAAAGCACGCGCGTGCCGTAGGCCGTCGCAGCCCGTCGCAGCGCGCCCGCCGCCCTGTTCGATCCCGGCCCGCCGTAGCGCGCCCGCCGTCTCGTTCGACCCCGGCCCGCGACCGTGCTAGCTTGCCCTCCCGTGCATACGGGACCTGCAGAATCCAACCGCGCCGTCCTGGGTGTGATTCCCGCCCGCTACGGCGCGTCTCGTTTTCCGGGTAAGCCGCTCGCCCTGCTGTGGGGCAAGCCGATGCTCCAGCACGTCTTCGAACGCGCTCGCGCTGCTCGCGGCTTGGACGAGTTGGTCATCGCCACCGACGACGAGCGCATCGCGTCGGCTGCGCGCGATTGGGGCGCGACGGTCGAGATGACGTCGCCGGATTGCCAGAGCGGCACTGACCGCGTCGCGGAAGTCGCGCGCAAGCGGCCGGCCGCGCACATCATCCTGAACCTGCAGGGCGACGAGCCCGAGTTGGAGACCGGTGCGGTGACCCGCCTCGTGGCCGCCATGCGCGCGGATGCGACCGTGACCATGGGCACGGTCGCGCACCACGAGCCGGACCTTGCGGCGATGGCCTCCGAGAACGTCGTGAAGGTCGTCCTCGACGACCACGGCTTCGCACTCTACTTCAGCCGCGCCGACCTCGCGGGCGCCTCCAAGGGCGGACCGGCGCTCCGGCACGCAGGCGTGTATGCTTTCCAGCGGGAGCTGCTCATGCAGTTCGCGTCGTGGCCGCCCGGCAGGCTGGAACTCGCCGAGCGGCTCGAGCAGTTGCGCGCCGTGGAACGCGGCGTGCGCATCAAGGTGGTGCTGGGTGACCGGCCGTTCGCGGGCATCGACACACCCGAGCAGATGGCGGCGCTGGAGCGGCGCGGGCCGCAGGGCGCGGTCACCCGGTAGGAACGGGCTGCACGCGACTGGGGCGCCGGGCGCGTGGCCCGGGGCTCGTGGTCTTCAGTGAGTATCCAGGTCGTTTAGCAGCAAGTGCTTGCGCTGCGCCATTCGAGTTCTGCTGAAAGCTGTCCAGGCCGGACCAACGGGAGAGGGCCATGGCCAAGATCGTCGTCGTGACTGGTGGTGTCGTTTCGTCGCTCGGCAAGGGAATCGCCGCGGCGTCGCTCGGTCTGCTGTTGAAGGCGCGCGGCTTTCGCGTGACCACGCAGAAGCTCGACCCGTACTTGAACATCGATCCGGGCACCATGAGCCCGTTCCAGCATGGCGAGGTGTTCGTCACCGACGACGGTGCCGAGACCGACCTGGACTTGGGGCACTACGAGCGCTTCATCCATGCCTCGGTGACCCGTGCGCACAACGTCACGGCCGGGCAGATCTACGACTCGATCCTGTCGCGCGAGCGCCGCGGCGACTACCTGGGGCGCACCGTGCAGGTCATCCCGCACGTCACAGACGAGATCAAGAAGCGCGTCTACTCGCTGAGCCTGACCACGCAAGCCGATGTCCATATCGTCGAGATCGGCGGGACCGTCGGCGATATCGAGTCGCTGCCGTTCCTGGAGGCCATGCGCCAGCTGAAGCTCGAGAATCGAAAAGATGTCCTGTTCGTGCACGTCACGCTGGTGCCGTACATCAAGGCCGCGGGCGAAGTGAAGACCAAGCCGACGCAGCACTCGGTCAAGGAACTGCGCGAGATCGGCATCCAGGCCGACATCCTCCTGTGCCGCAGCGAGACGCCATTGGACTCCGAGGTGCGCGAGAAGATCGCGCTGTTCTGCAATGTGCCCACCGAGGCCGTGATCGCCGCCACCGACGTCAGCAGTATCTACGAGGTCCCGGGCGTCTTCCACGAGGGCGGACTCGACGATCTGGTCGTGAGCATGCTCGGCCTGCCGGACAAGAGCGTGCAGCCGGCGGACCTCACCAAGTGGAACGACTTCGTGGGCCGGGTCACCAAGCCCAGCAAGCAGTGCGAGGTCGCGATCGTCGGCAAGTACACGCACGTGCGGGACGCCTACAAGAGCATCATCGAGTCGTTCGTGCATGCGGGCGCGGCCAACAAGGCGCGCGTCCACCTGCGCTGGATCGAGGCCACGGACGTCGAGAGCAAGGGTGCTGCCGCACTGCTCAGCGACGTCGACGGCATCCTGGTGCCCGGCGGCTTCGGTGAGCGCGGCGTCGAGGGCAAGATCGCGGCGGCCCAGTACGCCCGCGAGAAGAGCGTGCCGTATTTTGGGATCTGCCTGGGCATGCAGGTGGCCACGGTCGAGTTCGCGCGTCACGTCGTCGGCTGGGCCGACGCGAACTCGAGCGAGTTCGACCCGGCGAGCGAACACAAGGTCATCGACCTGCTGGCCGATCAGGCCGGTGTCACCGACAAGGGCGGCACCATGCGCCTCGGCGCGTACAAGTGCGAGCTGCGCGCCGGCAGTCTGGCGGCGCGCGCGTACGGTGCCTCTGAAGTCAGCGAGCGTCACCGGCATCGCTACGAACTCAACAACAAGTACGCGCAGCAACTCACATCGCGCGGTCTGGTGCTGTCGGGCAAGTGCGTCGGACGCGAGCTCATCGAGATCGTGGAGCTGCCCGACCATCCGTGGTTCCTCGCCGTGCAGTTCCACCCCGAACTGCGCAGCCGCCCGCACGAGCCGCATCCGCTGTTCGTGGACTTCGTGCGCGCCGCGCTCGAGCGCCGGATGGTGCGGGTGGGCAGCATCGATTTCGCGCCGGCGACCGCACAAGGTTCGGCGACGGCTCCGGCGCCGCACGCGTGAAGACGTTCGCCCTCGGCGGAGCGGAGGCCGGTGGATCGCGCCTTCTGATCATCTCGGGGCCGTGCGTGGTCGAGAGCGCCGAACTGTGCCTCGCCGTGGCGAGCACGCTCCAGGACCTGTGCGCGACGCGCGGCTTGCCGTTTGTGTTCAAGGCCAGCTATCGCAAGGCCAACCGCTCGAGCGGCGGCGCATTCTCGGGCCTGCCGGGTGACGAGGGGCTCGAGGTGCTGGCGCGCGTCAAGCGAGAGCTCGGTGTGCCCGTGCTCACCGATGTGCACGAGGTGAGCGAGGTCGCCGCCGCCGCCGAGGTCGCCGATATCCTGCAGATCCCGGCGTTCCTGTGCCGGCAGACCGCGCTGCTCGTGGCTGCGGCCCGGACGGGCCGCGGAGTAAATGTGAAAAAAGGCCAGTTCCTGGCCCCCGCCGACATGCAGAACGCCATCGACAAGATCGCAGGCGCGGGAGGCGACAAGATCCTGCTCACCGAGCGTGGCACGACATTCGGCTATGGCGACCTGGTGGTCGACATGCGCGGGCTCGTCACCATGCGTGAGCTGGGCTGGCCGGTGCTGTACGACGCCACGCACAGCCTGCAGCGCCCGGGTGGCAGCGAGACGGGCGGCGACCGGCGCTTCGCGTTCCCGCTCATGCGGGCGGCCGTGGCGTGCGGCATCGATGGCCTGTTCTTCGAAGCGCATCCCGATCCGGCACGCGCGCTGTCCGACGCCGCGACGCAGTTGCCGCTGGCGCGCGCCGCGGCGTTCCTGGACGAAGCCATCCGTGTGCACGAAGCCATCCAGGAGGCTCCCAGTGGCGTCCGACGCCCGTGACTCGACGCCGGTGCGCGTGCTGTTCCTGGACGTCGATGGCACCATGACCGACGGCGTCATTGGATTTTCCAAGGACGGCGACTCGCGAAACTTCTGGGTGCGGGATGGGCTGGCGCTCGAGTGGGCACGCGATCTCGGTGTGCGCCCGGTGGTGATCAGCGGCCGCGCATCGCTCGCGGTCGAAGCGCGCATGCACGACCTGCGTCTCGAGTTCTACCTGGGCATCAAGGACAAGGTCGCCATCGCCGAGCAGGTCCTGGCGCGCGAGGGCGTCAGTTGGAAGGACTGTGCGATGGTCGGGGACGACCTTCCCGACGTGCCCATGCTCAAACGGGTCGGCTGGCCGATTGCCGTCGCCGACGCCGCACCGGAAGTCATCAAGGTGGTGCGCACGGTCACCGATGCGCGCGCCGGCTTCGGCGCCGTGCGCGAGGCGGTCGAGCGCATCCTGCGGCACAACGGCACCTGGACCAGGGTGCTCGAACGTTACGAGGCGGTGTAAGCATGGAATGCGCCCCTCACGCCCTCAGCCGGCCAGACGGGCCGCACCCGGGTCATCGATTCGCGCCGCGCACGAGGAGGACCGCATGTCTGATCAAGCGCCCCGGGTCACAGCGGGGCTCCAAGTGAAGCGCGGTCCCCTCGAACTCGCGCGCGAGGTTGTGCGTACCGAAGCGCAGGCCGTCGCCGCTCTCGAGGGCAGGCTTGGCCCGGCATTCACCCAGGCCGTCGAGACCATCGCGGCATGCCGCGGCAAGCTCGTGGTGGCCGGCGTCGGCAAGAGCGGACTGATCGGGCAGAAGATCGCCGCGACGCTCACCAGCACCGGTACCCCAGCCATCTTCCTGCATCCGGCCGATGCGCTGCACGGCGATGCCGGGCTGTTCATGCGCGGTGATGTGGCGTTGTTCCTGTCCAAGAGCGGTACCACCGTGGAACTGCTGGCGCTCCTGCCCTATCTGGACCGGCTGGGCATCCCGCTGGTTTCGATCGTCGTTCAGCCCGGCTCGCCGTTGGTGCAGAAGAGCGCCGCGGCGATCGTGCTGGGGCCCGTCGCCGAGGCCTGTCCCATGGACCTGACCCCGACCACGAGCGTCACTCTCACGCAGGTGGTGGGCGACTGCCTCGCGGTCGCGCTCATGGAGCAGCGCGGCTTCAAGCCCGAGGACTTCCGCTTCCTGCATCCCGGCGGCGTCATCGGCCGCGTCGCGTCGCGCCGCGCGCACGAGCTCATGCATGCCGGGGACGCGCTCCCCAAGGTGGCCCAGCGGGCCACCCTCCGAGAAATCATGCTCGAGATCATGGACAAGCGCCTCGGCATCACCACCGTGCTGGACGCCGCCGGCAAGCTGCTGGGGGTGGTGAGCGACGGTGATTTCAAGCGCATCCTGCTGAAGCAGCCCGAACCCTGGTCCCTCACGGCCGGCGACGTCATGTCACGCACGCCCACCACGATCGGCCCTGACGAACTGGTGGCGAGCGCGGTGCGTGTCATGGAGGACCGCGCGGGCGGGCCGATCACCGCGGTCGTCGTCGTCGACGCGGACCGCCGCGTGCTCGGCCTCCTGCACCTGCACGACTGCCTGCGGGCCGTATAGGCTTCGGCTGAGCTGCCAGAGCCCACCGGCGTGTGTGTGTTGTGCGCCCGGAACTGGCACCGACCGCAAGCGTGGCGAGTGCGCGCTCCGAAGCGGACAGATCTGCGGACCACCGCTTCATCGCTTGGTCCGTGGTCGCGTGTCGCTGCGGTCGACTCTCCTCGTCGGTGGCTCCGTGCCGTGAGTGCGCCACCATCCGAGCTGCGAGTCCTGCAGGGCGAGGCGATGGGTTGGGGTAGGTGCATTCTGCATCGTCCATGTTCGCGCCCATTGAACTCCGAAGCGCTCGGACCGAACTTCGCGCCAGCGAAGCGGAACTCGCGCCCGAACGGTCCGCTCGGCACGCTACGATTCAGCACACCAGTCCGGCGCGTCCGCCCCGGCTGGCTCGTCCCAACGTTCCGGAACCCGACTCCATGCCAACGTTCCTCCAGTCGGCCGTGCTCGCCCGAACGGCCGCGGTCTTCCTTGCCGGGTGTCTCACCGTGACCCGGTGCCGCGCGGCCGAGACCGAGCCCCGACCTCCACAGATCGCGCTGGCGGCGCTGACGCCCTGGCCCGCGAGTGGTTCGCACACCGTCCCGCTCATCATGTCTTGGGGGCAGGGAGGGGCCGGCTCACGCCACGAAGTGCAGGTGCGCTGGAGCTCCGGGCCGTGGCTGCCCCTGTCGTCCGAGCCCGTGTGCGGCGAATCACTGACACTGGCCGCGCCGCTGCCCGCCGCCGGGCGTGCTCGCACGGTGCGAGTCCGCGTGCGAACCGTCGGCGAGACTTCCGCCACCTGGACCGAGAGCGAAGCGATGGCAATCACCAGCCTTGACGACCGCGCACTGGCCGTCCGGTACGAGGGCCAGTGGCGGGCGGCTCGTGGAGGTGCCGCGCTGGGCATCTCCCGCTCGGAGACCCGCAGCGCGAGCGTGCGATTCGCCAGCATCGCTCCCTTCGCGTCGAGGGGCGCGCTAGCCTGGCTGGCGACCATGGGGCCCGACCGGGGCATCGCCGAGGTCCGGCTCGATGGCGGCGACGCGGTGAAGGTCGACCTCTACGCCCCGGTGCGCCGCGGGGTCGTGCTCGCGTACGTGAGTACGCCGCTCGAACCGGGTGCGTTGCATGAGCTCGAGATCGAGGTGCATGGCCGTCACAATGCCGCTGCCACGGACTCACTCGTCGACATCGACGGTGTCGTGGTGCTGGATGGCGAGGCCCAACCGGGTGGGCCGTCCCTGGGGCCGACGCTGCTCGGGATCCTGGACTACGCGACCGGTGGCCAGATGGTGCGGTCGCGGGGCGCGGACAACCCCTTGTACGAGATCCATGACGACTTCGAAGTGATTGGGGGAGAGCCCCCCGTCGTCGAGGAGGGGACGCCCCACGCCCGGCAGGCAAAGCTCGAGGCCGGTGGGGTGTGGGCTTCGCCCAACCCGAGCCGGGGACCTTCACGACTCTTGTTCCGGACCGAGAGCGGGGAGTGGGTCCGCCTCGTGGTGCTCGACGCGCAGGGCCGTGTCGTCCGGAAACTCATCGAGGGCGCATGGGTGGGCGGGGTGCAGTCCGCCATCTGGGACGGCAGGGACGAGCGGGGCTCACACGTCCCGCCGGGAGTCTACTTCGCGTCTCTTCACAGCCGCACACGAAGCGCCGTCCAGTCGATCGTCATGGTGCCGTGAGTCAGCGCACGTGCTCGCCGCCGGCGATGCCGGTGCCCCGGAGCGGAGTGGAGTCTCGCGCCGCAACCGGAGTCCCCGAGCCCTCGCGCAGGGTCAGCACGCAATCCGGGCGCACACCTCGGTAACGCTCGAGCCCGCCACCCGGCCACTGCACCTCGATCGCGGTGATGCCGGTCGCGTTTCCGATCCCGATCTCGAGTTGCAGGCTCGAGCCTCCGAAGCTGCTGCCGGTCGAGACGGTCGCGAACTGCTCGCGTTCGTGCCCGCTCTCCGTGACGATCACGCGCACTCGCGCGCCGATGGCCGAGCGATTGGTGTGCGTGCCCTCGAGCCTCAGGGTCAGATGATGGTTCGGGGCCCCAGGGTTGCGGAACAGCACACTCCGAAACGCGTCCCCTGGGAACTCCCCGCCGACCTTGATGTAGATGTCCTCGTCACCGTCTCCATCCAAGTCGCCGACGGCGACGGCGCCGGCTTTCTGCAGGTGTCCCACGTCGGCAGCTCGTGTCACATCGGCGAAGCGAGATCCCCCGACGTTGCGGAACATGCGGTCCGGCAATAACGCCCGATAGTCGCGTGAGCCCGTGCCCACGAACAGGTCGGTGCGGCCATCGCCATCGAAGTCACCGGCGCCGAGCCCGGTGGCGAAGATGGCGCGCCCCAGTCCGGAGGTGGGGGTGACGTCCTCGAGCCAGCCCCGGCCAAGGTTGCGGTACAGGCGGGGCCGTTCGGCAGTGCTCGGCAGGCCGAGGTAGTCGGCGGCGACGAGGCCAGCGGCGTAGCCGGACGCCCCGACGGTGTAGCCAGAGACGAACAGGTCCAGATGGCCATCACCGTCCGCGTCCAACAGGCACAGGGCTCCGCAGTGATTGGGTTCGAGCACCTGCGTGCGCTGGAAACGGAGTGGCGAACCACCTTCGTTGTGGTAGACGAGCGCGGGACCGTAGCGCTGGGCCAGGACGAGGTCCGGCAGGCCATCTTCGTCAAGGTCTCCCGATGCGACACCGCTGACCATGCCGACAAACGCGACGCCCGCTGTGGCGGCAACCTCGCGGAACGTCCCGTCATGCTGATTGTGGAACAGCTTGCACGATTGTCGGGGAGCCGGTTCGAACGCGCGCCAGAGTGGGATCTCGAACGTGGCGAGTTCGCTGTACTGGACTCCAACGAACAGGTCGAGCCAGCCATCGGCGTCGAAATCCGCCCACGTCGCGCTCTGCGCGGCGGCGAGGAAGTACACCCCCGACCGGCGTGTCACATCCTCGAACGTGCCGTCACCTCGATTCCGGAGGAGCGATGGCGGCTGGCAGCCGAGCTTCCCGAGCAGCCCACCGCCACGAAGCACGAGGACGTCCAAGTGACCGTCGTTGTCGAAGTCGGCCTGGACGAGATTGCTGCCGCCGACCAAGCCCGAAAGACCGGCCTCCTCGGTTCGGTCGGTGAAATGGCCGCGGCTGTCCTGGACGAGGAACTGCATGGCGTCCCGAACGGGGTCGAGACCGAACGACGACACCATGATATCCAGACTCCCGTCGCCGTCGAAGTCGTCCATCACGCAACCCCCCGTGAGTCCGCGCGTGGCGATGCCAAGCGCCGGCGCCACATCCTCGAACTGGGGCATGGAGTCCTCGGCCGCGTAGAGCGAAGGTTCGATCAGGAGCGATTTCGGTACGCTGTCCGGATAGGCTCCGAGTGCCATCGAGGAGACGTTGAAGAGCCAGCGCGAAGTGAGGTCGGAAGGGTTCTGCTCGAGGATGCGTGCGTAGACCTCACGTGCCGTACGGGCACCCTCGGTCATGGAATGCGTGCCATTGCCACGGATGGGGAGCAGACAGGACTGTGAGGTGTGATGCATCACGCAGTTTTCCTGCTCCCCCTGACGTAGCGACGCGAGCGCGGCGTAAGAGCGGGCGATACTGACCAACTGGTGGTCGGCTGCGAACTCGGGTTCCCGGCAGGCGCGCCGCTCCACGTCCAGGAATCGCTCGACGGCCGAGCGGGCATCACCGTTCACAAGCAACCGGTAGCCCTCCTGCAGTTCGAGCAGTACGCGGGAGCGCTCGTCGACGCCCTTCCGGACGTGACGGCAGTAGCGCGCGATGTCGGGATCGGCCTGCTGCTCGACCAACCGGAGGTCGAAGTCGCGCCCGAGGGTCGACAACTCACGCATCATCTCGCGCGTGCCCGCTCTCCTCGGGTCCGAACCCTGTGCGGGCCGGACGCCGAGGAAGAGCAGGAGCGCGAGTGCGACTGTATGAAGCACTGCAGGCCGCGTCGGCCGATGCCGGAAACGATATTCGATCATGACGGGCCCCTCGTGACAGACACGTGGATCTCAGACCACCTTGAACTGCGTCATCATGGCGTGGTCCTCGTGCTCGAGCTTGTGACAGTGCATCACGTAGACGCCGGTGAGGTCGGCGAACTTCATGATGACTCGGGCGCTGCCGCTCTTGGGCACCAGCACCGTGTCCTTCCAGCCCGCATCGTGGGCCGCCGGCGCCTGGCCATTGATGTCCACGATCTGGAACTGCACGTCATGGATGTGCATCGGGTGCGTCTGCCCCGACTGGTTCTGGAACGTCCAGATCTCCGTGCTCCCGAGCGCGGGCGTGGCATCCACGCGCGCAGGGTCGTAGAGCTTGCTGTTGATGCTCCATACGTTGCGGCCCGAGCTCCAGGTCTTGCCGAGCGTCCACGAACGCGACTTGGTGGCCTGACTCGTGGGAATCCGGGTCACCGTTCGCAGCGTCGCTGGGATGGAGCTCTCGTCCACCTCGTCACGCGCAACATCGAACCGCATGATGTCCACCTTCGAGGTGCTGCCCCAGCTGCCCTCGGTCGTGGTCCCGCTGCGATAGCTGTACGTGTTGCCCGAATCACCGTTCTGCAGGATGACGCTCGTCCCCACGGCCACCGACGTGAAGTCGATGATCACGTCCGCGCGCTCGGCAGGAGCGAGTTGGAGCGAGGTACGTGATACCGGGGCGGTGAGCAGGCCGCCGTCCGAACCGATCTGCATGAACGCCTTGCCGTTGCTGAGCGTGAAGTTGTAGATACGGGAGTTCGAGCCGTTGAGCAGGCGGAACCGCATCTTGCGACGCGGCACCTGGAAGTACGGCTGAATGACACCGTTCACCAGCATCGTGTCGCCGAGGAAGCCCTCGTCGATGGTGCGGTCATCGAGGGTGTAGCTGAGCGATCCATCGGAGTTGAACAAGCGGTCCTGGAACACGAGCGGGATGTCGTTTGCGCCTTTCGGGAGTGGCAAGGCGTCTTCGAAATCGTCACTCAGCAGATAGCAGCCCGCGAGACCCATGTACACGTGCTTGCCGGTGAGATCGGCGGCATGGTCGTGGTACCAGAGCGTGGCCGGTAGCTGGTTGTTCGGATAAGTGTAGGAACGCGACTGGCCGGGCGCGATGAGCGCACCGGGGTGGCCGTCGGAATCCGGCGGCGTGTGACCACCGTGCTGATGCACCGAGACGCTCTCGGGCAGGTTGTTGATCTGGTTGATGACGACCTTGCGGCCGACGCGCGCCTTGATCGTCGGGCCTGGGTACTGGCCGTTGTAACCCCAGATCGTCGTGAGCTTGCCAGGGATGATCTGCTGCTGCGCGACTGTCTGGGTGAGCGTGTAGTAGTCGGTGGTGGCGTCGGCTGAACTCGGCTGGAGCACGGAAGGCAGGGCCAAGGGCAACGTGAATGCGGCGACGCCCGTTCCGCCACCTCCGTAGGTGGTTCCGCCGGAGCCGCTGCTGCCCCACGCGAGCGCTTCGGACGGGAGCGCCATCGCCGCGCCGCTCGCCAGGCCCAACTTGATCAACTGCCGCCTCGAAAGCTTCATCGCGACCTCCAGGACCGGGATCATCGGATCAGAACACGTGGAGCCGCCTTGAGCGGCGCGCGGTGGGTGAAGGCAAGGGCTGTGCCCCGCCTTTAGGACCACGCCCGCTGGCCCGTCCAATGACGGCGCGAACCGCATGAATCCAGCTTCCATCGGCAATGCGGCGGATAACACGCAGTGCCGGGGTGCTTTGCCAGGACTCGCAAGAATTCGCCCGATCCGGAAGCTCTCCGGCCAACATCTGTGCGACGATGTGAGATTGGAATCGCATCTGTGCACGGCGGCCCGCCTGCGTTCCACACGCGAGCGGGCCGCTGGTATAGGCGCGATCTAGTTCGCCGGCGTGAGCCCCGCGAGCCGCTTCTGCAGCGCCTTGATGGTGTTCTCGGAACGCTGGCCTTCGGGCATCTTCTGGGCTCGGTCCAATGCCTCGTTGAGCGTGCCGATCGCGGCCGCCTTGTCGCCCTTGCCCAGCTGGATGTCCACGCGCGTGTTGAGCACGAGGAACTGCCGCGGGCCGTAAGCGCGCGCCAGCGCCTGGTCGGACGCGGCGAGCGCGTCGTCCCACAGCTTCATGGCCTTGTAGATGGAGGCCAGCCGCTGCGGCGGGTTGTAATCGTCCGGGAAATCGCGCTGCGACTGCCGGAGCGCCGGCACGGCGTCCGCGGGCCGGCCGAGCCCGATATAGAGCGAGACACGGTGCGAGTCGTACACCGCGCGCTGCTCGGCGGTCTTGGCACGCTTGGCCTCGTCCTCGAGCATGGCGATGTGCAGTTCCTGCAGCGCGCGCGCCCCGAGCGAATCGTTCGCCGCATCGCGCGCTCCCTCGAGCGAGAAGTAGAGCCCCGAGCGGTCGTCGCCGACCAGTGGCAGCGTCGGGTCGGCCAGCACCTCACGGCATGCGGCTTCGTAGCGCGCCAGCCATTCCGCGCGCCGCTCGTGGGTCTCGGGTAGTGTCACCGCGGCATCGAGCGCCGAACCCGCGACGATCGCGGCCGTGGGCGTGCCGCGTGCGGCAGGCCACTCGGCGTCGGCGAGCCGGAGCGTCGACTCGCCCGAGTCCGACTGTGAGTAAGCGAACATCAGCGACTCGATGACGCGGCTGCGGGCCGGCCAATCGGGCGCCGCGGCCGCGAGCGCCGCCCGGTAGCCGTTGCACGCGTCCGCGAACTTCTCGGCGCCGTAGGCACGATCGGCGGCGACGAGCGCTTCGAGTGCCGGGCCTCGCGCGCCACCGTGGACGGCCAACTCCCCGTCGTCGAACAAGCGCTCGAGCTGTGCGACCGATGCGCCGCCCAGCCAGCGGATCGCGACGTGGCCATCCGCGGGATCGACCACATACAGTGTCGGGAACGCACTGATGCCGATCGCCTTGCGCGCCGGTGCGTTCACTGCCTTCTCCATGTCCAAACTGAGCCAGACGAACCGTCCGGCGTGCCGCGTGAGGGCCTTATCTGTCCACGTGTAGGCCCGCATCGATCGGCACGTGTGTCACCAGGGTGCCCAGCCTTCGATGAACACCGGCAGCTTGCGTTCCCGGGCGAGTGCAAGGGCGCGCCCGAAGTCGTCCTCGATGAATGGCACGACCGGCTTCCACGCCGCCGTGGCACTGGGACGGGACTTGCTTGCGCTCGCGGCCCGACCGGGGGTCGGTGCGGCGCTCGCCAGGGCCGAGGTGAGGATGGCGAGTGTGGCAATCAAGATCGAGGTTTTCATGGTGCGGAATGCTAGGCGGCCCGCGCATGCAAGGCAAGCGAAAGCAGACGGTCCCGTGCATCCCCGCGTTGGTCGTCGCGCGCCCCGCACCGTGCACCGCACCGGCGTATCGCCAGTTCGACTTCTGGCTCGGCGACTGGATCGTCACCACGCCCGACGGCAGGCCGGCCGGCACGAACCTCGTCACGCGACCACTCGGTCAGTGCGTGCTGCAGGAGCATTGGCAGGGCGAGGGAGGCTCGGTGGGAGAGAGCTACAACATCTTCGACTCGGTGAGCCGGCACTGGCACCAGACCTGGGTCGACAACGGCGGCACCTACCTGTCGCTCGAGGGCGGGCTCGTCGGCAACGACATGGTGCTCACCGGCCCGGAGCGCGTCGTGCGCGGGGCCAAGTCGATCGACCGCATCACGTGGACCCCCAAGGGTCCCGACGAGGTGCATCAAGTCTCGGACCGCTCGGCGGATGGCGGCATGACATGGACGAACTTGTTCCACGGCGTGTACAAGCGGCGGCATTGAGCTGGCAGGACGGCGCGGGGCCCGTCGCCCGTGCATCGCCCAGCCGGGTTCCCGGCCGCCCGGCCGCAACGCCACGCTCGCTTCCACCTCCGCGCTGGAGGCGAGCGTCGACCCGCCGACGCTCGAGCCGCATCTCAAGTTGCCGGACGCGCTCTGGAGCAACCCTCCAGAGAACGTCACTCCGCGCGCAAGTCCTTGCTGTGGGCCGCCGATAACCCAAAGTGCCGTCTCCCGAAGGGTCGTGGCACAAAGCCTGCTTGAACGGCGCCCGTCCGCTTGTTAGCGTGGCGGCAGAAGCCGTTGGCAGACACCTTCTTCCGGACTCCTCGATGCCCTTCGCCGCCCCCATCCCGCTGCGTCGTGCCATGCCCCTTGTGCTGGCCGGGCTGGCCATGGCTGGGTTCCTGGCTGGCTGTGGCGGAGGGAAGAAGCTTTCGGCGACCGGGGCCTCGGGTGAATTGCCCGACAGCGAGGTCGAGGATTTCACCATCACCGAGACGGACTCAGGGCGTGCGCAGTGGACGCTGTATTCCAAGCAGGCGGAGACGTTCACCGCCAAGGACCTTGTCACCGCCCGCACCGTCCGCATCGTGTTCTTCGACGAACTCGGGGCCAAGAGTTCCGAACTGGTCGCCCGCGAAGGCGAGCTCTACCAGCGCACCCGTGACATGATCGCGCGCGGCAACGTCGTGCTGCTGACCGTGGAGGGCTGGCGCATGAGCACTGAGGAACTGCACTTCTTGAACAGCCGCCGTCGCATCGTCTCGGACAAGCTGGTGCGGGTCGAGAAGGAGGGCTCGGTGCTGGAGGGTGTCGGCTTCGAGAGCGATCCCAACCTCGAGCACTTCGAATTCAAGCATCAGGTGCGTGCCACGGTGCGCCCGGGTGCAGCTCAGGTCCTGGCGCCCGGCAGTGGCAAGGGAGGCACGAAGTGACGCAAGTGTCCGACGCCATGCCGGAAGCTCCTGAGACCCATGACATCGCCACCGAAGGGCTCGTGGCCGAGGGTCTGGTGCGTTACTACGGCAAGTTCCGCGTGGTGCAGGGCGTCTCGCTCAACGTCCGCCGCGGTGAGGTGGTCGGCCTGCTCGGGCCCAACGGCGCCGGCAAGAGCACGACGTTCCATATGATCGTCGGCCTGCTGCGCCCCAACCAGGGAGTGATCCGGCTCGACGGCAGGGAGATCACCGCTGAACCGGTGTACCGGCGCGCACGCCTCGGGCTCGGCTACCTGGCACAGGAACCCAGCATCTTCCGCAAACTCACGGTGCGCGAGAACGTCCTTTCGGTGCTCGAGACCATGCCGCTGTCCAAGTCAGAGCGCGAGGAACGCCTCGGGCAACTGCTCGACGACTTGAACCTGACGCATCTCGCCAACCGCCATGCCCACAAGCTGTCGGGCGGCGAACGGCGGCGGGTCGAGATCACCCGCGCACTGTCGCGGCAGCCCTCGTTCCTGCTGCTCGACGAGCCGTTCGTCGGCATCGACCCAATCGCCGTCGAGGAGATCCAGGAGATCATCGGGCGGCTGCGCGCGCGCGGTCTCGGCCTGCTGATCACCGACCACAACGTCCGTGTCACGCTCAATACCACCGACCGCTCGTACATCATGTTCGACGGCCGCATCCAGCTCTCGGGCTCACCGCAGGAACTGGCCGAGAACCCGCTGGCCCGGCAGTACTACCTGGGTGAAGGATTCACTCTTTAGGGGCCACCGTCATGGAAATGAAGCACTCCCTCCATCTTTCCCAGACCCAGAAGCTGATCATGACGCCGCGTTTGCAGCAGGCTCTCAAGCTGCTGCAGGTGCCGACGCTGGAGCTGCAGCAGATCCTGAAGCAGGAAGTCCTGCAGAACCCTCTGCTCGAGGAGGTCGACGAAGTCACGGAGCAGGAGGACATCGACCGTGAGGCGTCCGCGGACGAGCAGAACAACGAGGAGTCCGAGGACCCGGCGGAAGAAGACCCGATCGACTGGGCGGAGTACCTCCAGGACGGTTCGCTCGACCGCACCTACGTGCCGCAGAGCGAGACGAGCATGGAATTCCTCGAGAAGGTCCCGGTCACGCGGACGACGCTGGCCGAGAGCCTGCTCGAGCAGCTGCACTTCCTGAACCTGCCCAAGGAGTCCATGCGCATCGCCGAGTTCCTGATCGGCTCGCTGGACGACCGTGGCTGGGTCGTGACCCCGATGGACGACATCGTCGATTCGCTCGAGGTGCCTGCCGAAGCCGTCGAGAAGGTGCTGCGCGTCGTGCAGGCGCTGGAGCCGGCCGGTGTCGGTGCGCGCGACCTGCGCGAGTGCCTGCTCATCCAGCTCGATGCGCGGGGGGACCACGACACGCTGGCATTCAACATGATCCACAACTGTTTCGACCACCTCGTCAACCGGCGCTTCCCCGAGATCGCGCGCCTGCTCAAGGTGACGGTGCTTGAAGTGCAGACGGCCGCCGACGAGATCGCCACGCTCAACCCGCGCCCGGGCACGAGCGTGTCGGCCGAGGACCCCAAGTACGTGGTGCCCGACCTGCTCATCGAGCGCGTCGATGACGAGTACGTGGTCATGCTCAATGACCGCAATGTGCCCCGGCTGCGCATCTCGGCTGCCTACGAGAGCGTGATCGCGGCGAACAAGCGCAAGCCCGACGCCACCATCGAGCAGAAGCAGACCCGGGAGTACATCCAGGGCAAGCTGGCGTCGGCCAAGTGGCTCATCCAGACCATCGAGCAGCGCCGTCGCACCATGATCAAGGTCATGACCTGCATCGTGCGCGAGCAGCGCGAGTTCTTCGAGAAGGGGATCGCCTGCCTGCGGCCGCTGACGCTCGCCGCGGTCGCGCGCCAGATCGACATGCACGAATCCACCGTGAGCCGCGTGTGCAGCGGCAAGTACGTCCAGACGCCGCGTGGCGTGTTCGAGCTCAAGTTCTTCTTCTCGAGCGGGCTTGCCACTGACGATGGTGAAGACGTCTCGGCTCGTACCGCGAAGGACATCATCAAGGGGCTCATCGACGAGGAGGACAAGAAGGATCCGCTGTCGGACCAGCGTATCGCCGAGCTGCTCCACGAGAAGGGGCTGCAGATCGCGCGCCGGACCGTGGCCAAGTATCGCGAACAGCTCCAGATCCTGCCCGCCCGGCTCCGCCGGCGCGTGGCCTGAAGCGTCACCCATGCGGTGCTGCCCGCCCCAGGGCAGCACGGGGGAGAGTCCTGTGCAGATCCACGTCACCGCCCGGCATTGTGAGTTGAGCGCCAACGCTCGCGCCTTCGCGCAAGCGCGTCTCGCGAAGCTGAGCAAGTACGACGACGGCATCCACGAGGTGCGCGTCATCGTGTCGCAGGAGCGCAAGCTGCACACGGCCGAGATCACGCTGCGTGCCCACGGGCATGATGTCATCATCACCGAGTCGCACGCCGATGCCATGGCTGCGCTCGAAATCGCCGCCGACCGGCTCGAGGACCGCGTGCGTCGTGACAAGGAGAAGCGCGTGAGCGCACCCCGTCGCGAGGGCCGGGGCAACGGCGCGATCCCGCCCGAGCCGCCGACCGGCGACGACGACTTGCCCGGCGACGAGGACTGACGTGGGTATGAAGTCGCTCAGCATCGCCCGCTTGTACGAGGACCAGCACGACGAATTGCAGCTCGAACTGCTGTCCGAGTCGCTCGCGTCGCGTTGTGAGATCACCGTGAGCGATATCAACCGGCCGGGCATGGCGCTGATGGGATTCGTCGAGAACTTCCTGCCCGAACGCATCCAGATCCTGGCGCAGACCGAGCTCACGTACATGGCGACGTTGTCGCCGCAGATGGTGCGTGACGCCATCGACCGGTTGTTCCAGTTCACGATGCCGGTGATCGTGGTGGCGAAGGGACTTGAGGTCCCGCCCTACCTGTTGCAGCGGGCCAACGACTGCCAGGTCCCGCTGCTGCGCACGCCCATGAGCACGACGCCGTTCATTCACTCGCTCACCGCGTACCTGGACCACATGTTCGCCCCGAGCACGAGCGTGCACGGCTCGCTCGTCGACGTCTACGGGTGCGGACTGTTGTTCACGGGGCGCAGCGCGATCGGGAAGTCCGAGACCGCGCTGGACCTGGTGGAGCGCGGGCACCGCCTGGTGGCCGACGATGTCGTGACCATCACGCGGCGCCACGGTGACGTGCTCATCGGCACCGGCAATCAGCTGCTGCGGCACCATATGGAGATTCGCGGACTCGGCATCATCGACGTGCAGAGCATCTTCGGAATCCGCTCGATCCGCTTGCAGAAGCGCGTCGAGGTCGAGGTCAACCTGCGCGAATGGTCCGACGAAGAGGAATACGAGCGGGTCGGACTCGATGAGAAGAAGACGCGCATCCTCGGCGTCGAAGTGCCGCTGGTGCAGGTCCCGATCACGCCGGGCAAGAACATCACCGTCATCGGCGAAGTCATCGCGCTGCACTACCTGGTGAAGGTGTACGGTGGGTTCTCGCCGGCCGAGAAGCTCAACCAGCACATGCTCGAG
>JANMAX010000250.1:0-4188 GCA_031360075.1 bacterium | reverse complement strand
CTGCATTCGACAACCTGAAGTTCGAGAACACGCGCACACGGTCATTCACCGATGCCGAATTGGCGGTAGTGCTCGACGTGCTCGAGCGTGGCCGCCCGGCCACAGCGCGGGACCCCGAGTTGCTGCCTCAGCCCGACGTAGCGGCGGTGGTCGCGTTCGCGGCCTCGACCGGCTGGCGCGTTCCGTCGGAGGTGCTGCCGCTCCAGTGGGCACAGGTCGACCTCGCGGGAGGCACGGTGTCGCTGGGGCGTGGCGAGACCAAGAGCGGGCACCCGCGCGTATTCCCCTTCGCGGCGATGCCGCAGTTGGCGGCGGTCCTTCACGAGCGGCGCGAGGGCACTTCGGCGCTGGAACGCGAGCGCGGGGTCATCATCCCGTATGTGTTCCACCGCTCAGGTAGGCCGATCCGGGACATGTACGACCCATGGCGGGCCGCCTGCGCGGCTGCGGGGGTGCCCGGCCGCCTGCTCCACGACCTGCGGCGCACTGCGGCCCGGCGGCTTCGGTCGCTGGGCTTGTCCGACAGGGACATCTGCGAGCTTTGCGGCTGGGAGACCCAGGTCATGCTGGGCCGGTATCTCGGGCGCGATCCGGCCGGCGTCGCGGACCGGCTGCGGGCCAAGATCGGGGAGTCCGAATCGAGAACCCGCACGTTTCGCGCACGTTTTCAGGAATCGGGCGACTCGGGGGAAGTCGGCGAACCCCGCAAACCGTTGCAGGACAATGGTGCCGGGAGAGGGACTCGAACCCCCACGGGCTTGCGCCCTGCGGATTTTAAGTCCGCTGCGTCTGCCATTCCGCCATCCCGGCACGATGCTCAACATTAGGGGCCGCTGGCCCCCCCCTCCAGCATCCACTTCTCCGGCAGGATCCCACAAACTCGAACGCCCGGATCCTCAGCCAGAGGACCCGGGCGTTCGTCGGCGCGTGCGGCGCGGCGTCAGTGCCCGTGGCCCCCGAAGCCATCTAAAACGTCACTGACCTTGATGCACGGGAACTTGGCCAGGAAGCCCTGCACGGCGAAGCCGAACAGGCCGACGAAGCCGAGCGTCACGCCCACCTCGGGCAGCCCGATCCACACCTGGCTCGGGTTCAGCGACGGCATCACCAGCACGTGGCGCTCGACCCAGACGCCGGCGAGCACGATGCACGTGAACATGAACAGCAGCGCGGGATTGGTCTTGCTGGTCTTGTTCATGAGCCCGAGGAACGGGATCAAGAAGACCAGTGTGAACGCGGCGAACGCCCACGGACGCCACGGGTCCTCGAAGCGCAGGAAGATCCACCACGTCTCTTCCGACATGTCCGCGTACCAGATCGGCAGGTACTGCGACCACATCAGGTAGACCCAGAAGATGCACCAGGCGAACAGGACCTTGCCGATGTCCCAGAACATGTTCGTGGTGATGTAGGCCTCGAGCCCGCGGCCCGCGCGCAGGCGCGTCGCGAGCATGGCCACCACGGCGACAGCACAGATGAACGCGCCGGCGTAGAAGAACCACCCGAACAGCGGGCTCACCCAGTTCGGAGTCAGCGCCAGCACGAAGTCCCACGACAGCACCGAATAGAACACCACGAACGTCAGCGCCAGCTGCGGCGCCAGGTGCGCGGCCTCGTGCGAGTACCACTTGGCCTCGGCCTCGTCGCCGCGCCACTGCCCCACCACCTTCTCGTAGGCGGACTTCAACGCGGGCGTGACGTGCGGCATGAGCAGGTGGAGGTCGCGGCGCATCGAGGCGTTCACGAGCTTCCGGGCCAGGAACGTGAACAGCAGCAGGCCGCCGAGCGTGCGGATGTAGAGGAATGGCACGTTCAGGAACGGCGTCTGACGGGGCTCGACGTTGCCGATCCACGGCAGGTAGGTCCAGATGCCGGCGCCGAGCAGGAGCACCATGGTCGCGATGCCGTAAGGCAGGTAGCTCGACAGCGACTCGCCGATGCGCATGATCGGCCCGCCCCAGCGGCCGTTCGACAGCCGGATGGCGGCGGCCAATGCGACGCCACCCTCGGCGATGCCGAGGAAGTACAGCGTGTTGATGGTCCACGAACCCCACGCCCGCAGCGGGTTGGTGGCGAGCAGGAACCCGAAGGCCGCGATCCCCACCACCATCAGGGCGATGAAGATCTGGCGCTTCCTGGGATCGGGAGTGCCAGGCAGACGGCCGGCGATGTCGCGGAGTACTGCCTCGTGGCTCATCGCGGACTGACCTTCTGCATGTGGCGGATGTAGTGGACGAGCGACCAGCCGTCACGCGACGATAGGGCGTTGCCATAGGACGGCATGATCGCGCCGCCGTGGCGCATGTACATGTACATGAACCCGTCCGTGCGGCCGCGCGTGCCCTCGGCGAGCAGGTCCGGCGGCGGGATGAACTTGGCGGTCACGGGGCCGTCGCCGATGAGCGTCTTGCCATGGCAGGTCCAGCAGATGACCTTGAAGAGGCTGTCGCCATGCGCGACCGAGGCCTCGGTCGAGGGCGGAGCCACCAGCTTGACGCCCGCGATGTCGTAGGGGGCAGCGTCATCGACGTACGGGTCACGCCCCTGCGTCGGCACCGCGAGCGAATCCGGCGCGCCCCAAGTCGTGCGCTGGACTCCAATCGCGACCGTGTGCCGCATATCGCGAACCGGGTAGTACGCCAGATGGGTGACGGACTTCTTCAAGTCCTGGCAGCCGTTCTGGAACGACGCGGACCACAGTGCGAGCAGCGCGAGGAATGCGACTGGCCTAAGCATGGACCTGTACCTCCTCCGCTTGCTGGCCCTTCATCATCTGTTCGACCCTGGACGCGGCATCGGGACGGCACGGCACCCAGATGCCGATCTTGTCCTCCTGGAAGCGCGGGTCATAGGGCGCGGTCGCCTTCAGTTGGGGCAGGCGCGCCAGCGCGAGCATGCCGAGCAGGTTCGCCAGGCCGGCCAGCAGGATCATGCTCTCGTAACCGAGGATCGTGAACGGCGGGATGCTGACGAGTTCCTTGCCACCGATGACCATCGGCCATGACACGATCGAGTACCAGCACAGGGCGAGGCCGCCGGTACAGCCCAGGATGCCGCCGCCGAGCGTGATCCAGCGCACCATCGACGGGCCCTGTTCGAGCGCGTGCTCGATCTCGTGGTGCGGCACCGGCGAGAACACCTGGAGATCCTTGTGGCCGGCCTGGCGCAGCGCGGTCACCGCGGTCGCGGCGTCATCGACGAAGTAGAAAATCCCCATGACGCCGTTGAACTTCGGCGGCGGCGGCGACAGCAACTTGTCCAAGAGCTTGAGCATCACGGGTTCCTCCGCCGCGGCATGGGCAGCGTCTCCTTGATCTCCGCAATCGAGAACGCCGGCAACACCCGGACGAACACGAGGAAAAACATGAAGAACCACGCGAACGAACCCACGATGAGCGCGACCTCGGTGATCGACATCTTGTAGTAGAACCATGTCGCCGGATTGAACGACCGGGTGAGCGAGGTCACGATGATGACGAAGCGCTCGAACCACATGCCGACGTTGACGAGGATGCACAGGAAGAACATGAACAGCATGTTGCGGCGCATCGGCTTGAACCACAGCGTCAGCGGGAAGATGACGTTGCACGAGAACATGATCCAGAACGCCCACCAGTAGTGGCCCGTGGCGCGGAACCAGAACAGGTCGCGCTCGGCCTTGTTGGGCCCGTACCACGCCATGAAGAACTCGGTCATGTACGAGTAGCCGACCATGGTCGAGGTGAGCAGCACGAGTTTGGCGAGCTTCTCCATGTGATCCATCGTGACGATGTGCTCGAGCTTGAAGATCTTGCGGATCGGGATGAGCAGGTTGATGACCATGGCGACGCCAGAGAAGATCGCACCGGCCACGAAGTAGGGCGCGAACAACGTGCTGTGCCAGCCCGGCGTCTGCGACATCGCGAAGTCCCACGACACGACCGAGTGCACCGAGAAGACCAGCGGGGTCGCGAGCGCGGCGAAGAACAGATAGGCGCCGTAGAAGTGCTTCCACTGGTAGTTGGCACCGGTCCAGCCGAAGCTCAAGAGCGTGTAGATGAGCTTCATGATCGGGTGCTTGGCCCGGTCGCGCACGGCGGCGACGTCGGGGATGAGCCCGACCAGGAAGAAGATGCTCGAGACGGTCAGGTAGGTGTTGACCGCGAACACGTCCCACTCGAGCGGCGAGCGGACGTTGGTCCACAACTG
>JANMAX010000203.1:0-1878 GCA_031360075.1 bacterium | reverse complement strand
GGAGGAGGGCCAGGCGCAAGGCGGAGTCGACGACGGGCGACGGGGCCCACACCAACCACCACGACGCCATCACCGCTTCAGACGTCGCAGTGCGCGCGTTGGGAGTGATTCTGGGGGTGGCGTGGATTGTGGCGTACCGCTCGAGCTGGACCTCGCGGGTGGGGTAGCCGGGGGCCGCGCTGGCGGACACCCGGCCGGGGGCCACGAACAGCGCGACAGCAGTCAGCCACGGGATCACGGGCAGCATCAGGGGGGAGGTTCGCATGAGTAGTGGTGACCAGGTCCGGGTGGAGCTTCCGAGGGAGTGCAGGAGTGTACCGGGTCCGGCCCGCCATTGCAGCAGCGCGTCCGCAGCCTTGCCCTTGCCCGGACGGCTCCCTAGACTCAGCCATCCCATGCTCCCACCGACCCGAAATAACGCGTTGCCGCCCCAGCCGAACCGTTCTTCTATCCGCCCGTCGCTCGCAGTGGCTCTCCGTGCGCTGCTCCCGGCGCTGCTGGCGCTCGGTGCGCTCTCGAATCCGCCAGTGGCCGCTGCAGCGGCACTGCGCGTGGTCGCCAGCGACGCGCGCGGCGTCACGCTTCAGGTGACCGTCGGTGCGTGGACGCTGTCGGCCCCCGGGCACGACGGCCGCGTGCACGTGACCGGCCTCTCGGGCGCGCACGAGCTGGCGGAGCCCGGCCGCCCCATGCTGCCGGCCTGGAGCGCCACGCTGGCGCTGCCGCCCGATGCGCGGCCCAGTGCGCGCGTGCTCGAGTCCGCCGGCGAACTGGCGCGCGAGGGCGTGCGCATGACCATCGCCGGCAAGCCCGGCTTCCGCGAGGACGACGCCCGGCTCGGGTTGCAGCCGATGCTCGAGCCGGTCGCGGCCATCGTCGATGGCCCATGGCCGGCAGCCCCGGTGCAGTTGGCGCCGCCGTTCGGGTTCCGTGGCCGCCGGCTGGTGCAGATCGAGGTGCGGCCGTTCCGCTACGACGAGGCCACCGGGCGCACGAGCGCGCCGCTGACGCTCACCGTGCGCGTCGACTTCAACCGGCCCGCGGGTGCGGCGGCCATGCCCACCACATCGAGCGAGCCCGATCGTCATGTCGATGCGGTGCTCGAGACCAGCGTGCTCAACTGGCAGCAGGGCAGTGGCTGGCGGGTGCTGCCGTCCGAGCAGGTCGCGGGCGGCCCGCTGCGGTTCGGCCGCAGGCCCGCCGGCAACAACACCGCGCAGGTGTTCGACGAGTCGCAGCCCGAGGTGCGCGTGCAGTTGGACGAGAGCGCGCTCTACCGTTTCGATGCCGACCAACTGCTGGCGAAGGGCTATCCGGCTGGCGTGCCGGTGGCCGACGTCAGCGTGCACCGGCATGAGTTCGTGGAAGGGACCGGGGGGGGCAGCCCGCCCTACGTCACCATCGAGATGCCGAGCGAAGTCGAGGACCAGAACGGCAACGGCACACTCGACTCCGGCGACGGCGTGTGGTTGTGGGCGCGCAGTTGGGCCGAGCGCTCGAACGCCAGCAACTACCGGCGCTGGTGGGGCGATGGCGAGGTCGTGTACGTGACGCGCAAGGCGGGCGGCGGACTGCGCGTGCCGCAGCGCGCGGGCTGGAACAACGTCGCCGGGCTCACGCCCGTGGCCAGCTATCCGTTCACCAAGCACTACGAGCGCGATGTCGCGCCGCTCATGCAGTTCATCTCATCGGTGGCGGACACGAACATCGGGCTCTGGCAGTGGACCGACCAGGCGTTCTACTACAGCCGCCCCGACACCATCCGCATCACGGTCAACGACATCGACACCTCGCGCGCCGGCAGCATGACCACGCGCTTCGTGGGCCGCAAGTTCGACTCGCACTTCATGTGGGCGGGTCTGCGCAACGCCAGCAACC
>JANMAX010000359.1:0-2104 GCA_031360075.1 bacterium | reverse complement strand
GCCCTGCGCGTACCACTGCAGGCGGCCGTGTGTGGCGCCAATGCGTAGCTTGCCGCCCCACACATCGGAGGAGTGCCCGACGTCACGCAGCAGCCGGTAGGAATCGCCGCTGCCCGCGGACACCGGGAAGGCCGCGCCCTCGCGATTGGCGCCCGCCCACAGGCCCCCGGCCTCGACCGTGGCGGAGCGATAGTTCGTCTTCAGGTGCAGCGCCGCCTTCTGCGTGGGTTTGACCACCACGATCGAGCCCGCGACGGTCTGGATGCCGCCCTGACCGTTGATGTCTTTCTCGTAAACAGCGGTCGCGTCGAAGCGGCCCACCTGGCGCCGGTACTTGGCCAGCACCGCCGGCGGCGCCCCCCACCACAGCTGCGGACCGTAGGCGAGCTTGAGCCCCGACAGCGAGCGCTTGGCGGCCATCTCAAAACCGACCGGCGCCGGGGAGTCGTAGATGTCGACGTTGGGGCCGTAGTGAGCCTCGCGGTAGAGGCCAAAGAAGTCGCCTTCGTAGCCCCAATGGAAATGCCCCGTGCGGTAGAACGCGTCGAGATTGAACCAACGGTCGTCCCAGGTCATGCTCGATTGGTAGACCTTCACGCGCTCGGTGCGGCGGTTCTCGTAGAAGATCTGGTCAATCGTGTTCGTCGGAACGTCACCCAGGACACTGAGTGACACTTTACCCGACACGGCCGGGGATGGATTCGCCTCCACGTCCGCGAAGAAGGTCTGGAACTTGTCGAACCCCTTGAACGCCGGATCACCGAATTGCGTGGGCCGCGTCAGGTTCGCCCCCGTGCTGATGGTCTCGAAGTCCAGGCGCAACCCGGACACACGCACGCGCTCGAGCGCGTTGGTGACGAGTGCTGCGCGGTCGCCGCGCGCCTCGAGCGCCGCGACGCCGGGCGTGATTGCGGCGAAGTCCGCGTGGATGGCCTCCTTCGTGGTGGCACCCGCGTACGGATCGAGCGCGAACACCTTGCGCAGCGCGTAGTAGGCGGCACGCGGGTAGAGCTCGTAGAGGCCGCGCGCATCGGGGAAGCCCTTGGCGCAGATCCCCCACCACTCCTCGTTCATGTTGTTCTCGCCCTTCACGTAGTCCTCGGTGTAACCGGCGTCTGGCCACGAGGCGTTGGTGTCGTGAATGTCGAGACGCTCCTCCTGCTTGTACTTCCACCAGCCGTCCGACCACTGGAATACGCAGCCGCCGATGGCGTTGCCTTCCTGGCCGTGGCCCGCGGACTTCTCGTAGATCTCCTGCCACAACCCGATCAGGTAGCGCGCCTGCATCGGCTGGTCCTCGTGCATGTCCTTGGCGTTGAAGGCATCGGAGCCAAACTCGGTGTACATCACCGGGATACCGAGTTTGTCCTTCACCACCTGGAACAGGTCGCGCGAGGAGATGCCGCGATAGACGTTGGTGCCGAGCACGTCGATGGCCTTGCAGTCCTTGGCGATGATGTCGATGTACTGGAGGTCGCCGTTCGCGATGGCAACCGGAAGATTCGGGTCCGCGCGCTTGGTGGCCTCGGCGATTTCACCGAACAGCGAATACAGCGTGTGCGCGCGCGCCGCGTCGCGTTCGCCCTTGGGCAGCGCTTCGATCTCGAACGAGCTCCACGACAGCCCGTAATTGTTCTCGTTGCCGAGCAGGTACATCAGCACGCCGGGCGTGCCGCGATACTTGGCGACCATGGCGGCGACGTCGGCGGAGATCGCGGCTCGCATGCGCGGCTTGGAATAGTCGGTATTGGCGTTCCACACGCCATCCAGCGTGAAGCCGTAACGCCCGACGGTGTGGTTGATGATGCAGTAGATGCCGTAGCGGTCGTGGATGTAGCGCACCCAGCGCGGCGGGATGCCGGTGTAGATGCGGATCACGTTGACGCCCATGCCGGCGAGCAATGACATCTCGCGGTCGAGCGCCGTGGTGATCATGTCATCGGACTGCTCCCACAGATTGTAGGCGTAGTTCTGGCCGATCGGGGTGTAGTCCCAGTTCATCCCCTTGACCATGAAGTCGCGCCCGCCGACTTGCAGGCGCTGGCCGGTCGCGTCGGTGATGACACGCACGACCTCAGCTTTGCCCGTTGAGTCCGCCTGCGCG
>JANMAX010000169.1:0-32998 GCA_031360075.1 bacterium | reverse complement strand
CGCGGTGCGCGTCAGGAACATCTCGTTCACGATCACCAGTTCGCAGCGCTCGAGCGCCTGCTCGACCAGTTTGCGATCCGCGGCACTCGCGAGCAGGTCGTCCGACACGATCCACAGCGCGCGCACCTTGCCGTCCGCTGCAGCCGCCAGGGCGGCACGGGCCGGCTGGCCGGCACCCGGCAGCGCGCCCCCCCACGCCTTGTCGAACGCCGCGCGCGCGGCCGCATCGGCGGCATGCCCGTAGCCCGGAAGTGAATCCGGCGTGAGTCCCATCTCGAGCGCACCCGCGCTGTCGTGATGCGCGCCGAACGCCATGACGCTCGATCCCGTCGCGGTGATGGCACCCAGCGCCCACGCCAGATTCTCGATTGCCTGCAACAGTGCCGGAGCCTGGGCGTGCTCGAGCACGCCGCGCCCGAACAACAGCGCCTTCCGCCCCGCATCGCGCATGCGCTTGGCCGCCGCGCTCAGCGCCGCGCCGGACACACCCGTGTCGGCCACGATCTTCTCGGACGTCCACGGCACGAGTGAGGCCTTGAGGGATTCGAGCGCCGGGGCGACCTCGGCCGGCGTGCCTTCGGGCACGCCCAGATCGAGCGCCGCCTTCGTGAGCGCCAGTGTCAGTGCGAGTTCCGCACCCGGTCGCACGGCCAGCCAGTCGCCCTTGAACCGGGGACGCGCCAGCTTGACGCGGCGTGCATGCGCCACGGTGACGTGCAACTCGCGCTGACGGAAGCCACGGACCACGGCCGCCTGCGCCAACGGCGCTTCGCCCTGGAGGTCCTCGAACAGCACCAGGACTTCCTGGGCGTGGTGGAGCGCATCGAATGTCAGACCCGGGCGGCCGCCACCGCTGGCGCGCAGCACGGCGTCGCCCGCGACTGCCGCGGACGGGCGCGTGCGCGCGTCCACGTGCGGCGTGCCGAGCACGCCACGCGCGAGCTTCTGGAACAGGTACTGCTCCTCGATATTGAGCTTCTCGCCGCCCAGGAACGCGACCGCGTCCGGACCGTGCGTCGCCATGATGTCGCGCAGGCGGGCCGCCGCGAACGCGACCGCCTCTTCGTAGCTCGAGGGCTCGAGTGCGGCGCCATGGCGCACGAGCGGAGCCGTGAGACGGTCCGCGGCATTCACGAAGTCGTGGCCGAACCGGCCGCGCACGCACAGGTACTCCTGGTTGACGCCGCGGAACTCGGTGCCGCGGGCCCGCAGGATCTCCATGCCGCGCACACCCAGGCGGACCGAGCAGCCGTTCGAGCACCACTCGCACACGGTGATGTGCTGGCGCAGGTCCCACGGCCGCGCCTTGAAGCGGTACGGCAGCGCGGTCAGTGCGCCGACCGGGCAGACCTCGACGCAGTTGCCGCACTGCTCGCAGGCGAGCGGCTGGCGGTCGAACGACGAGATCTCGGTGTACACGCCGCGCTGGTGCGCGGTGAGCGCGTTCTCGCCCATGACTTCATCGCAGTAGCGCACGCAGCGCATGCACACGATGCAGCGATTGGCTTCCTTCTTGACGATGGGCCCCAGGTCCTCGCTGTCGAACGTGCGTTTGGCCTCGTCCATGCGCGAGGAGTCGTGACCGAACGCGAACGCCAGGTCCTGCAGCTGGCACTCCCCACCCTCGTCGCACACCGGACAGTCGAGCGGGTGATTGACGAGCAGGAACTCCATGACGCCCTGGCGCGCCTTGGTCGCGACCTCCGAGACCGTGCGCACGTGCATGCCGTCGGACACCGGCGTCGTGCAGCCGGTCTGCACCTTGGGCATCCATGCGATCTCGGGTGTGCCATCCGCGGCCAGGACCGGCTTGCGGTCCGGTCCCAGTTTCGGCGTGCCGACCTCGACGACGCAGATCCGGCAGGCGCCGAGCGGCGGCAGCTTGGCATGCGAACAGAAGATCGGGACGTGCACTTCGGCCGCACGCGCCGCGTCGGTGACGAGCGTGCCGGAGGGCACCTCGACGACACGTCCATCGATGCTGACCTTGACGAGTCCGCTCACGAGCGCACCCCCGCCACGGCTTCTCGGCGGCGGTTCACGAGGCAGGTCTTGTGCTTCACATGGTGCTCGAACTCCGCCCGGAAGTGCTTGAGCGCTCCCTGGACCGGCATCGCCGCGGCATCACCCAGAGCGCAGAAGCTCTTGCCGAGGATGTTGTCCGCGACGTCGGCGAGCAGGTCGATGTCGGCATCGCGGCCGGCGCCGTTCTCGATCCGTTCCAGCACCTCGCTCATCCAGTACGTGCCCTCGCGGCACGGCGTGCACTTGCCGCACGACTCGTGCTCGTAGAACCGCGTGATGTTCCACAGCGCATCCACGATGCACGTCTGGTCGTCGATGACGATGACGCCGCCCGAACCCAGGAACGTGCCCTTGGCGTTCATGCTCTCGTAGTCGAGCCCGGTGTCGAGGTCGGCTGCGGGCAGCATGGGCACCGAGGAGCCGCCGGGGATGACAGCCTTGAGTTGCAGGCCATCGCGCATGCCGCCGCAATCGACTTCGATGAGCTGCTGCATGGAGTAACCGAGCGGCACTTCGTAGTTGCCCGGGCGCTTCACCGGCCCGGACACCGACAGCAGCTTCGTGCCCGCGCTCTTGTCCGTGCCCCACTGCCGGTAGAACGCCGCACCGTGCTTGACGATGTGCGGCACCGCCATCAGCGTCTCGACGTTGTTGACGACCGTCGGACAGGCGTACAAGCCCTCGACCGCCGGGAACGGCGGCTTGAGGCGAGGCTGACCGCGGTAGCCTTCGAGCGAGGACAGCAGGGCGGTCTCCTCGCCGCAGATGTAGGCACCGGCGCCCAGGTGCGTGTGCAGTTGGAACGCGTAGCCCGAACCCATGACGCTGTCGCCCAGCAGGCCCGCGGCGCGCGCCTCGGCAATCGCACCGTCGAGGATGCGCTGGATGTACTCGAACTCACCGCGCAGGTAGATGTAGCCGACGTGCGAACCGATCGCGTAACCCGCCAGCATCATGCCTTCGATCAGCAGGTGCGGGTTCTTCTCCATGAGTTCGCGGTCCTTGAACGTTCCGGGCTCGGACTCGTCGGCGTTACACACGATGTACTTAGGCTTGGGCGAGCCCTTGGGCACGAAGCTCCACTTGAGCCCGGTCGGGAAGCCGGCACCGCCACGGCCGCGCAGGCCCGAAGCTTTGACGACCTCGATCACCTGTTCGGCGGGCGTCTTGCCGAATGTCGACGCGATAGCTTCGTAACCGCCACCCTTGCGATACGTCTCGAGGCCGGCGAGTCCCGGCGAGTCGATGTCCTTGAACAGCAGCGGGCCGCGGCTCACTTGAGACGTTCCAGGAGCGCATCCACCTTGGCCTCGTCGAGGTTCTCATGGTAGTCGAAGCCGACTTGCATGCAGGGGCCGCCGCCGCAAGCCGCCAGGCATTCGACGCGGCGCAGCGTGTAGCGGCCGTCCGGTGTGGTCTCCCCGTGGCCGATGCCGAGCTTGTGCTCGAGGTGCTTGAACAGCCGGTCGGAGCCCATGAGCGAGCACGACAGGGTCATGCACACCTGGAGATGATTCCGTCCCACCGGCTTCAGGTTGAACATGGTGTAGAACGTCGCGATGCCGAACACCTCGGACTCCGGCAGCCCGACGCTGTCGGCGACCAAGCGCAGCGCCGCGGGCGGCAACCAGCCCCATTCGGCCTGCGCGATCCACAGCACGGGCAGCACGGCCGAACGCTGGACCGGATAGCGGGACAACACGTCGGCGACTTCCGCCCTGGCCTTGTCCGACCACGCGAGCGTGGCCGGTCCGTCGACGGGCATCACGGGGGCGTGGCTCATCGGTCGATCTCCCCGAGCACGATGTCGATGCTGCCGATCGCCACGATGACATCGGCGACCAACTTGCCCTGGACCATGAGGGGAAGCGCCTGCAGGTTCACGAACGAGGGCGAGCGGACCTTCATGCGCCATGGCCGCGGTGAGCCGTCGCTCACGAAATAGAAGCCCAACTCACCCTTCGGCGCCTCGACCGCTTGGTAGGCCTCGCCGACCGGCGGGAAGAAGCCGTGCGCCACGATCTTGAAGTGATGGATCAGCGCCTCCATCGACGTCTTGACTACTTCCCTGGGAGGCAGCACGTACTTGAAGTCGCGCACCCGGTACTCGCCCTTCTCGCCCAGCGCCCTGATGCGCTGGATGGCCTGCTTGGCGATGCGCGTCGACTCGCGGATCTCGGCGACGCGGACCTGGAAGCGGTCATAGGCATCGCCCGACGAGCCCGTGGGCACATCGAAGTCGTAGGTCTCGTAGCCCGAGTAGGGCTCGGACTTGCGCAAGTCCCACTTCACGCCCGAGCCGCGCAGCGCCGGTCCGGTGACGCCCCAGGCGATGGCATCGGCGGCCGACAGCGGCGCCACGCCGCGCGTCCGCGCCATCCAGATGGGGTTCTTCGTGAGCAGCGACTCGTACTCGTCGACATGGGCGGGCATCTCGTCGACGAACTTCTCGCAGCGCGCGAGGAAGCCCTCGGGAATGTCCATCGCCAGACCGCCGACGCGGAAGTAGCTCGCGGTCATGCGCGCGCCGGACACCATGTCGTAGATGCTCAGCACCTTCTCGCGCTCGCGGAAGCAGTACCAGAACACGGTGAGCGCGCCGATGTCGATGGCGTGCGTGCCGAGCCAGACGCAGTGCGAGCTGATGCGCGTCAGTTCCGTGAGCAGCACGCGGATGGCCTGCACGCGCTCGGACACCGTGACGTCCAGCAGCTTCTCGGCCGACAGGCAGAACGCCAGGTTGTTGCTCATCGGCGAGATGTAGTCCATGCGGTCGGTCTGCGGGATCGACTGCGTGTACGTCTTGTACTCGGCCTGCTTCTCCATGCCGGTGTGCAGGTAGCCGATGATCGGCTTGCACGCGACGACGTTCTCGCCGTCGAGCTCCAGCGCGACGCGCAATACGCCGTGCGTCGAGGGGTGCTGCGGGCCCATGTTCAGCGTCATCGTCTCACTGCGCACGGTAGCGAACCTTCTTGGGTGCGAGCTTCTTCAGGCTCGGCGAGGGCACGGTGCGCCCCGGCGTGTTGTGCGTGAAAGCCACTTCCTCGTAGCCGAGCGGCGAGTCCTTGCGCAGCGGCCAGCCCACCCAGTCCTCGGGTAGCAGGATGCGCGTCAGGTCGGGGTGCCCCGTGAACGTGATGCCGTAGAAGTCGTAAGTCTCGCGCTCGTGCCAGTTCGCGGTCGGCCACACACCCGACACCGTGGGGACGCGCGGCTGCTCCTCGGACAACAGCACCTTGAGCGTGAAGCGCGCCGCGTTCTTGAGCGACAGCAGGCTGTAGATGCATTCGAACCGCGGCACGCGCGGCAGGTAGTCGGCGCCGCCCATCCACGACAGCATCGCGAACGCGCAGTCGTCGTCGTCGCGCAGGAACGTGCAGACCTCGACCAGGTGCTCGGCGGGCACGAACAGTGTGTAGTCGCGGACCGCGGCGCCCTGCTGGCGTTCGACCGCCACCGACGGGAACCGCTCGCGCAGCTTCTGCTCGACGCGCTCCGGGGCGAGCATCAGGCCTCTCCCTTGCGCTTGCGCGGCTTCTTGCGCGCGATCGGGCCGAGCTCGATCTTCGAGGTCAGGATCTTCTCCTGCAGCTTCATGATGCCGTGTATCAGGGCTTCGGGCCGCGGCGGACAGCCGGGGACGTAGACATCGACCGGCACGATCTTGTCGACCCCTTGCAGGATGGCGTAGTTGTTGAACACGCCGCCGCACGAGCTGCAGGCGCCCATCGCGATGACCCACTTGGGATCGGGCATCTGGTCGTAGAGCTGGCGTAGCACCGGCGCCATCTTGATGCTGACGCGGCCGGCGACGATCATGAGGTCGGCTTGGCGCGGGCTGCCACGGAACACTTCCGCGCCGAAGCGCGAGACGTCGAAGCGCGGGCCGGCGATGGCCATCATCTCGATCGCGCAGCACGCCAGGCCGAAGCCGAGCGGCCAGATGGCGTTGGCGCGTGCCCAGTTGACGACGCTCTCGATCGTGGTGAACAGGATGCCGTTTTCGAGTTCGTCCCGGAAACGCTCGTCCTCCGTCTGCGGCATCACCAGCCCGGCCGGCTTCGCCGCAGCAGCGGCCGGAGCCGCGTGCGCGAGCGTGCGGAACGGATTGTCGCGGGGATCGGTCATACGCGCTGCCTTTGCGAGTTTGCCAGCATCACTCCCACTCCAGTGCCCGCTTCTTGAGCAGATAGAGGTAGCCGACGAGCAGGATGACGATGAACAGCACCATCTCGATGAGGCCGTAGAACCCCAGCCAGTGGAACGCGACCGCCCACGGGTAGAGGAACACCGCTTCGATGTCGAACAGGATGAACAGCACGGCCACCATGTAGAATTTGATCGTGAAGCGTCCGCGCGCATCGCCCACGGGGTCGACGCCACATTCGTAGGCGGACACCTTCTCGGGAGACACTCGGCGAGGAACAATGAGCGACGAAGCGGCGATCGTCACCCCACCGAACCCCAAACCCACCGCCACGAACAGCAGGACCGGCAGATACTCGAGCATGTCGAGTGTCATCCTCCGTGAACGGGCGCGTCATGCGCCCTCGAACGCCGCAAGCTACGCGGCAGGCGTGCTACCGTCAAGCTTCTGTCCCGCTTGCATCAATGCAGATTGCGGATGGCCTCGGTGAGTGCCGGCACGACCTCGAACAGGTCGCCCACCAGCCCGTAGTCCGCGACCTTGAAGATCGGGGCGTCGGGATCCTTGTTGATCGCGACGATGCATCGCGACGACGACATTCCAGCAAGGTGCTGGATCGCACCCGAGATCCCGATCGCGACGTAGAGTTTCGGCGCCACGGTCTTGCCGGTCTGCCCGACCTGGTCGCCGTGCGGGCGCCAGCCGGCGTCGACCACCGCGCGCGAGGCGCCGACGGTCGCGCCGAGCGCGTCGGCCAGGGCTTCGATCAGCGCGAAGTGTTCGGGACCCTTGAGCCCGCGGCCACCCGAGACGATGACTTCGGATTCCGTCAGGTCCGGCCTGCCGCCCGTGGCACCGGTCACGCCCGTCACCACCGCGCGCGGCGCGGCGGGATCCCAGGCGAACGCCAGCGGTTCGACCGCCGCGGCCCTGCCCGCTTCGGGAGTGGCCGCGGCGAACATCTTGGGGCGCAGCGTCGCGAGCGCCGGGCTTGCCGGGAACGCCAACTTCTCGAGCGCTTTGCCCGCCATGACCGGCCGGGTCGCGATCAGCCTGCCGCCGCTGGCATCGAGCGCGACGCAGTCGCCCGCCAGTCCGACGCCGAGCAGCGCGGCGACGCGCGGGGCAAGGTCCTTGCCAAGTGACGACGCGCCGAACAACACGACCTGCGCGGACACCGCCTTCGCGGCGGCCGTGACGGCGGCGGCATAGCCCGCGGCGTCGTAGCGCGCGAACGCGCCGTGCGTGGCGGCCAGCACCTTGTCGGCGCCGCCCTCCCCGAGTGCGGCCAGTCCGGCGTCGGAGGCGCCGCAGTACACCGCGGTGACCGGTCCGCCGAGTGCTGCGGCCAACCGCTTGGCTTCGCCCAGTGCTTCGCGCGCGACCGGTCGGACCTGCCCGTCGCGCTGTTCGATGTAAACGAGGATGCTCATGTGCGGCTCCTGGGAACTAGAGGACCTTGGCTTCTTCGCGCAATGCGCGCACCAGTTCGGGCACGGCGGCCACACCCTCGCCGACGATGCGGCCGGCGAGCCGCGCGGGCGGCAGTTCGAGCGACACGCGCTCCAGATGGGGCGTGCCGAGTTCGACCACGCGCTCCTCGATGACCTTCTTCTTGGCCGCCATGATGCCCTTGAGCGACGCGAAACGCGGCTCGTTCAGGCCCTTGTCGGTCGTGAACACCGCCGGCAGCGGGACTTCGATCTGCTCGCGCCCGCCCTCGATCTCGCGCTCGACCTTCGCGCTCATGCCGGCGAGTTCGAACTTTGCAAGCACGGTCACGCACGGCCGGCCGAGCAGCGTGGCCAGCATGGGACCGACCTGCGCGCCGTCGTCGTCGATGGCCTGCTTGCCCAGCCAGACGATGCCGGCATCGAGCCCCCGGATGGCGTCGGCCAGTGCCTTCGCCACCGCGAGCGCGTCGGGCGCCGCCGTGTCGGTCTTCAGATGAATGGCGCGGTCGGCTCCCATCGCGAGCGCATTGCGCAGCGTCGTCAGTACGCTCGCACCGCCGAGCGAGACCACGACCACCTCGCCGGCCGCCAGCTGCTCCTTCACGCGCAGCGCCTGTTCGACCGCGAACTCGTCGTACGGATTCATGACCAGCGTGGCGCCGGTGAGATCGAGCGCGCGGCCGTCGGCGGCCAGCTTCACTCGCGTCTCGCTGTCGGGCACCTGCTTGATGCAAACCACTTGGAGCACGGCGCACCTCTCTTCTTCTTCTCGTGTCAGGACGCAGGCGCACACCCGCGCGGCCGTGCCACGACCAGGACCTGGACCTTGCGCCTTATTTCACAAGCGTGGGAACCGGTCCGCGTGAAGCCAGCCACGGCGCGGTGGGAACCTCACCGGGGTGGGGCGGACGAAGCAGTCTCAGCGTCGCCGCATGGGGGTGTCAAGACGCGCGGCATGCACCCGGAGTGGTCCCTCGGCCCCCGGCGCTGCCGGATACGGGGGCACATCCCGGGCGATCAGTCCGTGGTGCTCGCGCCCCACTCGAGCGTGGCGCTCTCGGCGGCGAAGCACATCGCGCCATCGGTGCCCTGCGCGTGCAGGCGGTGGGCGAACGCTCCAGGCGGGATGGGCGGGAAGCCGAGCGCGGCCACGGTCGCGCCGTCGAGCGAATCACTGGCCACGACCATCGTCACGTGCTTGCCGCCCGCTTTGGGGTCGCGCGGTTCGAACTCGATCCACGCCACACCCGAGACGCGCACGAGCGCGGTGCGGGCACGGGATGCCGGAGCGTCCTCGGCCCGCGCAGCGCCCTGGTCGGTCTGCCTCACTCCGGATTCCACGGGCTCGCCCGGCAGTTCGAACGCCAGCTCGATGTCGTGTTGCTGCGGTCGCAGCGTGACCGCCGTGAGCCTGGCACCCGTGAACCCGCCCGGGAGCGCCGCCTCCAGTTCCACGAACGTACGGTACGGCGGTGTGCTCGACATCACGCCCCTGCTTTCGTCTGCTCGGCGCCCGTGAGCAACGGCGAATCGCCTGCACCACGGAAGCGCTCCACCGGGAGTTCGGCAGCGCGCGCCAGCAGCAGCTCACCATTCGCTTTAGCAACTTCTGCCAAGCGACCACGGCCATTATAGTTAGATGACATCGCGGCACCGTATGCTCCAGCGTCCAGCAAGCCCAGTAGGGCACCACTCGCGCACGGCGGCAAGGGTACGGCCGTGGCGAAACAGTCGGACGATTCGCACACCGGCCCCACCACATCAGCGGGCGTCCAATCCCCATCGCCCGGCGCCAACGGCACGATGCGATGGCGCGCCCCGTAGAGTGCAGGGCGCAGCAGGTCGTTCATGCCCGCGGCGATGACCACGAAGCGCTGGCCGCCGTCCGGATCATCGCGATACTTGTCCCACAGCACCTCGGCCACCAGCGTGCCCGCATGAGCGACGAGCCAGCGGCCGGGCTCGAAGCACCAGCGCACGTCCGAAGCCCCGGACAGATCCGCGATCGCGCCGGCGTACCCGGCCAGGTCGAGCCCCGGCCCCGCACCCGAGTAGTCGATCGCGAAGCCGCCTCCGAGATTGATGGTCTCGACCGGCGCGCCGCGCCGCTCGGACTCGGCGGCCAGTTGGAGCGCGGTCCTGGCCGAGGCCACCAGCGGCTCGGCCGAATCCACCTGCGAGCCGACATGCAGGTGCAGCCCCGTGAGGTCCAGGCGCGGCCAGCGGCCGCGCGAGCCGAAGGCCTCGAGTGCCTGGTTCACGGACATGCCGAACTTGCTGGCACGGTGTCCGGTGGCGATGTGCCGGTGCCCGCCCGCGACGATGCCCGGATTGACCCGGAGCGCGACCGCGAGCCGGCTGCCGCGCGCGGCGGCGGCGCGCTCGAGCAGGTCGAGCTCGGCTGGCTGATCGGCGCTCACGCACACCACGCCATGCTCGGCCACCCACGCTGCCTCCTCGGGTGTACGGCCGTTGCCAGACAGCGTCCGCTGGGCCCGATCGAAGCCGCAGGCGTGTGCCAGTTCGAGTTCGCCGAGCGAGCCGGCATCGGCGTGAAGCCCGGCCTCACGCAACGCATGAGCGATAATCGGTAACCCGTTGGCTTTGAGCGCATAGGCGATTCTTGGCTTAAGCGGAGCCAAGGCCGTCACGAGCTGCGCGGCGCGGGACCGGATGGCGTCGATGTCGTAGAACCAGAATGCGCGCGTACCCGGCACGCGCGCGACGAGTGCGGCGTGCGCACGCGTGAGCCACATGGGATCGGTGGCCGCGTTCACGCGTTGCTCGTCATGCCGAGCCGGCGTCCTGCCTCGGCCATGTCCTCGGGCGTATTGACGTTGAGCCAGGCCTCGAGCCCACCCGGCAGGCCGGCGAGCACGTCGTCACCCACCACGCGCGGCGACAGTCCCAGCACCGCGCGGGTGACCGAACGCTCCCCGGTGCGCAGCGACTCGGCGAGCGGGGCAAACGCGCGCGGCCCGAACCAGGCGGCGAGCGGTTGCGGGATGCCGCCGGGCGCGGCGACCACCGCGTTGGCTTCGCCGCGCAGGTCACGCAGGGCGGCGAGCAGACTGGCGGTGAGCAACGGCAGGTCCACGGCGAGCACGAGCGCTTCCTCGAAGCGGCGCGAGCCCAACCCGGCCACGACCCCGGCGAGCGGGCCTTGGGCCCCGGGCATGTCGACGACGCGCCGTGCGGCGGGAACCGGGAGCCTCAGGTCGGGCGGTGCGACCACGATGACCGGGTCGCACAGCTCCGAGAGTGTCGCGATCGCGCGCGCCAGCAACGTGCGCCCCCCGCACTCGGCGAGCGCCTTGCTCCCGAGTTCGGCGAAGCGCTGTCCGCGGCCGCCGGCCACCAGCACACCCAGCGTCCGCATCAGTAGCCCGCCCGTTTGTCGACGACGTTGGCGAGCGGCTCGCAGGCCAGATAACGCCGCAGGTTGTCGGTGAACTGATCCATGGCTCTCTCCCAGTAGCGCGGGCCCAGGCCCGAGATGTGCGGCGTCAGGATGACCTCGGGAAAGTCCCACAACGGGCTCGCCGGCGGGAGCGGTTCTTCCTCGAACACATCGAGCGCCGCACCGGCGAGCTTCCCGGAACGCAGTGCCGCGACGAGCGCGGCTTCGTCGACGAGCGCGCCGCGGCCCAGGTTCACGAACCGAGCCCCGGGCTTCATCCGATCGAACTCGGCGGCCCCGAACAGTCCCTCGGTCGCGCTTGTGTGCGGCGCGACCACCACCACCCAGTCGGACTCCGCGAGCAGGTCGTGCAGGCGCGACACCGGCCACTGTTCGTGCGCCGGCGCCGGGTCCGCCGCCGGGTGGCGGCGCACCGCATGCACACGCATGCCGAGTGCACGAGCGCGTGTCGCGAGCGCCGAACCGATGGCGCCGAGTCCCACCAGCCCGAGCGTTGCACCCGCGAGCGAGCCGAACGCCGGGGCGTCCGCCGACATGGATTCCTGCGCCCACACCCGCGCACGCTGCGCATCGCGCGCGTGGTGCAGCTTGCGCACGAACGCCAGCATGACGCCGAGCGCATGCTCGGCCATGGCATCCGCATGCAGGCCGCGCGCGTTGGTCACCACCACATCGCTCTCGACCAACGCCGGGAACAGCACGTGTGTGGCGCTCGCCGCGGTCGAATGAATCCAGCGCAGGCGAGTGGCGTTCGCGAGATTGTCCGGCCGCACGGCGAAGCCCAGCACGACATCGGCCGCGGGCAGCAGCGCCTCGGCTTCCGCGCGCGTCTCGGGGCACCACACCTCGGCCTCCGGCACAGCGGCGGCGAGCGCATGCGCGAGCGCACGCGGCAGGTTCCAGACGCCGGTCGGATACCGCACCCATTCGAGAACGCGCACACGGGCCATGGTGGCGATGGTGCCACAGCCGGGCATGCGCTGCGCGGGCTGCAGGAGTGACGGACGGCCGCGAGCGGGGCAGTCCATTCATATGAGAGTGCCCGGACGGTGGCGGCCCCCCCCCGGGAACCGGGACCCGCGCCGTCCCACGGCAGCCAGCAGGCCTCTTTCTGGCTCATTGTCAGGTGTCCCATGGGGCGGACACTTTCACGTTGCATTCAGGGCGGACAGAATCATGTCGCACTCACAGTCAGGGTGCTGCCCTTGCACGCCCCCCGGAGCGCGATTAGTCTCGCCCGTCCGTCACCGGGTACACCTTCATGCCTCGAGGAGGCTCGATGAGCCTGCGCCATTCCGTCGCCGCCGCCGTGGCCGTGGCGACCCTGTCACTCGCGTCCGCCGCCTGGGCTTCGCCCTGGGCGCTCAAGCCGGGTGAGTTCTACTCCGAACTTTCGGGCGGCTTCTTCTCGGCCGACACGTACTACCAGAACCGCGACGACAAGCGCGTCTCGCTCGGCGGGACGCTGGAGCAGCGGGTGGTGCGCTCCCACAACGAGTTGGGCTGGAAGAAGCGTGCTTCGATCTGGCTGGACGTGCCGTTCGTCAGCCGCACCTGGGTGTCGGGCGCGAACGACGCGACCTCGACCGGGTTCGGTGACTTCGACTTCGGCATCCGCTACGGCATGCATCTGGGGACCGCGCCGGTGGCGCTGAATCTCGGCTGGACCGCGCCGCTCGGCTCGAACCGGCGGTTGTTCCCGGGCACGACCGGTGCAGGCGGCTTGGACGGCACCTCGCTCACCACGCTCGCCAGCGGCACCGGGCGCGACTCGAGCACGTTCTTCGCGCAGGGCCTGCAGTCGCTGTCGGCCGCGCTCGACATCGGGGGCACGCTCGGTAAGCGGGCGTATTACACGCTCGGCGGCGGCTACCGCACGCGCTTCCTCAGTGCCGGCGCACGCGCGACCACCGATCGCTTCGCGGACTTCACCACGGGCTCGGCCTCGCTTGGCATCTGGTTCTCCGAGCACCTGCTCGTGACCGGGAGCTTCGCCGGCGAGTGGCAGGTGTCGCAGGGTGAGCGCTACGACCGCATCGCCGCGCCGGTTCCCGGTGCGCACGGTCCCGAGTTGCAGTCCGTGAACATGCTCGCGGGCGAGCGCATCACCTATCGTGTCGACGACCGGATGGACGTCTTCGCTGGCAGCTGGCACAACCCGTCGGGCCGCAATACGCTGCACGCCGATCAATTCTATTTCGGCATCGCCTGGAAGCAGACCGCGCTCGACCGTCTGGCCGGGGCTTACGGCGGCACGAAGGCGCACTGACACCGGGTGCCCGGCGATCCGCCGCCGGGCACGCTCGACCGCTGGGCCGTCGAGCATGGGCACCCGCTGCTCACGGTGCCCTGGTCGTGAACCGTGAGCCGAGCGGATCGGATGTCCGTGAAGCGCAAGGAGCGGATATGGCCTGCGACGCAGTCGTGTGGATGACACTACGAGGAGCCGGCCGTGCCCGCTCCGCGGCGATTCATGGGCAGACGGTCCTCGCAGGGGGCACCCTGCGAAGCTGGGTCCTGCTCATGAACAGGCCGGGTTAGGAGCACGATTCCCAGCCCCCTCGCACGACTGCTCCGCGCGGCCGCCCCCTACCGGGCGGGCCTGCTGTGGGGCATCGCGTGCGTGGCGTCCTCGAACGTCCTGCAACTGGCGCAGCCGCAGGTGCTGCGCTACGCGATCGACGACCTGTACAAGGGCGTCACCGCCGAGAAACTGGGGCGTTACGCGCTGTTCGTGATCGGCATCGCGGTGTTCGCCGGGCTGTTCCGGTTCGGCATGCGCCGCTGGGTCATCGCCATCTCCCGCCGGCTCGAGTTCGACCTGCGCAACGACCTGTTCTCGCACCTGCAGCGCCAGCCCGTCGAGTGGTTCCAGCGCCGCCGCACCGGCGAGCTCATGTCCATCGCCACGAACGATATGTCCGCCGTGCGCATGATGCTCGGTCCGGGCGTCATGTACACGGTGAACACGATCACGGTCGGCGTCCTGTCCCTGACGTTCATGCTGGCGATCAGCCCTCGGCTGACGCTGCTGTCGCTGCTGCCGCTGCCCCTGGTGTCGCTCTCGGTGTGGTGGTTCGGCGACCGCATCCACCACCGCTTCGAGCGCGTCCAGGAGCGCATGGCGCAGTTGTCCGCGCAGGTGCAGGAGAACCTTGCGGGCCTGCGCGTGGTGCGTGCATTCGGCGCCGAGGGCCGCGAGGCGGCGCGCTTCGATCACCTGTCCGAGGACTACCGGCGCGGGCATCTCGACCTGATCAAGGTCTCGGGCGTGTTCCAACCATCGCTGGCGTTCTGGAGCGGCCTGGGCGCGGTGCTCGCCATCTGGATCGGCGGCCGGGAGGTCATCCGCGGGCACATCACACTCGGACAGTTCGTGGCGTTCACGGTCTACCTCGGCATGCTCAACTTCCCGATGATCGCGCTCGGCTGGGTGATCAACATCTTCCAGCGCGGCATGGCCTCGTTCCAGCGCATCACCACGCTGCTCGACGAAGCGCCGGCGATCGACACCGAGGCCGGAGCAGTGCGCCCCGAGAGTCCGAGTCGCGGACACCTCGAGTTCCGCGACCTGACGTTCACCTACCCGGGCGCGACGTCGCCCGCGCTCCGGCGCGTGTCCTTCGAGGTCCCGCCCGGCTCGACCGTGGCGCTCGTCGGACGGACCGGCTCGGGCAAGAGCACGCTGCTCGCGCTATTGCCACGACTGTTCGATCCGCCCGCTGGAACGGTGTTCGTGGACGGGCGCGACATCCGCACGGTCGAACTGCCGTGGCTGCGCGCCCAGTTCGCCGGCGTGCCGCAGGAGCCGTTCCTGTTCTCGGCGACACTGGCCGCCAACATCGCCTACGGCGTGCCGAGTGAGGACCGCGACGCCATCGCGCGTGCCGCCGGCGTGGCTCACCTCGGCACGGATGTCGCGAGCTTCCCCGCCGGCTTCGAGACGCGCGTCGGCGAGCGCGGCATCACACTATCGGGCGGCCAGAAGCAGCGCACCGCCATCGCCCGCGCCATCCTGCGCGACGCTCCCATCCTGCTGCTGGATGACTGCCTGTCGAATGTCGACACGCAGACCGAGGAGATCATCCTCGGCGGGTTGCGCGGCGAGATGCGCCGGCGCACGACGCTGCTGGTGTCGCATCGGGTCAGCACGGTCCGCGACGCAGAGCTGATCCTGGTGCTGGAACGGGGCGAAGTCGTGGAGCGCGGCACGCACACCAGCCTGCTGGCGCAGGGCGGGCACTACGCCGCGCTGCATCGCGCACAGCAGCTCGAAGACGAGATCGCGGCATCATGAGCACCGGCGAACTCGAGGACGGCACCGGCCGCGCCTACAACCATCGCCTCGCGCGGCGGCTGACGGGCTACCTGCGCCCCTACCGGCTGCAAGTCGCCGGCGCCGTGGTCGTCACGCTGGCCGCCGCCGGCGTGCAGCTGGCCTACCCGTGGCTGACGAAGGAGGCCATCGACCTCGGCATCCGCCACCGCGACACTTACGTGCTCGACCGCATCGCGCTCACCTACCTGTCGGCGCTCGCCATCGGCTTCGGGCTCGGCTACGTGCAGACGCAGATCATGCAGCGTGTCGGGCAGAGCCTGATGCGCGACCTGCGCGCCCGCATCTTCCGACACCTGCAGCAGCTGCCGGTGTCGTACTTCGACCGCCAGCCGGTCGGCCGGTTGATGACGCGCGTCACGAACGACGTCGACGTGCTGAACGAGATGTTCACCGCCGGCATCGACGCGCTGTTCGGCGACCTGTTCATCCTGATCGGCATCGTCATCATGATGGCGCGGCTGAACGTCGAGCTGCTGGTGGTGACGTTCTCCGTGCTGCCGCTCATGATCCTCGTGACGCTGACGTTCCGAGCCAAGGTGCGGCGCGCGTTCCGCGACGTGCGCACCTGTTTGGCCCGCCTGAACTCGTTCCTGAACGAGAACCTGGGCGGCATGAGCACGGTGCAGCTGCTGGGTCGCGAGGCGCGGAACCTGGGTGAGTTCAGCAGCGTCAACGCCGACCACCGCGATGCCAACCTGCGCGCCAACAACTATCACGCGGTGTTCTTCCCCCTGCTCGAACTGGTCAGTGCCATGGCACTGGCACTCATCGTCTGGTACGGCGGCCGCCAGGTCATGTGGACCGGCATCACGCTTGGCACGCTGGTGGCGTTCATCCAGTACACGCAGCGCTTCTTCCGCCCGCTCTCGGACCTGTCCGAGAAGTACGGTATCCTGCAGCAGGCCATGGCCTCGGCCGAGCGCATCTTCGAACTGCTCGACACGCCCATCGACCCGGCGGCGGTGCCGCTGGCCGACGCGGTGGGCGACCCGGCTTCCGTCCGCACCACGGCCCCGTCCGCGCCCGGCACCGCGGTCGCGGCGGCCGACCGGCTGCCGGCGCCCACGGGGGCGGTCTCCGGCGATCGGAGCGCCGCTTCACTGCCCGGCGTGCGCGTCGAGTTCGACCACGTCTGGTTCGCTTACAACGGCGGGCAGTGGGTGCTCGAGGATGTGAGCTTCAACGTGGAACCGGGCGAGCGGGTCGCCGTGGTCGGGGCGACCGGTTCTGGCAAGACGACGCTCACCAGCCTGCTGTTGCGCTTCTACACGCCGCAGCGTGGCGAGATCCGCGTCGACGGACGGCCGCTGCGCGACTGGGACCCGGTGCTGCTCCGGCGCCGCATCGGGCTCGTGCTCCAGGACGTCTTCCTGTTCTCCGGCACGGTCGAGGGCAACCTCACTCTGGGCGACCCCGCGATCAGCGCCGAACGCGCCCAGCGTGCCGCTGTCGAAGTACACGCCGACCCCATCGTGCAACGCCTGCCGGACGGCTACGCCGCCGAGGTCCGCGAACGCGGCGCCACCCTGTCGGCGGGCGAGAAACAGCTGCTGGCGTTCGCCCGGGCGCTGGCTCGCGACCCCGAACTGCTGGTGCTCGACGAAGCCACCTCGAGTGTGGACACCCACACCGAACGCCTCATCCAATCGGCACTCCGCCGGCTCATGGTGGGCCGCACCTCGCTGGTGATCGCGCACCGTCTGTCCACGATCCATGACGTCGACCGGATCGTCGTGCTGCACCATGGACGGGTCCGCGAGTCCGGCACCCACGCCGAACTGCTCGCCGCCGCCGGGCTCTACCACCGCTTGGTACAACTTCAGTACCTCGGCTCCCCGGCGGGACCACCCATGACCCCGACTGCCCACTCTTGAGCAGACCACTTGTCGTGCAGGACGCAACAGCCCTGCAACAAAGTTGGTAAGTCGGATGTGTCTATGTTCGATGGGCGTTGACGACGCCTCCCCTCGTCACTAAACTCTGTTCTGTCACTCCGCTCTCCCTCTCTCTCTCTCCGGAGGTGACTCATGCAGTTGGGTCGTAAGATTCGTGATCTGCGGCTGCGCCGCGGTCTCACGGTACAGCAGCTGGCAGAAGCCACAGGGCTCTCGAAGGGTTTCGTGAGTCAGGTGGAAAATGGTCGTACTTCTCCGTCCCTCGCGACGCTCTCGGATCTGGCCAAGTCGCTTGAGACTTCGGTCGCCTATCTGGTGGTCGAAGAGGATCAGGTCCCCTATGTCGTGCGCCGCGCCGAGCGCCCGCACATGGGTGTCAACGGCAATACCTCGCGCGTCGAGGTGATGTCCGCGCAGCCCCGTCGCAACCTCGAGTTGCTGCACGCCGAGCTCCCGCCGGGAGTCTCGATGAGCGACAAGCGTCACTTCCACCACGGCGAAGAAGTCGTGCTGTGTCTGGAAGGCCGCGTGAGCCTCACGTGTGGCGAGCACGTCGTCATCCTCGAAGCCGGTGATTCCTGCCACTTCGATGGGCGCGTGCCTCATTCGCTCGAGAACGCCGGGGACCTGACCGCCCGTATCCTCATCGCTCTCACGCCGGCTGCATTCGAGCCGTTCATGCGCGCGCGGGGTGAAGGCACCAATGGTCACACCGTCGACACGGCTATCCTGGATTCGGTCGGCTGATCCGCATCACGAGATCGCAACACAACGGAGTAACGACAGGCGAAGCGGCGCCCCCCCATGGGTCGCCGCTTCACTGTTCTCTGCGCCTCACGGTCCGCCGGATCGCGGGTCCCCACGGCGCGCCGATGCCGTGATGCGGACGCCCTCGTGACGCTCCGCGACCGGACCGAGATCTGGTGTGTGCGCCGGCACGACACGCTGGAGGGTGCTTGACCGCGGTGATGAACGCCGTGCGGGAGTTCCGCGATGCGGTCCGGCTGTTCTCGCGGCCGGCACGGCTCTACCTCGGCGCCGAGTTCCTCATGTGGACGGCGCACGGCATCTTCTCGGTGCTCTACAACCTCTACCTGATCGAGTCCGGGGCCAGCGAAGTACTGGTCGGACGCGCGATCGCCGCGAGCGCGGTGGGGATGGTGGTGGCGGCCCTGCCTGCGGGCTGGCTCGCCGACCGCTGGGGGCGCCGGCGCACGCTCATGCTGGGCGCGGGGCTCGAGGGCGCGGGGCACTTGCTGCGCGCGCTGTCCACCGACCCGACGCTCGTGCTCGGCGCGGGCTTCGGCGCCGGCATCGGCCAATCGTTGTTCCAGATCGCAGCCGCGCCGTTCCTCACCGACCACTCCACACCGCGTGAGCGCACCCACCTGTTCAGCACGTTCTTCGCGAGCGCGCTGCTGGCCGGGGTGTTCGGCAATGCCCTGGGCGGCGCGCTGCCGGTGTGGGCGCGCGTGCTGTTGCCGGGACTGTCGTGGTTCTCGGCGTATCGCGCCGTGCTGCTGGGCGGTGCGCTGTGCGCGGCCGCCGCGGCCCTGCCCCTGCTGGGCCTGCGCGGGCTCGTCGAGCCGCAGCGTGTCCGCGGTGCGCCCGCGCCTCCGGCCCACGAGACCGCCAAGCTGGTGCCGATCGCATTGAACGCCGCGCTCATCGGTGCTGGCGCCGGACTCGTGATCCCGTTCATGAACCTGTACTTCAAGCACCGCTTCACGTGCTCGAGCGCGCAGATCGGATTGTTCTTCAGCCTGGCGCAGGTACTCACCGCCATCGCCGCACTCGCGGCACCCGCCATCGCACGGCGTTACGGCAAGCTGCGCACCGCGGTCGCGTCGGAACTGCTGTCGCTGCCGTTCCTCGTGACGCTCGGACGTGAACAACACCTGCCGGTCGCGGTCGGGGCCTTCTGGCTCCGGGCGACCTTCATGCAGGCCTCCACCCCGCTGCTCCAGGCGTTCGTGATGGAAGCGCTGCCAGCGGAACTCCGGGCGCGATCGACCAGCCTCAACAACATGGTGTGGAACCTGGGCTGGGCGGTGAGCGCGACGCTCGCCGGCACGATCATCGCGCGTTTCGGGTACGACGTGCCGTTCTACATGACCGCCGTGCTCTACCTGACCGCGGCGCTGACGTTCTACCGGGCTTTTCGCGGGACACCCGAAGCCCCCGTGGAAGACCTGCGCCTGTCCGAAGGGGCCAAGGGGCTGCGCGGCGACGGCCCTTCGACCGAATGACGAGCCGCCGGCAGCGGGCTATGCTGCCCTTGGCTCCTGGCATGGAGCCGGGTACGTGTAACCGGGGCGCTCCAGACGCGCTGGCCTGTGGGAGGGATCCATGAAACGCCTGCTCCTGTTCGCGCTGATCGCGGCCGCGGCTTGGTACGGCTGGAAGAACCACGACGACTGGCGCACGGCCGGTGCGCATGAGCTGGTGGCCGTGAACCGCTCGGGACGCGCCATCGAACGGCTGCGCATCTCCATCGGCGATCAGGGCTTCGCAATCGAGACCATCGAGGACGGCGCGATCCAGCGGCTGCCGTTGCGTTGCGAACACGATGGGCCGTTAGAGCTGGTGTGGCAGGTGCGCGGCCGCGACGGCGAGAAGCAGTGGACGGGCGGCAACTTCAACCACGGGCCGGTGCTCATGCGCCACCGCATCGAGTTCACCGGCGGCAACGGCGTCATCTGGTCGAGCGAGCCGCTGCCCGAGCAGGGCGCCGGTCGCAAGCGCTGACCGGGCCGCCTCAGGCGCCGCCGGGACCGGCTTCGAGCGCGGCGGGGCCGCGGCGGATCTTGCCGGTCGTGGTCTTCAGGAACTCGGTCTTCCGCACGTGCACCTTCCTGACGCGCTTGTACGGTGCCAGCGCCTCGCAGCGCGCAGCGACCTCGGCCTTCAACACCGCTTCGACGTAGGCGTCGTCACAGGTCCTGCCCTGGCCCTGCGCATGTGCCGCGAGCGCCGGCAGGTTGGGATAGACATGCGCGTGCACCTCCTCGCGCTCCCCGCGGGCATCGCGGCCGCCCACCACCACCACCTCGAGCACATAGGGCGAGTTCGCGAGCTGGACCTCGATTTCCTCGGGATAGATCTTCTTGCCGGCCGCGGTGGCGATCATGTTCTTCAACCGGCCCGTGATGCGGACCCGGCCATCGGGCTGCACGCGCCCGAGATCGCCGGTGTGGAACCAGCCGTCGCGGATCACTTCGGCGGTCAGCCCGGGCTTCCGCCAGTAGCCGAGCATGATGTTCGGTCCGCGCACCGCGACCTCGCCGTCGCCCTCGGTGTCGGGTTCGTGGATCTTGACTTCGATACCGGGGATCGGCCAGCCCACCGCGCCCGGTGTCGGGCTCGGCAGCCGGTTGGCGCACACCACCGGCGAGGTCTCGGTGAGCCCATAGCCCTCGAGCATCGGCCAGCCGAAGTCGATGTAGCGCCAGAACACCGCAGGCGCGAACGGTGCGGCGCCGGTGACGAACATGCGCAGCCGGTCGAGGCCGGCCTTCTGCCGCAGCGGCCGCACCAAAGTGCGTCCGACGCGCAGTCCGGTGAGCTTGCGCACCCAGCGCGTGGTGCCGAGAAGCGTGCGCGCGAACATCCTCGCGGGCAGCGGTGCGTCGTCGATGCCCTTGTCGATCGCGGTCATGAGCTTCTCGTACAGCAGCGGCACGCCGATGAACAGCGTCGCACCGCTCGAGTTCATGTCCTCGCGAAGTTCACGTGAGGCCAGGCCGCGCGCGTAGCACACGCTCGCGCCGACGCGCAGCGGGCACAGCAGGCCGCCGGTGGACTCGAACGTGTGGTGCAGCGGCAGGATGCTCAGGAAGCGGTCGGCGGGACCGAACTCGAACGTCCGTACCACCGACTCGACGTTGGTGAGCAGATTGTGGTGCGACAGCATGACGCCCTTCGCCAACCCGGTCGTCCCCGAGGTGAAGATCAGCACCGCCAGGTCGTGCGGATCGACCTGCGGCGAACGCGGCGGCGCGGCGGCGTACTCGCGCTGCGCCTGCTCCCAGTGTGGCAGCACGGGCTCGGGGTCGAGCGACAGCAGCCGCAATACCGGCAGCCGCGCAGCCTTGGCCGCGGCGAGCAGCGGCAAGTGCCGTGCATCGCCGATGGCGTGCGTCGCCTCCGCGGTGGCGAGGATCTCCCCGACTTCCTGCTCCTTCAGCATTGCATCGAGCGGCACCACCACGGCACCGGCCGCGAGCACCGCGAGGTAGGCAAGACCCCACTCCGGCCGGTTGTCGGCCTGCAACGCGACGCGAGCACCGGTGCGCACACCTTCGCGTTCGAGCAGGGCGGCGAACGCTCGCACGGCGCGCGCGGCGGCCATGAACGTGTAGCCCGACCAGGCGCCCGAAGTGTAGCGCAGCAGGAACGCACGCTCGCCGAATCGCTCGGCGGCGTACTCGATCAGATCGGGAATCAGCCGGACCACGGGCGCCGGCGCCGCAGCGCGCTGGAGCATGGCCTGAGGCTAGAGGATTTGACCCCTCATTGCACCACGGCGGGTCGGCTCACCGGGTGACCGTGTGGACCAGCGGAGCGGGCGGCTGGCGTCCCCGTGGCACGAAGCGGTCAACGGACCGCTCCGGATGCGGCGGGCTTGCGGGCCACCACGATGTGGGCCAGCACTTCGCGCGGGTCGAAGAACAGCCGGTCGAGCAGTTCGAACCACAACTGCAACACCAGGTACAGGAGCCGCACCGGCAGTTCGGTCAGGACACGCGTCGGGCCACGGTTGAGGCGCTGGAGCGCGGCGATGGTGGTGAGCCCGACGCGCGACCACAACCCGCCCACGGGCACGTACTCCACCGGCTCGAAGCCAGCCTGGCGCAGCAGGTGCTCGGCGCCATAGCGCGTGAACCGGAAGAAGTCCCACGGCTCATCGTGCAGCGGCACCATCTGCGTGAACTCCAATATCAGCACGCCGCCGGGCTTCAGGACGCGGTACGCCTCGGCCACCATGCGGCCGGGCTCCGGCAGGTAGGTCAGCATCGACAGCCCCAGCACGGTGTCGAACGCGGCGTCACGGAACGGCTGCCGTTCCGCGGTGGCGAACGCGTCGGGGCGCTCGGTCCCCAGGTACCGGGACGACGACAGGTCGCTGCCCCAGTAGCGGCGCAGCCGGCCCGCGAACAGCGGCGAGAACGGTTTGCCGCCGCAGCCCACATCGAGCAGGTCACCGTGCGCGTGCACGCGCACGCGCACCAGCGCGGCGATGATCTTGTGGTTCGCGAGCCAGTTGAACTTCCACGGCGTGAAGTGCCCGGTCGCCCCGGACGTCAGCCGTTGCCATGGACCGCGCGACGGTGCGGGTGGACGGGCGGCATCCGCAACCGGCGTCGGGCCCGGATCCGGGCTCACGAGCGCGTCCATTCGAGCACGTACTCGCCGAGGTTCACATGAACCGCGGCCTCGCCCCCTGCCACGGTGATCTCGGCCTTGTTGTCGTCGTGCGGTCCGCGCAGGAGCGCGCCGGTGACGCCATCGGGCGCGGCGAAGCGCAGCGCTTCACGCGGCACGCCGTAGTGCCGCAGCAGCACGCCACGGCCGGCGAGTTCGCGCACCGACCAATTGCGCTCGACCAACTGGCGCACCTCGTGGTCGGTAAGGAACACCGCGCCATCGGCACACAGGCGCGCGAGCAGCGCGCGCAGGGCGGTGCGGCTGGCGTCGGACCAGGCGTGGTCCAGGTGCGCATAGTTCATGCGGTGTGAGCTGACGACGGCGGGCTGGCCGCGCTGCCAGGCGTCGCGCGCCCCGCGCACGGCGGCCTCGAGCCCGCGCGGGCCCGCGGCGGCGGCATCGCCACCCGGCTCGAACGCGATGCGTGGCGGCAGCGCGAAGCGGCCGTGCTCCAGGTGCGGGAAGCGCAGCCCGAGCCAGCGGCGGCGCAGTGGCGGCAGCGCCTGTCCGACCTGCTCGGCCTTGCCCTGGAACGTCGAGAGCCCGAGCGAAGCGGCCTCGTGCTCGAGCCAATCGTCGAAGCGGTAGTCGGGCGGGCAGAAGCTCGTCGGCATGCGGCCGAACAGCGCGCGGAACGCGGCGATGGCCTTGCGCAGGTTGGCCGCACGCAACTCCCGAGGCTCCGTCGCATCGTATTCGCCGCTCGCCTCGACCGCGACGCCGATCGGGCTCTGCTGTTCATGGGCCCGGCGGACATCGTCCTGTCCGCGCCGCAGCGCCAGGAGCCATGCGGCTTCGGGCAGATGATGCAGGCCATGCAGCTCGGCCCACCAGACGCCATCCGATTCCGCCTTGCGCACCGAATCCCACAGGCCCGGCCGGTCCCAGCGCGATGGGAACTCGGGCACGCGCAGGAGTGGCAACTCGCCCATCTCGAACAACGGCGGCAGCAGCCGGTCGTAGTCCGGATTGGCGACGATGGTGTTGGCCTGCCACACCGGCGGGAAGCCGTCCCCACCGCGGATCTCGAGCATCACGTCCGCCAGTGCGCGCACATCCGCCGCGCTCTCGAGCGTCGAGCGGCCGTAGCGCAGGCCCGCAGCCGAACGGAACGCAGGCAGCAGCGCGAGCGCCCGGTGCGCGCGATCATCCGGCACCCAGGCGCACAGTCCCCAGTCGTCGCTTTCGAGCACGACCGCCTTGAGGCGGTGCCAATCGAGGTTCAAGCGCGGCTCCCTGTGTCCGAAGGTCCGGCACTATAGCACGCGCCCGCGGCCCCTCGGGGTGCCCTGCGGGAACCGTAAGGGGCGTCCACGTGCGCCGCGGGCGGCCACGCCGCCCGAAAGCGTGCAATCCGCACGCCGCCTGCCGGCCGGCCATGTCGCGCCGCCGTTCTCGCTGGCCGCACCGGGATGCAGCCCGTACCATTGAAGCGCGTGCATTCCAGAGCCCGGAACATCCCCCGCCCGGCACGGCCCCGCCCGGCCCGCGCCATCGCACTGCTCGCCGTCATCGGCGTGTGGGCGGCGCTCGGCGTGTCCGCGGCCCCGCTCCCGCGCGCGCGGCCGGCGCCTGGACCTCTGGCACCACTCGCGCCGAGTGCCGCGGCGGCGTCCGTGGACGCTTCGTGCGGCACCGCCATCGACGCGCTGCCGGCCGCCTTCGCCGCGCAGGCCGAGGCGAGCGCGATCCGCGGCAACATCGTGATGCCCACCCCGAACTCGGCCGACGTCGGCGAGATCGCGGTGCTCGAGGACGACGGCACGTTCTTCTTCACCGACAAGGGCGGGAACGTCAACGTCGACGTGGCCGCGGCCGGCCGTGCGTTCTATCGCACGCACGGGGACGACTACGACGAGCTCGTGCTGTGGCTGTCGACCGGTATGACGAACTGGCTCGGCTCACCCACCGCGCTCGCCGCAGCGTGGCTGACGCGCAACGACATCTTCGGTATCGGGCTCGACCGCTTCGACTACAACAGCCAGCTCGGCCTGCCGCCGCGGCTGCAGACCGTGCTCACCATGAACGGCCTGCAGCGCTACCCCGATGACCCCGCCGCCACGGTGGCCGGTCTGCCCAACTACGTCACGCAGGAAGTGCTGGCGCACGAGTTCGGCCATCACTGGCTGGCCTATCCGATGGTCGATGATGGCACCGGCCCCTCGCCCATGCTGCTCGGGCGTGCGCGCCAGCACTGGGGCTTCTTCTTCGACGCTGACGGCTCGGTCATGGAGGGCACCGACTGGAATGTCGCCGGCCCCGACAGCTTCTTCCAGACCGCACCCATCGTACGCTTCGGCCCGCTCGACCAGTACCTGATGGGCGTGCGCGGCCGTGACGAGATCGACTCACTTCTGGTGGTCTCGGACACCGCACAGTTCACGCCGCCAGGTTCCTATGTGCCGGTCAGCGATCCGGCCGAGGGCATCACGGCGCGTGGCCCGGGTCGGCGTTTCGCCATTGACCAGCTCGAGGCGGCGAGCGGGCCGCGTCTGCCCGAGGCGGCGTTCGCGCCGCATCAGGTGCGCGCCGCGTTCGTGCTGATCGTGCCGCGCGGCAACGCCGCTTCGGCCGCCGACCTCGCCAAGCTCGAGACCATCCGGGCCGCCTTCCCCGCTACCGTCCAGCAGTTCACCGCGGGCCGCATGACACTGGACGCCTCACTGGACTCGCGCGCGGGCCGGCTGCGGCTGGAGCATGCCGGGCTCCCGGACACCGAAGCCGAGAATGTCCCTCGCGGAGTCGGACTCAAGGTCAGCGTGGAGGCCGCGGGCATCCCGATCGCCGTGCATCCCAACGGCGTCTACCTGTCGTGGCGCACCGACCCGAACGTCTGGTGGAGTTCGCTCGCCATGACGCGGGTCGCCCCCGACTCATTCACGGCCGTGCTTCCCGGTCAGGCCCGTGGCACGTCGCTCGAGTACTGGTGCCGTGCGTTGTCCGACTCTGCTGGCCTGTTCACCGACCTGCCCGACTGGAAGCGCGGACGGACGTTCGGGTACCGCACCGGGCCGGACACCATCCCGCCGCGCATCACGCACTGGGCGGTGTACGAGCAGTCGAGCGAGCGCCTGCCGCAAACGCTGCTGGCGAGGGTCACCGATAACCTCGGCGTGGACTCCGTGTGGTGCGAGTGGTCGCTCGCGGGCGGCTCGGTGCAGAGCTTGCCAGCACTGAGCGTCGGCCGCGACTCGTTCGCCGTGTCGCTCGGAGCCGGCTTGCCGCGGGGTGCCCGGCTCGCCTACCGGTTCGTCGCCCGCGACCGCGCGCTCGCCCAGAACCTCGGCTACTCGAATCCCTCATTCGACACGCTGCGCGTCGGACATGACTGGGTCGACGACTTCTGGAACCCGTCGCCATGGCTGCACTCCAATGTCCGTTACAACCGCCGCGACGAGTGGCACCTGGTGGAGGATACGGCATCCCCCTCCGGCTCGGGCGCGTGGCATTGCGGACTCGAGGGCCTGCCCTATGGCCCCTATCAGGATGCCGCGCTCTCGAGCGGGCTGGTCTACGACATCGTCCCCGGCTGCAGGCTGTCCTTCATGCACCGCTATGACCTTGAGGACGCGCCCGTCGGCATGGCGTTCGATGGCGCCCGTGTCGAGGTGCAGGGCCCGAGCGGAATCTGGGGACCCGCGACACCGGTGACCGACTACACGCACATCATGGCGGTGAGCGATCAGGGGCTGCCGCAGAACGCGCCGTGCTGGAGCGGTCGCCAGGACACGTGGCGCGAGGAGCTGATCGACTTGTCTGCATGGGCGCCGGGCCCCGTACGCGTGCGCTTCCGCATGAGCACCGACCTATTCCTGGGCCGTGGCGGTTGGTGGATCGACCAGGTGCGCTTCCACTTCCCGGATCAGGCGGTGACCGGGGTGGGTGCACCTCCTGCCAGTGCCGTCGAGTTGGGCGCGTTGTGGCCGAACCCGGCGCGCGGCTTGTTGCGCCAGGCTCTGCGACTGCCCGTGGCCGCCGACGTCGACTGGTCGCTGCACGACGTCGCCGGCCGCCGCGTGGCCACGCTGTGGCACGGCACGCTGGTTGCCGGCGCGCACGAACTGGAAGGTGTGGCGCCCCGCACGCTCGCGGGCGGGCTCTACTTCGCACGCGTACGCGTCAACGGCCATGCCTTGCCGGCACGGCGGATCGCAATCGTGCGATAGGGGAGATTTCGAGACCGCCCGATTCAGCCGCTCTCGCAGCGCTCCGAGGCAGTAGATACACGAACTTACAGCGTTCGCGCAAGTCCTCGGAGCGTCACTGGCTACAGATCCGGCTACAGAATGGCCTCCGAAACCGCGTCAACCGGCAACCAACTCCAACCGCTCCACCTCCCGCCGCACCATGTCGTCGCTGATCCGCGCATAGCGCTGCGTCGTCACGATCGACGAGTGGCCGAGCATTTGTTGCAGCGCCGCGAGGCTGCCACCGCGATCCAGCCATCGGCACGCGAATGTGTGACGAAGGCGATGCGCGTGGAACTTCTCGACGCCTGAGTACCGCCGCACCATCTTGGCGAATCCCCACGGATTGATGATCGGCAGGAACCGCCCGACCCTCATCCGCAGTTCATTGTCGATTTTCACGACCATGGGACCCCGGAGTTTCAGCACCATTCCCCCCCGGGTCCCTCACCGCGTGACGGGTGGAACGTCGCTTATGCAGCCTCCGGTTGTCCAGAGCGAAGCTTGGGCTTGAGCCGCGGCCGGTAGGACTCTCCTTCGATGATCAGGTCGTAGGAGTTGCCAGTGAAGCGGTCGATGGCGCTCTGTGCGCGGATCGGATCGGCGAAGGTGGCCAGCCACTCGTCGGGGCCGCGGTTGGAGGTGACGATCATCGAGCCGGCGCGGTGGCGCTCGGTCAGGATCTCGTAGGCATCGCGGCTCTCGGTGGGGTCCATGGCATCGAGGGCGAAGTCGTCGAGGATCAACAGGTCGACGGCGATGAGCTTGCGCAGCTCGGCTTCGTAGTTGTTGTCGAGACGGGCGTGGCGGAGCGCCTTGAGCATCTGATCGGCGTGCGGCATTTTCTGCTGGCGCGCGAGCAGGAGCCGCTCGGGCAGCGTGTCGAGCGTGCGACCGAGCCGCAGGCGCTTGAGGGTGGTCTTCAGGTCGGGACCGATGGCATCGGGAGTCATGGCTGGGGTTCTCCTTCGGGGTTGGCGTCTCGGGTGAAGTCGAGGGCGTACTGCTTCGGCGGCCGCAGGAGGCGGCCGATGGGGATGACGCGCGCGCTTGCGGTGGCCGGGACCGGCGGCGCGGCGAGTTCCAGCATGCGTTGCAGGCGACGCATCTCGAACATGCCGGCTGCGAGTGCGGTGACGCAGGCGGCCTCGACGCGGTCGGCCCCGAGGCGCTTGACCAGCCCGAGCAGCGCATAGACTCGGCGCATGCGTGTCCACGGCAGCGGGACATCGAGCAGCGCATGGGCGTGACGACCGATCGCCTCACCGTGCCGCGTCGCCTCGCGTTCGAGGAACGCGACGTCGCGCAGGGCGTAGGCGCTCTTGTGCGCGGGGAAGTCGTTGGGATCCGTGGAGCGGGCGCCGGCTGGCATACGGGGATGGGTCTTGACCAGCGTGGTGCCGTTGTAGAAGCGCACCGTGACCGAGTCAGCGCGCGCGTGCAGGGTGCGGCGGACCAGCGACGTGGGCAGCGAGTAGAGCGCACGGGCCATATGGGCGTGCTGGTCGCGGACGACCCTGGGCTCGCACCACAACGGCAGATCGTAGGCGGCGGTGGGCGCGGGCAGCAGGTGCGCTCGCTCGTCGGCCTCGAAGTGCTCGCGGGGCAGGCGCTGGGTCGTGCCGTGACGGTGCATGCCGTAGTCGTGCTCGCTCCAGTGACGGGCGTGGGTGCGGGCCACTTCGACCTCGGCGAAGCGCTCGCCGCCGAAGCAGTCGTAGCGCACCGTCGATGCGGAGCGTTCGACGCGTGCTTTGTCCCTAGGGTGCCGGGCACGGGTCGCGTCGATGTGGAAGCCGCGGGCCTGGGCGTACTCGAGGAACGCACGGTTGAAGCGCGGCTCGAGCGGGTCGGCGATCTGGACGATGGTCGAGGTGTTGTCCGGGACCAGCGTGTGGAACATGCCGCCGTAGAACTCCCACGCCGCCTCGCAGGCCTCGATCGCCGTGGCCGTGCTCTCCTGCAGGCAGGGAAAGACGAACCGGTAGCGCGACACGCCGGGCGTGAAGATCCATGCGCGCATCCGCCGCCGCTTGCCCGAGCCGTCCGGCTCCAGGTACATCATCCAGCCGGTGTCGACTTGCAACTCGTCGCCCGGCTGGCCGTCGGCGAGCGGCATCGTCGCTGCGGTCCGTCCGAAACTGAGCTCGACGATCGCGAACCGGCGCAGCGTCGGATACGACACCTCGATGCCGCGGCGCCGCAGCAGCTTGCGGATCTTCGTGAGCCGCACATCCTGCTTCAGGTGCGAGGCGATGAACTGGCGCTCCCGTTCGCACGTGGTCCACAGCGCGCCGCGCGGGCGGCCCCAGCCCGGTTGCAGGGCGGCGACCACCGCGGTCACCCGCGCCTCGTCGAGTACTGCTTCCCCGGCAGGCCACGGTCCGCAGGCCTGCGCGGCCCGCACGTACCGACGCACCGTCTTGATGTCGAGGCCGAGCTGCGTCGCGATCCGCTTCCTCGCGGTCCCGCCGCACCACAGCCGCAGAACTTCCTTGATCTCCAGCATCGTGACCTCGCGATAGCTCATCGACCCTCCCTGCCCGTCCGGGCAGGAGGAGTGATAGCGGCTTGGTCACGCGGGGGGGGGGAATGGTTCTGCCAAACTACCGGGGATGGGGTCCCATGGTTCTGAAAACCGTCACGCCGTGAAACTCCGCCGCATTCCCACCGGGCGGCGAGCACGACCTGCGCCGGCGTTGGGCGGACCACGGCTGCATGCCACTCCACCTCGATCCGAATCGGATTGATCAGGTGGCGATGGAGCGTCTCACGCTCGAGCCGTAGGCGGACGGTTCGTCTCCTCGGCGTGCGCGTGGTTTCACCGCATTGCGCACCCGTTCACCACAGCGAAATCTCCCGCTTCGTAGCATGCCGTACCCGTTCGCTGTCGCGTAAGATTATTTCCTCTAGGAAAGCAAATGCTACTTTCGGATGCTGAGTTAATGAATTGTGTTGGAATCGTATTGCGATGCGCGCAGTGTCGCGTGCGCAGTACCTGTCTCTCCCTGTTTCTCTACTCCACAGCTCTCCCAAGCGACGCCGTCGGGCCGGGGGCTCAGCCGACGCCGCGCGGGGCGAACCCCACTCCCACCCGTGGTTTCTCCAGCCACGGGCAGAGGTCACCATGCGCAAGATCCTCCTCCCCTTCGCCATGGGCGTGCTCGCGCTCGAATTTCTGTCCGCGATAGGAACGGCCAAGGTCGTTCCGCCCCGACCATTCCCCAAGTCACCACCGTCGCTCAAGACCGTGACAGTGCCCGTACCAGAACAGATCTCCGAGTTCGTGAAGAACCGGGCCGCCGCCGTTGCGCTCGGAAAGGCATTCTTCTGGGACACGCAGGCCGCCAGTGATGGACGCGTGGCGTGCGCCAGCTGCCACTTCAAGGCCGGCGCGGATTCCCGCCAGGTGAATCAGCTGAATCCCGGCGCGAACGGGACATTCGATATGGGCGGCCAGAATCACACCTTCACGGCGTCCGAGTTCCCGTTCCACCAGCTCGTGGATCCCGACGACCGGGCTTCGGCGCGCGTGCGCAGCCGGGACGATGTGAGCGGCTCGCAGGGCGTGCACTCGAGTGAGTTCCAGGACATCGTGCCGGGTAGCGCCAGCGACGCGCGACTCTCCGGCGTGCTCGACCCGCTGGGCTTCCACGTCTCCGGGCTCAACACGCGCCGCGTCACCGGCCGCAACGTGCCGACGATGGTGAATGCGGTGTTCAACGTCAGGAGTTTCTGGGATGGCCGCGCCAATCGGCGCTTCAACGGCCGCAGCCCGTTTGGTGACGCCGACCCCAACGCGCGCGTGCTGCGCGTGAATGAGCTCGGCGAGCCCGAGCCGGTGCGCATCTCGCTCGACCACGCGAGCCTCGCCTCACAGGCCGTGGGACCGCCGCTTTCGGATGTCGAGATGTCCGCGGCCGGGCGCACGCTGACCAAGTTCGGCAAGAAAATGCTGACGCTGACACCGCTCGCGAATCAGGCCGTTCATTCCCAGGACGGCGTGCTGGGCGTGTTAGCGGTCCGGGGCGGGACCGGGCTCAACACCACGTACGCCGACATGATCCGCGCGGCGTTTCACGAACGCTGGTGGAACTCGAATTCGGTAGTGGATGCGAACCTTGACGTGATTCCGGGCGTCGGCGTTCCGAGCGACGGGACGAGCCTGCCCACTGACCAGTTCAGCGTGATGGAGGCGAACTTCTCGATGTTCTGGGGACTCGCGATCATGGCGTACGAAGCCACGCTCGTCTCCGACGACGCGCCGTATGACCGCTTCGCCGAGGGCAATATCGAAGCGCTCACGCCGCAGCAGCGCATGGGGCTCAGGATGTTCTTGAGCTCCTCGACCGGAAAGTGCATCGAGTGCCACTTCGGCGCCGAGTTCACCGACGCCTCGTCCTCGGCGCGACTCGCGCCCCCGGTCCCAGGGGGCGAGACGGGCGGCGTGATCGATCACATGCCCATGGCCGACGGTCACCTGGCCGTCTACGACGGCGGCTTCCACAACATCGGCGTGCGCTCGACCCAAGAGGACATTGGCCTCGGGGCGAACGATCCGTTCGGTAATCCGCTGTCCGTGTCGCGGCTGGAGCAGTTGAACCCCGGTAGCGTCGAGAACAACAACGCCGGACCGATCGGACCGGACGAGCTCGCCAGAAACGACGGCGCGTTCAAGACGCCGTCGCTGCGCAACGTGGAGCTGACCGGGCCCTACTTCCACAATGGCAGCGTCGCGACGCTGAGCGACGTGGTGCAGTTCTACACGCGTGGTGGAAATTTCCACGACGAGAACCTCGCCGATCTGGACGGGTCGATCCATCGTGCCCGCGGGCTGATCGGCCACCCCATGCGCCAGTTTGCGATCGCCGCCTTCCTGCGCTCGCTCACCGACGAGCGCGTGCGCTGGGAGCGTGCACCATTCGATCATCCGGAAATCGTGGTGCAGAGCGGCGCGAAGGGCGGGGAGTTGGCGGTGCTTCAGGACCTGACGAACCTGGGTCAAGCCGCGGACGAATTGTTCACGATCCCGGCCACGGGCGCCGGCGGCACGTCGGCACCCATGAAGCAATTTCTGGACCTGCCGGTGTTCGCCGCGAGCAGCATCGCCGCACCCAACCCCGTGTTGAGCAATCTGGCGATGTTCGCGAGCGACACGATCATCGTGAGACGGGCTCGTGAGGCCGAGGGTGACGTGTGGTCGAACGGCGCCATGCGCATCACGGGCAAGGGGGGGGCCATCCTCCGGGGTGACATGGTGGCGGGCGGAGACATCATGGTGAATGGAGGCCCCACCGTCATCGATGGCAACCTGATGGCGAAGGGCGGTGTGAAGCTCTCCGCCACCATTGCGGTGGAGAACGGAGAGGTCGGCGCCAATGTCGAACACTTTGCACCGCTCGTCATGCCGTCGCTGCCCGCGGTGAGCGCAGGCACGGGGAAGGTCACCGTGCAGGCCGCCGCCACCGTCACGCTGCTCCCGGGTGCCTACGGCGACCTCCAAGTGCAGCGCGGTGGCACGCTCGTTCTGCAAGCGGGCACCTACGTGTTCCGGAGCCTGTCCATGTCGCTCGCCGCACGGCTCCAGTACGACCTGGGCGGGGTGTCCGACACGTTGCTGGGGGCCCCCGACGAGCTGAGTCTGGCGCCAACCGAGAAGACGATCGTGCACGTGCTGGGCAACGTCGGCCTGAGCTCCGGTGCCGCTATCACGTCGGGCGCGGCGAATCGCAGTAATCGCCTGCGCTTGTTCGTGCACGGTTCGGCAAAACCCATCGTCTTCGAGATGGGGAGCCTGTTCCACGGCTCGCTCATCGCTCCCACGAGCAGCGTGTCGTTTGGCCAGGGCTCGAGCTTCGCCGGCGCGATCTACGCACGCCGGATCGAGCTGGCCGAAGACGTGGCCTTCCGCTCGCACCCGCATCCGGCGGAGGAGCGGCTGCCCACCGTGCCCGTCGCCGCGCTGCAGGGCGACATCGCCACCCCCGAGGCCGCCAGCGGTCCGGGGCTGGAGTTCGTGCTGTCGCAGAACCAGCCCAACCCGTTCCGGCCGAGCACGCTCATCCGCTTCACGCTGCCTCAGGAGCGCGACGTCAAGCTC
>JANMAX010000154.1:0-2753 GCA_031360075.1 bacterium | reverse complement strand
CCGGCCTCGAGTGCGGCTTCGAGCAGCGCGGCGCGAAGGCGGGGCGAATACGGATCGCCGACCTTGCGCCCCAGTTGGCGTTCGCGCAGCTCCGTGGGAGTCAGCAAGTTGCGCTTGCTGATGAAGTTCAGGTGCCCGGTGGCCAGCATGAGTTCGGCCGGCCGCAGTTCGGGATTTATCGCCCCCACGGCGTTGGTGAACAACATCGTGCGGCAGCCGAGTGCATGCATCACGCGCACGGCGAACGTCACCTTGTCGAGCGTGTAGCCCTCGTAGCGATGACTGCGCCCCGCGAGCGCGACCACCGGGATGCCGCACCAGGTGCCCACGGCGAGCCGGCCGGCATGGCCGCTCACGGTGGACGCGGGCCAGTGCGGCAGGTCGCGCGTGTGGAACAGCTCGGCGCCCGGGATGGCGTCGACCACGCCGCCCAGCCCCGAGCCAAGCGTGAGCCCGACCTGCGGCACGAGCGTCGTGCGCTCGCGGATCGCGGCAACGGCGTCGGCGACGCGGGCTTCGATGTCAGCGGTCGGGATCGCGGGCGTGATGCGCATGGGCCGCATCGTAGCGTAGCCCGGGCGCGGGCCGCGACTCCGGGCGCGACTCCTTAGTCTCCGCTCCAAGGGGACTCTCACCGGAGGCGCGTCGGGCGACCTGGCGCGGACGCCCGACGGCGGTGTCGAGCAGCCACGCGACGACCTAACCGTGCCGGCGCGCCTGGAGCATCGCCAGCAGGCGTCCGCGGGCCTCGACCACAACTCGGTCTCTTCCATGGACACCCTCCCTCTGCGGCATCACGATGCCCGAATCGGGTGTCCAGCGAACTCGGGGAGCGCACCAGTGGCCACCGGGGCGGGGGCGTTTCGTGGTCGGGGCTGCCGGCGGGGTGCGGTCAGGGGGATGCCGCCGCCGCTCTCTTGGAAGGGGGTACTGAGTCGTGCTTAATACCCCAATGGCCCGCTCGATTACCTCCTTTCCCGTCCAATCGCCCCCCCAAGGACAACATGCCTTCGCTGACGCCCGACTACCTGGCCCGCCTGACGTTCAGCATGGAAGACATGGCCGCGATCCGGCATCTGGGTGAACGGGCCGGTCGCCAGCAACTGTTCGCCAGTCAGTGGCCGCAAGAACTCGCCGCACTGCGGACGAGCGCGATCATCGAATCGAGCGAGTCCTCGAATCGAATCGAGGGCGTGGTCGCGGCCCCCGGGCGAGTCGAGGCCATCGTCACACGAAGCGACGCTCCACGGGATCGATCCGAGCAGGAGATCGCAGGTTATCGCGACGTGCTTCAACTGATCCACGAGTCGCACGAACAGATGCCCCTGACCGCCGACCTGCTACTGCAACTTCATCAGCGGATGTTCGCCTACCAAGGGCATGGTGGTGGGCACTGGAAGACCGTGGACAACGAAATCGTCGAACGCGATGCCACCGGGCAAGTCGTGCGCGTGCGTTTTCGGCCGACGCCAGCCTTTCAGACGGTCGACGCCATGTGTGCATTGGAGGACTCCTGCCGGAGGCTTCGCGGCGAGAGCGTCGACCCCCTTGTTCTCACCCCACTCGCAGTACTCGACTTCCTCTGCATTCACCCGTTTCTCGATGGCAATGGCCGGATCGGCCGATTGCTCACGCTGTTGATGTTGCACCAGGGTGGGCACAGCGTTGGCCGCTTCATCAGTCTGGAGCGCATCGTCGAGGAGACGAGAGATACCTACTACGAGACGCTCGAACGCAGTTCGGCCGGATGGCATGAGGGGGAGCACGATGCGCTTCCCTGGCTCCGCTACTTCTGGGGAGTCATGACGAGAGCCTACGGGAGATTCGAGGAGCGAGTAGGGGCGCGTGGGGGCCGTGGCTCCAAGCGAGAGCGCATCCGAGCGGCGGTGGGGCGTCGCGTCACACCATTCGGGATCGCCGACATCGAGGTCGAGTGCCCGGACTGCAGCCGCGATATGGTTCGCTTGGTGCTGCGTGAGATGCGCGACGAAGGACTCTTGCGGGCGGAGAGTTCGGGCCGCGGGGCTCGTTGGATCAAGGTCGAGGCCGGCCGGTAGGCTGCAAGGGCTGCGACCTCCGGGCCGAAGATGGCCCGCTCGGCCCTGCAGCACGCGGCGTCGGTGACGAGCCTGTTGCTCACGACCGAAGCGCTGATCACGGAGAGGCGCGGAGAAGAAGAAGGCTCCGGCTCCGGGCCAGCAGGGCTTCGATCAGGGCGACTACCAGGCGGTCGCTCGCGGCACCGAAACAACGCGAACGCCCCCTCGGTAGAAGTCCCGCGGGGGGAGTTTCGCATGTGTGGTGCCTATCGCCGCCGGCTCCAGGCTGGCCACGCGGTGGACGGTGCGGGCTCCTGTCCGTGTCGCCTGCTTACGTTCGGGATCCGTTGTGGCGAGCCGGACGCTGCATGCGTACGTGCGTGCGGCGCTCGGCGAGTCCGACGCGGTGCCGGGCGTGGTGAGCCTGGCGCAGAGTTTCGGCTCGCTCGCCCACTGGCATCCCCATCTTCACCTCGTCGTCACTGACGGCGCGTTCCGTCGTGACGGCAGCTTCGTGACTCAGAGATCTCACGACGCTGCGATGCTCGCCGAGGCGTGGCGGCGCGCCGTACTCGCGTTGCTCGTGCGACAGGTAGAGAGGGCTTGGCGCAAATGGCTAAGTCGACGTGGCCAGCGCACGCCGCTGAGTTGGAAGCGATTCCAAGACGTGCTGCGGAGATATCCGCTGCCCGCTCCGCGAATCTGCGTCCAACT
>JANMAX010000140.1:0-10250 GCA_031360075.1 bacterium | reverse complement strand
TCTGCTCGCTGCCATCGTGCTGGTACCCATAGAGGCGGTGATTGGAGCGGCCGTCCATCCACCGGAACGGTGGAAGGAGCTGCCAAAGGATCGCATCCGCCTGAGCTTTACGCCTGTCAGTGGACGAGGTGCCGCGGTCTCGCTGGCGTTCCTCTTCTAAGAAGGGCGCCGGATTGGCGGTGCGGCCATGGATGAGGCGCGGAACCATGCCTGGGACGTCCCCGCGACGAGAGAGGCAATGTCGCGAGCGGGCCACCCGAATTGAACCGGCGGCCCCGGGAGTTCACCGAGGCCGCCGCGTGCGCCCTGCTCCGCGTTCACGTACGCGGACCGGGCCACTGGGTGCTTGTGATTCTGCCGCGCGCGGAGACGCACGCCCGCGGCGGTTGGATTTCTAGAAGTGGAACGCGACGCCGAGTGACGTCGTCCAGAAGTCGGCCTTGAAGTTGTTGGGAGGCAGATCGCTCTTCTGGTCCCCCAGGTAGACGTAGCGGCCGTTCAGGTCCACGGACGCCACGCCCGGCAGGATCGGCAAGGTCACGCCGCCGCCCAGGTGAACGCCGAACTCCTGCGACGTGGCGCTCGCGAGCAGCGGGGTCTTGGGGTAGTGCAGCGTGGTGTTGTAGTAGCCCGCACCACCGCCCGCGTAGAGCATCGGGAAGGGGTGGAGCCAGAGCGAGGCGGTGAGCGGCCACTGGGTGCTCTCCACCTGGCCTGCGAACAGCAGGTCCTTGCGGTAGGCGATGCCGACCTCCGCGGATACCATCGGCACGATGTTCGAGCGGACTGCGAGGCCGTACGAGAGTCGAGTGTCATCGCCGTTCTCCGGTGTGCGCGTCATCCCCATGGACGGGATCACCTCGGCTGCCCGTGCCTGCTGGGCACTCAGCGCGAGACCGGTGAGCATCAGTGCGGCGGTGAGGAAGCGGTATGTCTGGCGAAGCACGGACTTATGCAACACGGAAACCATGTTGTCCTCCTCGTCCCCCCAGCACAGCCCCGCGGTCGCGAGGCACAGCGCATGGAGGGTGCGGGCCGGCCAAGTCCCGGCCGCCGGCCCGCGGTCCGGACCCCTGGGGTGGTTCGCGAACCCCGGTGTCCGCCCGGTAGTCCGTGCACGCCGCGTGCCGCGCAACCGTTGTTGCGGCGCAATGGGTTGCACACACGCCGCATTGCAATCGGTGTGACTGTCGTGCCGCACCCTGTGGCAGTGCGCACACGCGTGCAGGTTGCACGTTACAGAGTGGGACGCTAAGTGGCGGCTTCGGGACCGGACGAACGGCCGGCTCGCGCGTGGCGGGCCGGCCGTCAGGGCGTGGGTGCGCTACTTCTTGCCACTCCCCACGGGCGCCAGCACTTCGCCCACGAAGTCGCGCACGCCGTTGTCGCGCACCAGCACGGGGTGGCGGCGGCCGTCGCGGTAGTCGATGGCGCACGTGCGGAAGAACTCCTTGTTCTCGCACAGCAGGTCGATGCGGCCGGACTGCTTGCTGGCGGCGATCGCGTCCCGCAGCACGTCGGCGCTGTAGCGCCGGCCATTGATCGCGACCAGCTTCATGTCCGGCGCGACCCCCGCGCCATCCGCCGGCGAGCCGGGCACGACGTCGATGATGGCGCCGGTCTCGGTCTTGAGTGTGATGCCGATGGAATAGTCCTCGCCCAGCTGCTTGTTCGATGTCTCGCGAGCCTTCTGGAGGGGCCCCAGCGAATCCGCCCAGCCGACGCGCCAGCCGCCGGCCGTGATGCCGTTGGTGGGCGCATGTGGCGCGGTGGCGTAGACGCGGTCGTGGATGAAACTCGCCCACTCGTAGGGCCACACGGCGTTCAGCGTGGCGATGACCTCGTCGAGCGTGTACGGCTTCACCTCGGGTCCGCGGTTGGGTCCGCCGTGGAACTTCTTGCAGAAGTCGTCCAGCGACTTGCTGCCCTTGGACAGCTTGCGGATGAGCACGTCGGCATCGAGCCACAGCAACAGGCCTTCGTCATAGAAGTCGACGCTGCGGCGCCAGTGGCCCCACGCGTCGCGTCCTTCGTACAACAACTGTGCTTCGGTGCCAGTGTCCACGAGTGGCCGCCACGCGCGGCCGCGCTGGTTCTCGACCTCCGCGGCGACGGCGGCCAGCGCATCGCGGGTCTCCTCCGGCGTGCGGATGCCGGAGCGTGACGCCAGCACGAAGCCCAGGTACTGCGTCAGGCCCTCGTACACCCACAGCAGTTCGCCCTGCATGGGCGTATAGAAGTCGCCGGTGGCGAGCCCGGCCGGGCGGCGGAACTTGCCGTTCCAGGAATGCACGTATTCGTGCGACAGCAGGTTCGAGTGGTTCAGGCGCAGCGCGTCCTCCAGCCACCAACGCTCCGCGCCACGGTCGTCACTCGACTCGTGGTGCTCGAGCCCGAAGTGCGCGGTGTGGTCCGAGAGCGTGACCAGGAAGTCGTAGTGCCGGTAGTGCTCGGTGCCGAACAGCGCGCGCGCTTCCTTCACGAGGTTCCGCAACGCGGTCACCTGACCCTCCGGGATCTTCAGGCCCGCCTCGGAGTCGCACGCCATCTGGAGCCGCACGGCGACGCTGTCGCCGGGGGTCAGTTCCACCGTGCGGAAGTGCAGTCCCGCGAGCACGGGTGCGTCGACCAACGTGGTGTACGTGCAGGTACGGAAGCGCAGGCTGGAGCCGGACGCGGTCTCTTCGCGGAGTGCCGAGGCGTGCTGCCAGCGGTCGGGCAGGCGCAGCGTCGCGTCGCAGGTGAGCAGGTCCGCCTTGCGCGCGGCCGGGTAGAACGTCACTTGGTTCCACGACAGCAGCAGCAGGTTCGGGGTGCTGCACGCCGCCGAGGTGAAGCCGTCGGTGCCATTGTCGAGCAGGAAGTCGAACGCCAGGTCGACGCTGGTGGCCCCGGCCGGGACTTTCACGCGCACGGTGTTCATATCGACCGGGTCGCGCGTCCATTCGAGCACGGTGCCGTTGGCCTTCAACACGAGACCGGCAACATCGGTGTTGGGCCCGGTCGGGCCGTGTTCGCCAGGGATCCAGCGCGGGTACGACAGTGCGAACACACCGGGCTTGGCGGGGAACTTCTGCGTGATGTGCAGCAGGCCCCGCGCGGTCTCGCGGGCATCGACGTTCACCGTGAAGTCGGCTGCGAACACCGGGAACGAAAGCAGCAGCAGCAGTGCGGCCAGGGCGGTGGTGCGGCGCATGACAATGCCTCCGTAGGACAGCGAAGCGGTGTGCTCGGGGACCGGCGACCGCGCGGTCTCGCGGGCCGTGATGCGGGTGCGTCAGCGTTTGATCGGTGCGGCACCCGGCGCGGGAGTCGTGGCAGCGGCCGGCAGTGGCACCAGGTAGGACTCGCTCAAGGTCCGCGGCATCCGTGCGATGGGATGCAGGTCCTGTTCCGGGTCATTCCATGGCGAACGGCGGTAGAACCAGTCGGTGCGCGCATTGGGATCCTTGGCGAACGTCGTGTCGGTCGCGACCTTGGCACGGAAGTCGGCCGCGAGCTTGGGGTCCCGGGCCATCATCGCGCGCGCCATGGGCTCGACCACGTAGTCGCCGCCGTACTCCTTTTTCTGGAACACGGTCGAGAAGAAGCCCCACGCCATGAACCCATCGGGCGACTGTGCTTCGAGCAGGTGCACCGCCAGGGGCCCGCCGCGCTGGTCGAGCGGCACCCAGACGTCACCCGCGCGGTACGTGCGCAACTGGCGCTCGGTCTGGGCGGCGAGCACGCGCACGGCCTGCCGGCCCTCGTAGCTCTCGGCCGGCGACGTGTGATCGGTGACACGCGTCATCTCGACCGTGTCGCTCCACGCCCGCGACAGCCGGCGCGTGCGGATGCCGTGCAGCGCCAGGCGCTCGAGCACGGCGGTCCATTCCTGCGGCACGAGATAGCCGCCCGGCGGCACGCGCACGGACAGCGCTGGCAGCGTCTCGCGGTAGAGCATGACGGTGGTGTCCCACGGCGTGCTGCTGTAGCGCGGTACGCGCGAGCCCGTGATGTCGCTCCATTCCCACTCGGTCTGCACGCCCTTCCAAGCGAACGGCACGCCGCGGTCGCTCACCGACGTGGCCAGCACTTGCATTCGCTTGGCGGGCTCGGTCGCGCGCGCACGCGCCGAGGCCTCGGCCTCGGCGTCGCGCACGGCCTGCGTGAGCGCGCGCGGTTTGGCGCGGATCTCCTCCAGCACCGAGAGCAGGAGGTCGTAGGTGGCCATGACGCGCGAGCCGTAGGGCTTGAGCATGTGCGTTTCGACCAGCAGTGCCGCGCGCGACTGCAGTTGCGCGTACCCGGTGGAGAATCGCGGCGTGCTGTTGCCGAACTCGATGCCGCTGCGCGGGTCGCTGCTGCCCTCGCGGAAGTCGAGGTAAGGCGCGACGATGTGGCCCTTGGCCGTGAGCCGGCCGACCATGCCGCGCTCGATGGCGTCGCCGAGCCAGCGGTCCAGCGCCACGGGCACACCCGCGCCATGGTTCACGGAATACGTGACGTCGTAGCGGTAGTCGGCGCCATCGGTGGTGTGGTCGTCGATCAGCAGTTCGGGCCACCACTTGGTGTAGACGTTGCCGATCAGCGCCCGCATCTCGGGGGCGTCGAGCTTGGTGTAGTCGCGGTTCAAGTTGAGCCCGATGGGCGTATGCCGCCAGCCCATCTCGTCGGGGCCGTTCTGGTTGATGCGGTTGAAGCGGCTGCGCCGTTCGTGCGCATCGGCCGAGAACATCGGCACCACCAGCACGATGACCGAGTCGAGCAGTTCCTCGTGCTGGTGCAGCACGCATAGGTCGCGCACCAGCATGAGCGCGGCGTCCTTGCCCTCGATCTCGCCGGAGTGGATGCCGTTCTGGATGAGCACGACCGGTTTGCCCGTGGCGCGTACGGCCTCGGGCGTGAACAGGCGGTCCTTGGACACGATGAGCAGCGGCAGGTCGCGGCCCTGGCCCGTTTTGCCGAAGCTCTCGAGCTTGACCCAGCGCGAACCACTCTCCAGCTGGCGGCAGTAGCGCATGGTCTCGTCGTAGTCCGCGGTCTGCTTCCAGCGCGTGCGCTCGGCCTTGGTGAGCCAGATGCGCGGCACGCTTTCGTCGACCGCAGGGTCGGGCGTCAGTTGTGCCGAGCCGCCAGTGACGACGGCCTTGACCGTGGAGTCCGGTGTCCATGGCGCGGGCCGCGTGAGGCGGAGTACCTGAGCGTGGGCGAGTGGAGCGAGCAGCGCGAGGGCCGCGACCAGCGCGGCGGTGCGGTAAGTGCGGGAATGGCGCATGGCGCGGGAGGTTAGCACAGGGTGGGCGTCCGGTAGCCGGGTCCTGCAGGCCCCGGGAATTGCCTCTCCGTCGGCGGGCATTGGCCTGTGTGCTGGCCAACCTGTGTTTCACGAACCGGGTTTCAGGCCTGTGGGGGCCACGGCACACTGGATTCCCGCAGCCATCGAGCGAAGCGGTCTTCTGGGACCTCGGCGGCGGCAAGGCCGACCGTCATGGCGACCGCTTCCGGCTCGCTCGCGCGCAGGCGATGGCCATTCCGCCGGATGAATGCGGCCGCCGTCACGAACGCCACCCGCTTGTTGCCGTCGGTAAAGGGGTGGTCATCTGCGATTCCGAACGCACACGCGGCCGCTAGGTCGAACAGGTCCGGCGTGCCGTAGGCATGCAGACTCTGGGGGTGGGCGAGTGCGGCTTCGAGCAGGGCGAGATCGGGCGGTCCCGAGCGACTCCCGTGGAGCACGACGAGCCGTTCGTGGATCGCGAGTACCTCATGCAGCCGGAGCCAGATCTGCTCGTCGGACAAGAGGCGTCACTCCGCCAGCTTCCTCAGCGCGTTCCGGTAGTCGACGTTGATCTCGTCGACGGCGGCCATGGCGGCATCGAAGCCCGGATCGTTAGCGGTGAGACGGAAGCCTTCGGGGGATTCGGTCAGGTAGACCGCGTCTCCTTCTCGGACATGCAGCATGCGAACGGCCTCGGCGGGCAACGTGAACCCGAGCGAGTTGCCGACCCTGCGGACCTTCAGCCTGATCAGGGAGCTCTCCTGACTGGATACGTGATATTGTTGTCATAACGTATCGGCAGGAGAGGCCAACGAGCGTACGCGAGTCACATGAAACATTGCAGGACACCGCCAAGCCCTCGGCAGCGGTTCAGGGCTGGACGATGTCACTCCGGGCGCCGCCGGGCGTCAGTGCGCCGTTGCGACGGGAGCCCCCACCGTCGCCACCGCATTCGTCTTCCGCGCGCGCTTCTTCTGCGGCACGCGGTTCCAGGTGCCGCCGGCCAACGCGACCATGAGCGCCTTCTGGAGGTGCAGGCGGTTCTCGGCCTGCTCGATCACCACGCTCTGCGCGCCGTCGATGACCTCGTTGGTCACCTCCTCGCCGCGGTGCGCGGGCAGGCAGTGCATGAACACGGCGTTCGGATCGGCCGCGGCCATCATGCGCTCGTCCACCGTGTAGCCGCTGAACGCGATGCGGCGCCACTCGGACTCCTTCTCCTGGCCCATACTGGTCCACGTGTCGGTGTAAATCATGTCGGCGCCGCGCACGGCCTCGTACGGATCGCGCACGCGTTTCACGCTGCCCCTGGCGCGCACCTCGGCGTCCAGGTAGAGCCCGGCGTCGGGCTCGAAGCCGTCGGGCACCGCCACGCGCAACTGGAAGCCGAACAACGTGCTGGCCTCGAGCCACGAGTGCAGCACGTTGTTGCCGTCGCCGACCCACGCGATGGTCAAGGAGTCCAGGTCGCGGCCGGCGCGCCACAGCGTGTACATGTCGGCGAGGATCTGGCAGGGGTGCGAGTGGTCCGTGAGCGCGTTGATCACCGGGATCGTGGCGTGCTGCGCCAGGCGCTGCACCAAGCGGTGCGAGAACGTGCGCACCACAACCAGGTCGACCATGCCCGAGAGCACATGCGCGACGTCTTCCACGGTCTCGCGTCCGGTCTCGCTCACCTCGACGATGCCCAGGTCGATGGCGTCGCCGCCCAGCTCATGCATGCCGACGGTGAACGACACACGCGTGCGCAGCGACGGCTTGTGGAACACGAGTGCGGCGGTCTTGCCTTCGAGCGGCTTGGGCGCTTTGGGTGTGCCGCGCAGTGCGCGCAGCCGGTCGGCCTCGGCGAACAGCTCCAGCACGAACTCGCGGTTCAGTCCCGCCAGGTCGACGAGGTTCTCGGGCGCACCGGCCACAGTCGTGTCCTCCTTCTTGTTCACGAGATCACCGGCAGCGAGTTCTCGTTCACGAGAGCCGCCGGCATGGGCAACAGATAGGAACGTCCCGCGCGGGCCGCTTCTTCCGAAGCTCCCGGCACCAGGTCGAGCGTCACCGCCACTTCGTCGCAGGCGTGCCGCTTGGGGCAGCGCACGCAATCGGTCCACACCTTGCGCGGGATGCTCTCGCGCGATTCCACGCGGAACCCGCTGCGTTCGAAGAACGCCACCTCGCGCGTCAGCGCGATGATGCGCGGCAGGCCGAGCGCGCGTGCGTCGCCGACCACGGCTTGTACGAGTGCGGCGCCGAGCCCCTGGCCATGCGCATCGGGGCGCACCGCCAGCGAGCGCACCTCGCCCAGGTCCTGCCACAGCAGGCGCAACGCGGCGCACGCCACGATCGCACCCGGCGTGCTGTCGGTGGCGGCGCGTTCCACCACATGGAACTCGCGCACGCACTGGTACAACTCGCTCACCGGCCGCGGCAGCAGCACGCCGTCCACCACGTAAGGCGCCATCACGCCGGCGATGCCGGGGATGTCGGCAACGCGCGCGCGCCGCAACACGAGGCCATCGCCCAGCAAGCGGGCCTCGGCAGCGTCGGTGCTGCGACGGTTGCCGATCGCAAGTGCGACCGGCCCGGGTGCGACGCGCGAGGGGTCGCGGCCGGGCATGTCCTCGGGAGCGGGCATGTCGGCGTCGTCGCCGGGGCCCAGGCCCAGCCGGCCTTCGGCGATCGCCAACTGGTGCGCCGTGGAGCCGGCGCCCGGCGAGTGCGTGCGGCGAGCGATCGCGGCCTCGGGTGTGAGTGCGTTGATGCGCTCGTCGGTGAAGTATTCCGAGAGTGCGAGCCGCTGCTCGAGTGGTAGCGCGGACGGCTCGCAGCGTGCCTGTTCGGCCGCCGCCCACAGTGCGCCCACGGCGCGATGCGCGTCGCGGAACGGCACGTTCTCGGCCACCAGCGCGTCGGCGAGTTCCACGGCCAGCAGGTCGCTCGTGAGCGATGCGGCGATACGCTCGCGGTTGGGTACGAGTGCGTCGATCGCCGGCGGCAGTGCCGCGAGCAGGCTGTCGAGCGTGTCGGCCGTGTCGAACACGGCTTCCTTGTCCTCCTGCAGGTCCTTCTGGTACGAGCTCGGCAGGCCCTTCAGCAGGATCGCCAGCCGCTGCGCGTTCGCGAGCAAGCGCGCGCTTTTGCCGCGGGCGAGTTCGAACAGATCGGGATTGCGCTTCTGCGGCAACAGACTCGATCCGGTCGAGAACCCGTCGGGAGCGGCGAACCAGCCGAATGCCGGCGAGCAGAACAACACCAGGTCTTCGGCCAGCCTCGACAGGTGCACGCCCAGGAGTGCCGCGGCGTTCAGGTACTGCACCGCGAAGTCGCGATCGCCCACGGCGTCCAGCGAGTTCATGGCGACGCGCGAGAACCCGAGCCGCGTGGCGAGCGAGGCGCGGTCGTAACGCAACGGCGTGCCGGCCACCGCGCCCGCGCCAAGCGGCAGTCGGTCGGCGGCTTCGCGAGCCTCGGCGAAACGCTCCTCGTCGCGTGCGAACGCTTCCACATGCGCCAGCCACCAGTGCGCCAGGCGCACCGGCTGCGCCGGCTGCAGGTGCGTGTAGGCGGCGCACACCAGGTCGCCCGAGTCGCGTGCCTGGTTCACGAGCGCACGCTCGAGTTCGCGCACGCCTTCGACCGCGCTGTCGCACAGCCGCATGACATGCATGCGGAACAGCGTGGCCACCTGGTCGTTGCGGCTGCGGCCGGTGTGCAGCCGGCGCGCGGGATCCCCGCAGCGTTCACCCAGCGCCGTCTCGACCGCGGAGTGCACGTCTTCTCCTGAGAGTCTTGCCTGGCCTCCGGCCAGGTCCAGTTCCAAGCCGTCGCACGCGGCGATCAGCGCATCGCGCTCGGCGGCGGTCATGACGCCGCACTCGGCGAGCGTCGTGGCATAGGCGCGCGACAGCGCCAGTTCCTCGCCCACGAGCCGCCCATCGACCGGCAGCGAGTCGTTGAGCTTCTGCGCACGCGGGTCGAGGCCGGCCACGAGCCGGCCCTGCCACACGGCTTCCCTGGGGCTGTGCTCGCTCACTGGACCTTGCCTCCGATCCTGCAGGGAGTGCCGCCAAGCGTACTAGACATGCGACGGCACCTCGTCGTCCTTCTTGTGCGCACCGCCGCGCTGCGCGGCCGTCGCCAGCGGCAGGCCGAACAGCCGGATGAAGCCTTCGGCGTCGGACGAGCGATAGCCGGTCATGTTGAACGACGCCAGGTCGGGCAGGTAGAGCGTCTGCGGGCTCGTGCGGCCCACGGCCGCGGCGCGGCCTTTGTAGAGTTCGACCGTGACTTCACCCGTGGCAACCTCTAGCGCGGTGTCGATGAACGCCTGCAGCGCGCGGCGCAGCGGCGAGAACCACAGGCCGTTGTACACGAGGTCGGCGTAGCGCGGCGCCAGCTCGAGCCGCGTGCGCAGCAGGTCGTGCGGTAGCACCAACCGGCACAGGTCGTCCAGGGCTTCGTGCAGCACGGTGCCGCCCGGCGTCTCGTAGACGCCGCGCGACTTCATGCCGACGAGACGGCTCTCGACCAGGTCGGCGCGGCCGACGCCGTGGCGGCCGGCGATCGCGTTGAGCGTCTCCAGCAGCTCGACCGGGCCGAGTGTCTTGCCGTTGACACTCATGGGCCGGCCGCTCTCGAAGCCGACGGTGATCTTCTCGGGTGTCGCCGGCCACTTGTCGGGCGAGGAAGTGAGCTTGTGCATGCCCTCGGGCGGCGCGTTGGCCGGGTTCTCGAGCTCGCCGCCCTCGTGCGAGATATGCCAGAGGTTGGCGTCGCGCGAGTACAGGTCGCCTTTCTTCTGCGCCAGGGGCACGCCATGCGGCTCGGCGTAATCCAGCGCGTCCTCGCGCGACAAGATGTCCCACTCGCGCCATGGCGCGATCACGGGCAACTGCGGCGCCAGCGCCATGTACGTGAGCTCGAAGCGTACCTGATCGTTGCCCTTGCCGGTGCAGCCGTGTGCGAGTGCGTCGGAGTTCGTGCGCTGGGCCGCCCA
>JANMAX010000135.1:0-9907 GCA_031360075.1 bacterium | reverse complement strand
GCTGGCGGGACTCGCCAAACAGCTCTACAAGGAGCTGCCGAACTCCTGAGGCCTCGAATACACGATCGCGCCCGCCGGAGAGTTCCGTGCGGGCGCGTTCGTGTATCCGGTGGCAGCCCTGCGCTACTTCGTCCCGAATCGTGTCTCGCCCTGCGGGCGATAGAACACGACCTGGTTCTTGGGCGGGCGCTTGGCGAGCAACAGTGCCTGGTTCGCGAGCCGCCACAGATCCTGGGGATTGTCGGCGTGGTCGGGGAACATGGCGACCCCGGCGCTCACGGTGACATTCACGCGATGCGCGCGGCCGTCCAGGCCCTCGAGCCGGATCGCGGTGCCCTCGACCGCCGAACGCAGCCGTTCGGAGATGGCGATGACGTCGTCCTCGACGACCGGCGGCGTCAGCAGCACCGCGAACTCCTCGCCACCCCAGCGCGCCACGGTATCGAACGGGCGCACGCCGGCACGCAAGGCCGCGGTGACCTGTACCAGCACCTGGTTGCCGGCCTCGTAGCCGAAGCTCGTGTTGAATGACTTGAAGTCGTCGATGTCGCAGATCAGCAGCGCCAGTGAACTCTGCTCGCGCTGCGCGCGCGCGGTCTCATTGCGGATCTGCAGGTCGTAGTACGAACGGTTGTAGGCGGTCGTCAGCGGATCGACGAACACCAGCTTCTCGATGCGCGTCGCGCGCTCGAGCACTCCGCCCGCGAACTCGGCGAGCAGTGCGACCAGCGCCAGGTCGGCGGGGCGGTACGGCTCGGTCTCGGGGTTGTGCACCTCGATCAGGCCCAGGGCCTGGCCATCGCTGCCGGTGACCGCCACCACGACGACCGAGCGCGTGCCGATGCTGCGCGCGGGGAGCGCCAGCGAGCCGGAGCGCTCGGTGTCGGGGCAGTAGAAGAGCATCCCGTGGTGCTTCAACGCATCCGTCGCGAGCGAAGCGTCGAGCGGAGCACCCTCGGGAGCCCCCGGATCATCCTCGCCGCGCGCGAAATAGCGCACGGTGTCGGAGCCCAGGAGTTCACGTCCAGCCTGATCGAGCTGCTCGCGCAGCCCCGCGCGCGTGGTGCCGGTGCGCGGGTCCGAGAACGTCAGCGGGTCATCGAGGCGCACGAGCCGGCGCACTTGATCGAGCCGCGCGGGCGCCTGCATCGGCAGGGCGCTCTTGGCCACGATGGTGATGCCGTCGCGCACCCGGGGACCCGGGAGCTGGAGCGTGATGACGTCGTGTTGATTGCGTGTCTGGTACCGCACCATGGGGCCGCCGGCGACGACCTCGGGCGGCAGGCGCTTGATGGCGCCCTGTTGTTCGAGCAAGTCGATGGCACGCATGGCGGCGCGCTCCACCTCGACGGCGATGCCGGAGCGGAGAGCGCGCTGCACGCGCAAGCGGTCCACCGACGGCAGTTCCTCGACAGGGAGGAGCCGCTCCAGGAGGTCGCGGAAACCAATGGGTTGCTGCTTCATGGGCGAACCTGCCTCCTTGCCGGCTGCCCAGCCGTACACGTATCGCCCTGAGACACTGGGGGGCCTCATCGGGATGTAGAAAAAGCTCTGGGGAGCGCGACAGGACTGCGGAAAAGTGTAGCACAGTCGGTCACGCGGCCGCGTGTATTCATCATGCAGATCGCGCGCACTCGTGCTTCGTCGGTGTGCTCGTGGCAAACCATCCCGAATCTGGAACCGCGACAGTCGAGCCTCGCCGCCCACGGACCCACGAACAAGTCGGGCCAGTCACTCGACGGCTCGGATCGGGGCCCGCCTGGAACCCCTAGACGATTGGCGGCCACGGGGATTGACGCTTGACGGACCTGCAAGCGCTCTCTAGTTTGCGTTCCCTCGGCTACACGCCTGCTGGCCACCCACTGGACCCCCCTCATGCGCCTCACCGAACTCCTGAACGCTCAGGCCGTCACGACGCGCCTTCGCGCGCGCAGCAAGCGCGAGGCGATCGCCGAACTGGTCGGACTGCTCGAGAGCGGGCACGGCATCGACAGCCACGGCGAGATCCTGGACCGCGTGCTGCGCCGTGAGGCCATGATGAGCACCGGGATCGGCAACGGCGTCGCCATCCCGCACGGCAAGGCCCGGCTGGTCGACCGCTTGGTGGCCGCGTGCGGCGTCGCCCCGGAGGGCATCGAGTTCGAGTCCGTGGACGGCGAGCCGGCCTTCCTGTTCATCCTGTTGGTGGCCCCGGAGAGTGGCGGGGCGCTGCATGTGAAGGTGCTGGCCAACATCTCGCGGCTGCTCAAGGAGGCGTCCGTCCGCCAGACGCTGCGCGAGTGCTCCGGCCCCGATGCCTTTCTCGCCGCGCTCAAGGCGGCCGAGGCCGTCCACATCCCGTAGTGTTGCGTCCCAGAAGTCGTGCACATGCCCCGACGGCCCTCGTCGCCGCCGGCCGCGTGGCTCCTCCTCGACGGATCTCCCGGATACGACTTCGTCGTCGCGCCTTGCCAGCCGCTATGATGGCTCGCCAATCCATGCACACGATTTCTGGGACCCAACACCAGCTGCTCGCGGCGGCGTCATGAGGCGCGGTCGCACGCTTGCCGTGCACACGCGCGAGGGATCGCATGCACCTGCTCGAGGCCTGGACCAGCCTGGGACCGTTCCACCTGGCACGGCTGTTGGCGCTGCCGGGGGCGATGCTCGTGGCCACGCTGTTGCCCGGCCGGCAACTGGCCCGGATCGCGGCCCTGGTGGGCGCGGCGGGTGTGATGCTGTTGAGCGAGCTGGCGGTGCCGTGGTTCGTGCGTGTGGCCTGGGTGCTGCTGTGGCTCGGCATCGCGTGGCTGTCCGGGGCGGCGGACCGGCCGGAACTGTCGTCGCCATCACCTCGCCGTCGCGGCGTCGAGGCCGGTGCGGTGGCGCTGCCACTGGGCCTGGCGCTGCTCGCGCTCATGCTGGCCGCCGTCTGGCGGCAGACGTTCGAGCCCGATGACGCCCGGCGTGCGTCGCTCGGCGCGCTGCTCGTGGGACTCGGTCTCATGCACCTCATGATGCGCCGCCATGTGCGCCGCGCCACGCTCGCCGTGGGCGCGCTGGGAGTGGGGCTCGAACTGCTCACGGCCTCGGCGCGCACCGCCGACGTCGCGCACGAAGGGCCGCCCGCCGGCTCGGCGTGGCTCGCCGCACTGCTCGTCATCACACTGGTCACACGCATCGCCGATGGACGCGAACGCTACGCGGGATCGGCCTTCGTCTCGGACGCCCACGAGTTGCAGGACTGAGCGCATGGCGCGCCCGCGACTGACGCTGTCCGCGAGCGTCGCAGGCGGCATGTGCGCCTCGCTCGGCGTCGGGCTGCTGATGTTGCCGGGCATCGCGTGGGCCGCGATCGGTGTCGAACTGGTGGCGCTGGCATTTTGGTTGTGGGCGCGCGCGCTGCCCGATCGTGCCGAGCAGATGGCGCGCTGGGCATGGTTGCGCCGGCCCGCCATGGCGCTCTGGCTCGCGGCGGCGCTGTTCCTGGCGCTGCCGGAATTGCGCATGGTGTTCGCCCCGGTCGTGGGCGGTGCGGCCTCCGGCCCGCTGTCCGTGCCGACGTTCCTGCCCGCGCCGCTGCCCATGACGCGCGACCCCATGCTGCTGTTGCGCACGCTCGCCTCGCTCGCCGTGCTGTGGGCCGGGCTCGAACTCATGGCTGCCTTGCCGCTGTCGCGACCGTTCCCCGATCTCACTGGCCCGGCGCGTGCGGTGGGGCCATGGCTCACCGCACTCCTGCCCGTGACCGGGTTCCTCGTGCTGTGGCGGCAGGCGTCGTTGTGGACCGGGGCCCCGCTCGTGCGTGAGGTGGCCACGCTGGCGCTCCTGTTCGCGGCACTGCTCGCGGCGTTGCGCGCCTATTCGCGGCGCTCGCTCACCGCCACGCTGCGCTGGCTGGTGGTGTACGACTCGACGCTGGCCTCGCTCCTGGTGGCGCGCGAGGTGGTGCCGGGCGAGATCGCGGCACTGTTGTGGCTGGGAGCGGCCGGCGGCCGGCTGATCGCGCTCGCGGCCGAACTGCGCGGCAAGGCCGTGCGCCGCGGCCCCGGCCTGACGCGGCTGTGGCGCGTCGCGGGCTGGTGCGCGGGCACCGCGCTGGCCTGGCCGCTCCTGTGCGACGCCGGCTTCGGCGACCGGAAGTTCCACTTCCTCGAGTTCATCGTGCTCGCCGCCCCGGTGTTCCTGACCAGCGCGCTGTGGCTGAAGCGCGTGGTCGAAGCCCCCGAGCGCCGCGCCATGGCCCGGCCCGAGGATCGCGCGCCGCTGGTGTCGCGCGCCGGCGCCGTGGCGACACTCATCGCGGGCCCCGCGTCGCTGGCGTGGGCGTGGTGGCACGGCTTCGAGGTCAGCTGGCCCGGAGCGCTGGTCGCCCTCGTGCCGCCGGCACTGGCGTGGTGGCCGGTGCGCCGCATCGAGGTCGCGCCCGCCACCGAGGCCGCGGCGGCCGCAGCGGAGTCCGCCGGGCCCGGTCCGCGCGACTTCGCGCTCTCGACGTTTCGTGCGGTGACCGTGGTCGAGCGCCAGCTGGCCGCGGCCATCGCCGGGGTGGCGCGCGCGCTGGGCGCACCGGCGCGCGATCTGCATTCGGGCGATGCGCAGGAGTACCTGTTGTTCCTGGTCGGCGTGGCGGTGCTCGCACTGCTGCTGCCGTTGCTGCGATGAGGCGCGCCGGGATGGCGGCCTTGCACGCCGGACGTCCCAGACCCCATGGGCGTCACCCATGACGAACCTGCTCATGTTCCCGGCGACGCTCGTCCCGCTGCTGCCTGTGCTGGCGGCCCTGTCCGCGCTGGCGTCCGCCATGCTGGCGCGCCGCGCGCATGCGCGCAGCGCCGAGCCGCAGCCGTGGCTCGACGCCGGCCTGGTGGCACTCACGCTGCTGCCGCTCGCGGTGGTGGTGGCGTGGCCCGCCATGCTGACGCCGGCGCGCGCCGCGCTGGCGGCCGGGCTCTCGGTGGCGCTGCTGGCGCACGATCCGCGCGACCTGCCGCAGACCGAAGTGGCGCTCAAGATCCTGTGGGTGCTGCTGGCCGCGTTCGCGTTGTCGTGGGCGGGGGATGCGCTGCTGGCGCTGGCCTCGGGCAGTGCGCGCGCGCGTGAACAGTGGCCGGCGCTGGCGCTGGCGCTCGATCCCTACGCGCTCTGGAGTGCCGCGCTTTCGCTGTCGCTGCTCGCGGGACTGGTGCTGCTGGGCGGTGCGCCGTTCCACTTCTGGCCGGGCGACCTGTTCCATGGCGCGCGCGCGCATCTGGCGCCGTTCGTGGCGACCACGCTGCAGTTGGCGGGTGCGGCGTGGCTGCTGCGTCATCTGGACGGCATCGACGCGTTCCCGGGGGCCGCGCAGTTGGTGCGTTCGCTGCTCACGCTGGCGTCCGCGGTGGCACTCGCGGGCGGTGCGGCCACGCTGGGCTACCAGTCGCGCCCCGAGCGCCGCGTGGGAGCACTCGTGAGCCTGCATGGCGGGCTGGTGCTGGCGTCGCTCGCGGCATCCCCGCTGCGCGCGCCGTTCGAATCGCATGGCGGACTGGCGGCGTGGGCCGGGCACCTGTTGCTGGCCGCCACGGGTGCGAGCCTGTTGTCGCGCTTCCTGCCCGTGGCCGCGGGGCCGGCCGAGCGTGCCTCGGTGCTGTTCCGCCGTCATCCGTGGACGGGGGCTGCTGGCGGCTATGCGCTGCTGTCGCTGGCGGGCGCACCGGGCACGCCCGGCATGCATATCTGGCTCGATGTGGCGCGCACGCTCGCCGACCACCGCCATCCCGGATTGCTGTTCGGTGTCGCACTGGCGTGGCTGGCGGCGTTCGGCGTTGCCGCCGACGAGCTGCGCCGCGCGTTCGGCGCGCCCGACGGCTCACCACCACCGGGCCGCGCGGTGCCGCGGTCTTTGCGTGCGGCCATGTGGATCGCCGCGGGCTCGCTCGCGGTGCTGCTGTGGGCGTGGCGCTAGGAGCCTGTCCGAGTATTGGCACTCACGAAATTTCGACCTCCGCAGATGCCACAGGATCGACTATCGCGGATGCCCTCGACTGAGTTGCTGGCAGAAATTCGAGGTTTTCGGATTGCTCGGACAGGCTCCTGGCCGCTGGCCGACCCGTCGCGGTGGCGAATCCGTTATCCTGTCTGATTCTGGAGCGGCTCCTTACTGTAGCGGCTCCTTTTTGTAGCGCTCGATGTCATCCCGCCGCGACTCCGTCAGCACACTCTGTATCTCGTGAGGTGGCGCGCCGCCATGTCCCACCGTGGGAGCCCATCCGAAACCCGGGCGTTCGCGTGCCTGGCCCGAGCCGGGCTGGCGGCGGGGGCGCGCGTGCTCGTGCTGGGTTCGGGTGAGCCTGCGGCCACGCCGGCCGGGTGCGATTGGAGGCTCGAGCGCCGGGCCGCGCTCGCGCCGTTGCCCGATGCCGATGGGGCGTTCGATGCCATCGTCGTGACCGGCGTGCTGGAGCAGCTCGAATGGGACCGCTGGGCGCTCCAGCAGTGGCATCGCGTGCTCAGGGTGGGTGGTCTGCTGGTGCTGGTCGTGCCGAGTCTGGTGTCGCTGGCGCCAGCCGCACTGATGTTCGTGGCGTCGCGCGTGCTGTCGCGGGTGGTGCGCCGGCTGAGCGGCAGCAAGACGCCGCGCCAGTTCGCGGGACGGCGCTACACGCGCGCCATGCTCGAGCCCGTGCTCGCTTCCCTCTATTACGAAGTCGAACGCGCAGGCCGCCCGGTCGCGAGCGTGTGGGATTCGCACCATGTCATCGTGGCGCGCCGCCTTCCCGACCTGAGCGAGCGGATCGCCAGCGGCGAGCCCCCCGAGCCCGCGGCGTTCGTGCGCGACTACGAAACCGACCAGCGGCGCTTCGTGGACATCCGCGCGCGCTGGATGCTTGCGCACCCGGAGCGCGTGAGCGCGCGCTGCGAGCCGTTCGACCTGGCGCGCCACGCCGGGGCGAGAGTGCTGGTGCTGGCACCGCACGCGGACGACGAGCTGGTGGGTAGCGCGGGTACGCTGCTGCGGTTGATCGAGCACGGCGCCAAGGTAAGCGTGATCCATGCGACCGACGGCTCGGCGGGTGCGGCGTTGTACGACGCTCCCGAGAACGTGCGCACGACCCTCCGCCTGGAAGAGGCCCGCGTGGTCGGAGCTGCGCTGGGAGTGACGAAACTGCACTTCTGGAAGCAGGACAACCGCGCGTTCCGGGTGCTTCCCGAGGCGGTGGAACTCATGAAGCAGGTGTTGCTCGAGCTGCAGCCGGACCTGATCTTCACGCCGTTCGTCACCGATATCCACCCCGATCACTTCACGCTCAACCGCATCCTCGAAGCAGCGCTGGCGGCCGCCCCGTTCGATGCCAGCCGCTGCCAGATGTGCTACTCCGAGATCTGGAGCCTCGTGCCGGGCAACGCGTATTGCGATATCAGCGCGCAGGAGCGCACCGTGGAACGCCTGATCGAGCTTTACCTCACGGCCATGAAGATCGACGACCTGTCGCACTTGTGCGAGAAGCGCGCCTACTACCAATCGTGCCGGCTGCTCGGGCGCCCGGGTTTCGTCGAGACGTTCTTCATGGCACCCGCCAGCGAACACGCGGCCCTGATGTCGTCCGTGAGCCCGCCGGCATGAGTGAGCGACCGGCGGTGGAGCGGACGTGGTCGCTGGTGCCGTATCGTCCCGGCGACGAGCACGAGATACTCGAGCTGTTCAATGCCGGCTTCGGCCAGCAACGCACCATGGCGACCTGGAACTGGCGGTTCCTCGCCAACCCGTACGGCGGCCCGTTCGCGTCACTGGCGCGCCGGAACTCGGACGGCAAGCTGGTCGGCGCCTACCTGTGCATCCCGTTCCAGCTCGCCGTGGACGGGCAGCCCGAACTGTCGTTCCAGGGCGTCGACCTGATCGTCAGCCCCGAATGCCGGAAGCAGGGCATGTTCGAGAGCATGGCGCGGCACACGTACGAACTGCTGCGGGCGGCCGGTGGCCGCGCGTTGGTGGCGTTCCCGAACCCGACCGCCATGTCGTACCCGGGATTCACGCGCACGCTCGACTGGAAACTGGCGGCCGAGATGCACACGTACACGCGCCGGCTGGACCTCGAGCGTCCGCTGCGCGCCCTGCTCAAGCTGCCGGTCCTCGCGCGCGTGGCGAACGCGGGATTCCGCGCGTTCACCAAGTGGCAGCTCGAACGCGAGTTGGCACGGCGGCCGGAGGCCGACAAAGGTGCGACGCAGTTCCAGGTGCACACCAGCGTGCCGCCGGGCTGCGACGAGTTGTGGGACGACTGCCGCACTCAGCAACGCTTCTCGTTCTGGAAGGACAGCGCGTACCTGCGCTGGCGTTACGACCAGGATCCGGACTACGACTTCGAGTATGCCTGCCTCACGCAGGCCGGCCGCTTGGTTGCGCTCGCGGTGATCTACCACCGGGATGGCGTCGCGGTGGTGTGTGAGTTGCTGGTCGCCGGCCGCGATGTTCGAGCCGGGCGGCGACTGGTGGCCGAACTGTGCCGCGCCCAATTCCGCGCCCGCGCGCGCTCGGTGAGCTTCCTCGGGCATGACGCAGGGTGGTTCGCCAGCATCCTCGCCGGCTTCTCGCTGAGCCCTGTGTTCCATAACGTACTGGTCGTCCGCGCCCTCGAGGGCGCGGAAGCACTCGAGCGCACCATGAGCCAGCCCGATGCCTGGACCCTGACCTACGGGGATGCCGACTTCGTCTGACAGGAGCCGACTTGGTTCTTGACTCCGATCGCGAGATTGCGTGAAGCTGGATTGCGGTCGGGGCTCCTGTATTCACGCCGATCGGGGAGGGTCATTGTCATGGGTCGCCACTCTCTATTGGTCCGCCAGTTGTGGGTCACGGTCAGCCTCACGATCGCCGCCGCCGCAGCGTGGGCGGACACGCCCCCCAGCCTGTTGCAGATCCTGCCGGAACGTTTCAATCAGGCCAGCCAGATCGTGGAATCACCCGACGGCCGTGTGTTCGTGGCCGACAGCTATAACAACCGCATCGTGATCCTGTCGGCCAGCGGGGCCACGCTCGGCCAGTTCAGTGCTGCCGGACCGGCCGCCGGTACCCTCCGTGTCCCGGCGGGACTGGTATTCGACCTCGCCGGCAATCTGTACGTGGCCGACCAGTTCAATCACCGCATCGTCAAATATTCCTTCGCGCAGGCGCCACTCATGACGTTCGGCAGCCTGGGCTCGGGTCCCGGCGAGCTCACCTACCCGACGAACATGGCGATCTCGCCCGATGGCACGCGGCTCTATGTCACCGAGCTCGGCAATGACCGGGTCAGCATGTTCGACACGAACGGCAACTTCCTCGGCAGCTTCGGCGGCTCGGGTGCAGGTCCGGGCCAGTTCGATCACCCGTGGGGCATGGTCGTCGACCAAGCGGGCCGCGTGTACGTCGGCGATCAGCTGAACCATCGCATCGAGGTCTTCAGCGCGACAGGTGCGTTTCAGTCGCAGTTCGGCAGCTTCGGTTCGCTCCCCGGGCAGTTCCACAACCCCGTCGGCATGAACTTCGACGCGGTCGGCAACCTGTACGTCTGCGACCAACTCAACAACCGCGTCCAGAAGTTGACGCACGACGGCGCTCCGCTGACCGAGTGGGGGACGTACGGCTCCGGTCCCAACAACTTCTACAACCCGTGGTGTGTGCTGGCCCATTCCGACGGCCGGATCTGGGTCAGCGACACCTACAACTTCGAGATGAAGATCTTCGGCTTCCAGCCGACGCCGGCGAAGCGGGCGTCGTGGGGACAGGTCAAGGCACGCTTCCGCTGAGCGCGGAGCTGATACCGACGGGCGGACTACCACGGGCCGTGCGCGATGCGCACGGCCCGTGGTCCATCGGTGCCACGGTCTGGCCGCGGCACCGGATCTCGGAGCCCCGCCAGCGCAGGCCTGTCGGAAACACCTCGGCCCCGCGGCGCGGGTGCGCCGC
>JANMAX010000101.1:0-9478 GCA_031360075.1 bacterium | reverse complement strand
ACTGGTACTCGACCTTGCCGTTCTACTTCGTGATCTTGAGCTTCCACGTGTAGGCGCCTTCGACGGACTCCTTAACGGCCAACACGAACGTGAGCCCCTAGCACTTCCAGACGATGAGAGAGCCGTCGAAGTCGGCGTCGTCCTGGGCGTTCTTGTTGTCCTCGTCAGAGCCGACCTCGGGATCCTTCTTGCCCATGAACGGCATGACGGACCAGGTCTTCTCACCGTCGAACGCCTGGATGCCCGTCATGCCCTGGATCGAGAACTCCATGCGCGACTTGCCCGGACGCTTGCGCTCCATCGTGAACGGCGCCTCCATGCCGGGCCCGATGCCCATCGTGCCGGTGACACGCATGGTGTTGAGCGATTTGATCTTCTCGAGACCACCGAGCGCCTCGAAGTGCTTGGCCAACACCTCATCGACGGTCTGGGCCTGGACCACGGGCGCGAGCAACAGGCCGAGAGCGAGCAGCATCAGCATCTTGCGGGACATTCGCGAGAACCTCCGGTGAGCGACGTGCCGGAGCGCGTCGTGACGACGCGCGGGCCGGGGGTGCCGCAGGTGATCGGGACGCAGCCCAAGCACAACCTGGAACGCAGCCGATGTTACGCTGGTCCGCCTGCGCACGTTGCACGGCGGGACCGCTTCCAGCGGCAGGTGGCGACGGAAAACTACGCGTACAGGGTAGGTCAGCGCGCGGGCCGCGCACCAGCGCGGTGAGGCATGCTACCGGCGCGGTCCCACCGGCCGCCCCGCCCGAGCTGGTCGGGCTGCCGCGATCGATTCATGGGCAGCCGGCACTCGCGGCGGGGTGCCCGTCGCGGACGGATCCGGTTCACCAACCGGTCGCGTTAGCGGCCGGTGCCACGCCGACGCAGGCGCGCGGTGGCGCTACGCTCACGCGCATGCGCGGTACTGGCAGTTTTCAGCAATCGGTCGACCGCGGCACGCTGCGAAGCCGCGTCATCCTCCCAGCGCGCGCCCCGCGCACGCTCGAGTGCAGCCACCGCCTCGGCTGGCCTGCGCAGCAACATGAGTGCCGCACCCGCCAGCGTGTGGCCGGCCGCGGCCTCGGGATAGATCCCGATCAGGCGTTGTGCGACGTCCAGTGCGCGGACGCCATCACGATGCGCCAGTTCGAATCGCGCATGCGCCACCAGCACCCAGCCGTCCGCTGGCGCCAGTTCCTCCGCGCGCCTGTAGGCGACACCGGCTGATTCGGCGAGGGCAGCAGAGCCGGCACGTAGCGCGCGGGCCGCGAGCGCATCGGCCAGGCAGACGTGGCTCGCCGCGCGCAACGGCGCGATCGCCACCGCGCGCCGTGCGGCGCGTTCGGCGGACACCGTGGCGCGGTCGCCATCGCCCTCGGGTCTCGGGGCCACGCCGAGTGCGGTCTCGCATGCCAGCCGCCACAGCACATCGTCGTGCGGCCACACGGCCGTGGCGCGCTGCAATGCGGCGGCACGTGCCGAGGTGACCGCGACCCACTCACTCGGTGTGAATCCGGCTCGCGACAACTCGTCGCGTGCGGGCCGCGCATGCGCGAGGGCCGCCAGTTCGCGTGTCCCCGTGACGAACTCGGGAATCGTGATGATCACCGCGGCGAGCGCAGGCGCCATGGGGCTGAACGGCCGCGCGCGGGCGCGGGAGGGTTCGGGCTGTTCGCGCAAGCATCCCGGCAGGGCCGAGCACACCGCGAACAGCGCCGCACCGGCAAGCCCCACGACGTTGAAGCTGCCCGCCACGACCAGTGCGACGAACACTCCCGCGAGCCCGGCGATCCAGGGCCGCTCATCAGCGTGCTGTCGCCACGCCACGAGCAGCGCGAGCGCGGCCGTCACGATCCATGCCGTCCCGGCCAGTGCGCCGACGACGCCGGTCGTCGCGAGCACTTGCAGGATCACGGAGTGCGCGTGCACCGGCAGTCCGATCCATTCACCGCGCCACAGCGCCGGTTCCTGCACGCGCGGGAACGCCAGCCCGAAACCGTCGAGCCCGACCCCGAACCATGGCCGTTCGCTCCACAACTGCAGCGCGCCACGTGCGATCTCCGCGCGCGCGGCACCCGAGCCGGTGCCGAGTCCCTCGGTGAGGCGGGCGACAAGTGGCGCCCACGCCCGGCCGACGCCGAACAACAACGCGGGCGACAAACTCGCCGCCAGCGTCCATGCCAAGCGCCGCGGAGGCGCTCCGGCCGCCAGCGCCCCCGCCACGGCGACCATGGCGCCGAAGGCACCCGCGAGCCAGGCGCCGCGCGACAGCGTCATCACGAGCGTCGCGGCCAGCAAGGCGGCTGCGGGCACGAGCCAAGCCGCGTCACTCCGGGACTCGGCGAGTCGCGCCAGCACCAGCGGCAGGATGGCAGCGAGCACCACGCCCAGCAGCACCGGACTGCCGAGCGGCCCCGACGGTCGCAGTGCGATCGCACCGTCGACGACATAGGTATGGATCCCGCTCCAGCGCACCGGGTCGAGTCCGGCGAGTTGCAACTGCGCGTACACCGCGGCCGCCACACCCGCGATCAGCACCACGCGCAAGGTGTCGCGCACGTCACGGCCATGCCGGTGTGCGTGCGCGGCCGCCAGGTGCAATCCGGCCAGTGCCACCACGGTGAGCAGGCCCTCGCGCTGGCTCACCTCGCCCATCAGTGCCAGGTGCGGGGAGCGCGCGGTGAGCGTCGCCAGCAGGCCGGCGGCAACCCACGCCAGCACGCTCCAAGTGAGCGCATCCGGCCGGCGCACACGGCCGCCCCATGCCTCGGCGACGACCCACGCCAGCAGGCCGAAGCCCGCCACTCGCAGCACCATGGCCTTGAACGGCATGAATGGTTCGAACAGCCCCGGCGCGAAGCCGAGGATGGCGGCCGCCAGGGCGACGCGGATGGCGATGCGCGCGACGCGGTCTATCGGACGAACACCGGAAAGACATCGGCCTGGCCGCCGGCGGTGTCAGCCGCGTGGACCCGGTGGGCACGGATTCGCACGCGCTGCCGGAAGTTGGCGGGCGCCGCGACCCGCGGCGACTCGGCTGACGGTGCGTGTGGACGTGGGCGTGCGGCGGGGGCCGGCGGGGACCGAAGGTCATGGGAAGGCGTCATGACATCCTTCGGGGGAAGAGGGAGTCGTGGCTCGAGTCGGTGCGGCGACGCGCAGTCTAACCCCGTGCGTCACCCATGCCACAGTCATTTGTGGTGCTGTCGCTCAACGCCAGCCTGCGTCATGGGATCGCATTCGTGCGGGAGCCGAGCAGGACCCGCGCCAGCTGTCCACGATCAAAGGAGCAGCACCACGCGCTGGACGACATGCCCGCCCGCGGTGTCGCGTGCGTGCACGAGGTGGACGCCCGCGGGCAGCGCTTGGCCGCCGCAGGACGGGCGCCGCTCGTGTGCATGCGATAGAGTGCGCGAGCCATGAGACGACTCGATCTCCGCATGCCCGACCTGCGCTGCTTCACGATGGGCGAGGTGTCCCTGCGCGGGCTCACGTGCGGCAGAGGCGGGACATGAAAGCCGTGTACTTCGAACGCTTCGGCGGGCCCGAGGTGCTCACGTTCGGCGAGCGGCCCGAACCCTCAGCCGGCCCGGGCGAGGTACTCGTGCGCGTGCGCGCCTGCGCGGTCAACCACCTGGACCTGTGGGTGCGCCAGGGACTGCCCGGGCTCGAACCCGACATGCCGCACATCCTCGGCAACGACATCGTGGGCGAGATCGCGGCCGTGGGCGCCGGCGTGACCCACCTGAGCGTGGGCCAGAAGGCGCTCGTGAACCCGACGCTGTCCTGCGGCATGTGCAGCGCGTGTGCCGGCGGCGACGATCACCTGTGCCGCTCGTACGATGTCATCGGCCGGCGGCGCAACGGCGGCTATGCCGAGTACGTGAGCGTGCCGGCCGTGAACTGCCTCCCCTACCCCGAGCGCCTGGCGTGGGAGCAGGCGGCCGCGGTGCCGCTGGTGTTCCTGACCGCGTGGCACATGCTGGTGACGCGCGCGCGTGTGAGGGCCGGCGACGACGTGCTCGTGATCGGCGCCGGCAGCGGTGTCGGCAGCGCCGCGATCCAGATCGCGCGCCTGCACGGCGCGCGCGTCATCGCCACCGCGGGCACTCCCGCCAAGCTGACGAAGGCGCGCGAACTGGGCGCGCACGACGTCATCGATCATGCGACCGAGGACATCGCCGCGCGTGCGCGCGCACTCACGAACAAGAAGGGCGTCGACGTCGTGGTGGAGCACGTGGGCGGCCGCGTGTTCGAAGCCGGCGTCGCCGCGCTCGCGAAGGACGGCCGGCTCGTGACGTGCGGTGCGACGACCAGCTCGAGAGTCACGCTCGAGATCAACGCGCTGTTCGGCAAGCACCTGTCATTGCTCGGCTCGTGGATGGGGCGGCGCTCCGACCTGGAGGACGCCTTGGTTCATATCGTGAGCGGCGCATTGCAACCGGTCATCGATACCGTCCTGCCGCTCGCCGACGCCCGCCGCGCGCACGAGCGCATCGAGGCGCGCGAGCAGTTCGGCAAACTGGTGTTGGTGCCATGAGCCAGCGCCAGCGCGGGCCCAGCGGTCTGCTCGGCTTCGAGCGCAAGCACGAGCCGGTCGCGAGCCCGGCCGAGTTCAACCGCCGCATCATCCGCGTCACGGCCGCGACATTCGGCACGCTGGTGCTCTGGCTCGCGGTGGGCGTGCTCGGCTACCGCAACCTGGGGCACATGGCGTGGGTGGATGCCATCTACAACGCCTCGATGATCATGGGCGGCATGGGTCCGGTGGACACGCTCCCGGACGCCACCGCCAAGCTGTTCGCGGCGGCCTACGCCATCCTGTCCGGCGTGCTGCTTCTGGCCGCGGTCGGCGTCATGCTTTCGCCCGTGCTGCACCGCATCCTGCACCGCTTCCACGTCGAGGATCAAGGCTGAGAAAACCGACCGGCCACACGCGGAGCGTCCAGCCGGGGTGCGAGCATCATGGAACGATTGGTGTGCACCGGGGGTCTCGGTCCGGACGGCGCGAGCTTGAAGCAGATGCTCTATGCTCCGCTGCCGTGAGCGCCCTCGAGCCCGAGCCCCACCCGCCAGCCACCCCCGCGAGCCTGCCGTCCTGGTTCGACGGTGAGGACGCGCCGCAGACGCCTGACCTCAACACCTGCATCCACTGCGGGCTGTGCCTCACCGCGTGCCCGACCTACCGGACGTTGAAGGTCGAGCCGGACTCACCGCGCGGCCGGCTCTACCTCATGAGGGGATTGGCCGAAGGGCGTATCTCGCCGAGCGACCCGCTCGTGAGCCACCTGGACCGCTGCCTCGACTGTCGCGCGTGCGAGACCGTCTGCCCCGCGGGCGTGCCCTACTCGCGCTTGCTCGAAGCCACGCGCGGCCAGCTCGCGCGGCGCTGGCGGCGCGTCTCGGCGCTGCGACTGCTCGGCCACTGGGTGCTGCAGAGCGTGCTCCCGCACGCCGCGCGCGTCGAACTGGCTGCCGACCTGCTGAGTATCGGGCAGAAGCAGCCCATGGCGGGCCTGCTCGCCACGCCACTCGCACAGGCGCTCATGCCACGCTTCGCCAAGCAGGGCCTGGCCATGACGCCCCGGTTGAAGCCGCGGCGCGTGCGCGCGCTCGAGAGCGTGGCAGCCCGGCTGCCGGAAGGCGCGCGCATGGAGCGCCGCGACGACGCGCTGGTGTTCCATCCGGCCGGCACGGCGAAGGGCCACGTGGCGTTCCACACCTCGTGTGTCATGCCCGCCATGTTCCCCGAGACCAATCACGAGAGCGTGCGGCTCCTGGTGCTCGCCGGCGTGCGCGTGACGGTGCCGCGCGCGCAAACCTGTTGTGGGGCGCTGCAGGCACACGCGGGACTGCGGCGGACGGCGAAGGCATTGGGTACCGAGAACGCGCGCGCGTTCGCCTCGGAATACGACTTCGTGGTGTCCAACTCGGCCGGCTGCGGGGCGGCCCTGCGCGAGACGGGCCACCTGCTGCATGACACGCCCGCGGCCGAAGCGGCGGCGCGACTGTCCGATCGCACACGCGACGTGGCCGAGGTGTTGGCGCATTACAACCTGCCGGTGCCGCTGGCGCCGTTGCATTCGGCGGCGGACTCCGCGATGCCGTTGCGCGTCACGTACCACGATGCTTGCCACCTGGCCCACGCGCAACGTGTGCGCGAGGCACCGCGCCGGCTGATTCGCTCGCTACCGGGCGTCGAGTATGTGGCGCTACCCAACGCCGACTGGTGCTGCGGCAGCGCCGGTGTGTACAACCTGACGCATCCCGACATGGCGAACGCGCAACTGGACGGCAAGCTGGAAGCCGTCGCGAGCGTGACGCCCGAAGTGGTCGTGGCGTCCAACCCAGGCTGCCTGCTGCACATGCAGCGCGGTGCGACCGAACGCGGCATGGCGCCGCGCTTCGTGCATCTGGTGGAACTACTGGCCGAGGCCTACCCCAGTCCGGCGAAGCCGCGGGCGTGAAGCACGGCAAGCCACCGGTGACAGGCGCGAAGCGCGGCGGCGCTGCAAGCTCAGCCGCGGTCGCGAGGCGAGGGACAACGATCTCACCCCCGGCTTTGCCGTACGTCTCTCGCCGTGCCGCCGCGGCGCTTTTCCTGGAGCGCCAGTGGCTCGACCGGCCGCGCGGCCGCCGGCTCACCGAGCGCACGCTCGGCGACTTCGTGTCGCGGACGTGCGGCCTGCAGGTCGACTCGGTCAACGTCATCGACCACGCGCATCACATCACGCTCTGGAGCCGGTTCGGTGAGTACGACCGCGACAAGCTCGAACGGCTCACCTACAAGCGCCGCGTGCTGTTCGAGTACCTCACGCATGTCGCGTGCTTCGTGGCCACGCGCGACCTGCCGCTGCACCGAGCCATCATGCAAGACGCGCCGCGGCGCTTCGACGCGCGCTACCCCGGCTGGCGTAAGAAAAACCGCGACATCATCGCGGCCGTGTCGGGGGCGATCGCCGAACGCGGGCCCCTGGGCAATGCCGACTTCGAACGCCCGAGCCACATGGGCAAGAGCGCCGGCTGGTGGAGCTGGAAACCGGCGACGCACGCGCTGGACTACCTGTGGAAGGCGGGTGTCATCGGGATCCACTCACGCGAGCACTTCCACAAGCGCTTCGCGCTCATGGATCGCGTGCTGCCGGCGTTCGCGACCACACCCGCGATGACTTACGAGCAGGCGATGCGCGAACGGTTGCTGCGTTCGCTTGGCGCGATGGGTGCGGCCAGCCGTGTCGACCTGACCCGGTACTGGACCTGGCCAGGGTGGTCGGCACCCGCGCAGACCGCCATGTTGCGCGCACTCGTCGATGAGGGCGCCGTACGTGAAGTGCGCCTCGAGGGCGAACTCACGCCCTGGTACGCGCGCGCCGAGGACGTCGCGGCGCTCGAGACCGCCCACCGCAAGCGCGGCCCATCCAAGGGCACCACGCTGCTGGCGCCGTTCGATTCGTTCCTGTGGCACCGCGAGCGCACGCACCTGTTGTGGGGGTACTTCTACCGCATCGAGATCTACGTCCCCGGCCACAAGCGCGAGCACGGCTACTACAGCCTGCCGCTGCTGCACGATGGCCACTTGATCGGGCGTGTGGACTTGAAGACCCACCGCGAGCACGGCGTGCTCGAGGCCAAGCACGTGCATCTTGAGCGTTGGTTCGCCTCCGGCGAACCGGCGCCCGGCGTGGGCTGGGGCGAACTCGACCGCGATGCCGCGTTCGCGGGCCTCGCCGAGGCCCTGCACTCTTTGGCCCGGCATGTCGGCGTGAACCACGTGAAGCTGGCGCGCGTGACGCCGGCGAGGTTCAAGTCGGAAGTGGCGCGGGTGCTGGCGGGCTGAGCGGGCTCAATGAACTCGTTTCGGTTGCTTCGGACCACTGGCCTCCTCAATGAGGGAGGCAAGTCCGGGGCTCGCACCGAATCTATCAGGCCGTCGTGTCGGCTACCCCAGTAACTTCAGCCACGCCAGACCCGGAAGAGCCACCTTAGCTGCACCACCGCCCCGTCGCTGGTGCGCACGATCGCCCGCACGCTGCCCAACTGGTCCGTCACCACCCGTAGACGGTGTCCGCATGCATCAGCAGGTCCGGCGAGTAGTCGAGCGTCGCGTAGACGAACCGGCTCACCACGTTCCCGCCGCCATCCAGTTCCGCCACCGGGCTGATGCCGTCGCCTTATCGCGCAACACTGGGTGTCGCTGGACAGTTCTCCGGGCCCGACGCCCCGGCCGCCGTCTCCGTGATGTCGGTCACCCGACCGAGTGCGTCGCGGCCCAGCGACTGCTGCAGCAGGATCGTGCTGCCGATGCGGTAGCGCAGGTTCGCGAGCTCGCCGAACGCGTTGTAGTCGCGGCTCTCGTGGACACCGCCGCCCGCAGGGCCCGCGTGCGTGCTGTCGATCAGCCCGTCGGCCGCGCGGCGGTGGATGTCCAGTGGCGCCAGGCCCGTCGGCGTCACCTGAGTCTGACATAGAGATCTCATCCTCCGGGGCTGACACCCACCCATTTCGGTCACTTGCGCCTGCGTACTGCCTCAATAAGTCCAGCAAGGTCGAGGCCTTCCGTCTCCACCGGACTGCGCCCCATGGTCAGGGACTCGCGCAACCGATTCACGAGCCTCTCCGCCTCCACGCATCGGGGCAGGGCCTCCTCAACGCTGACTCGGTCTCCGCGAGAAACGCTTAGTCGGAGCACAACGCCCTCGGAATCGAAGCACTCATAGATCCCTTCCTTGACGTCTACAGCCTCGACCGCGCGCTCAAGATCCCGTGGCGAATCGAAGACCCCGATGTCCCAGCCTTCTGCACACACCAGCGGCGCTTTCATGTTTCACCATCCCCCTTGCCAAGGACGGTGGTTACGCAGCCCTTGGCCCGGCTCCGGCGGACCGCCTCTTGGGTTTGGGGTTCTTCGATGGTAGTGCGGAAGCTCCCCTTCCGGATGTCCTGTGCGGTTGCCCCACGGGGCCAGACGGAAGTTCTTGCCGATCCTCAACTCGGGTCCGCGCTTGTACATGGCGATCGTCACGGCTACCCCGACGATGACCCCCCTCAGGTATTCATCAGAACAGGTGTTCACCACGGACCGACCCGGCGTCAGGTCGCGTATCGCTGCCGACATGCCCAAGGATGCCCCATCTCCGAACCCCGAAATCGCGTCAACCACTTCGCTCGGCGGAGAAGGGATGTTCGCGATGAATTCGTCCCATCCGCCTGCGTTCTTGGCGCCGCCCGAGTGCGGTGCAGAGGGAGTTGTCCCTTCTCGATCCACGAGGCCACTGGGCTGGTTCAAGGCATATACGTAGAAGTTGTTGCCGCCGCTTTCGCCGCTCGCATCCTTGCAAGTCCATCTCCCCACGCCCGGGTCGTAGTCGCGCGCGCCGAACCGCACCAGCTGGGTGTCGCGGTCCTGGATGCCGCACACGTAGCCCAGGCTCTGGAACGTCGGTGCCGTGTCCAGCACGAGCCCGCCCCAGGCGTCGTAGTCCAGCCG
>JANMAX010000081.1:0-33624 GCA_031360075.1 bacterium | reverse complement strand
GTGTCCGTGGCGCACGCGGCGGCCCCGCAGCCCGGACCACCCATGTCCATCCAGAAGGTCACCAGCCCCATCGTCGTCGATGGGGACCTGTCCGACGCGGGCTGGCAGGGGATCGAAGGGGTGACGACCTGGTACGAGACCAAGGTCGGCGACAGCGTCGATCCGCCCGTCAAGAGCATCGGGTACCTGGCCTATGACGACAAGTACCTCTACGCGGCATTCCGTTTCGACGATCCGAACCCGCGGCTGATTCGTGCGCCGCTCGGCGATCACGATGCACTCTCCGGCACGACGGATTACGGCGGGATCATCGTCGACAGTCGGAATGACGGGAAGACCGCGCAGATGTTCCTGGCCAACGCGAATGGTCTTCAGTACGACGCCATCTCGAGCGACGTGACGGGGGAGGACAACTCGCCGGACTGGTACTGGGATACGGCGGGTAGGATCACGACGTCCGGTTACACGCTCGAGATCCGAGTGCCGTTCTCCTCGCTTCGCTATGCGAACACGCCAGCCCCGACGTGGGGCATCCTGCTGTACCGCAACTACCCGCGTGAGCGGCACTACCAATTCTTCTCGAGCAAGCTGCCACGCGACGTGAACTGCATGGTGTGCAACTCCAGCAAGATGACCGGGCTCGCGGACCTGCCGCACGGTTCGCACCTGGTGGTCGCGCCGTTCGCGACCAGCCAGCAGACCGCGTTCCCCGAGCGCGCGCTCGGCTCGCCGCTCAAGTCCGGCGACGTCGAGTCGAAGGCCGGGCTCGACCTCAAGTGGAGCCCATTCACGGGTTTCGCCATCGACGGCACGGTGAAGCCGGACTTCTCGCAGGTCGAAGCTGATGCCGGCCAGATCGTCGCCAACGAACGCTTCGCGTTGTTCGTCCCCGAGAAGCGCAACTTCTTCCTCGAGGGCGCCGACCTGTTCTCGACACCCCTGCAGGCGGTGTACACGCGCACCGTGAACGCCCCGGAGTTCGGCGTGCGGGCCACGGGGCGCATCGGCCAGACCGCGTTCACCACACTGTGGGCGCGCGACCGCGGCGATGGCGTCGTCATCATCCCGGGTTCGGAGGGCAACGAGTTCGCTCTTCAGGACTTCCGTTCCGATGCCGGGGTGATCCGCGTGCGTCACGACTACGGACCGTCGTTCGTGAGCGCGCTGGCGACCTCGCGTGAGATCGTGGGTGGCGGGCACAACCGGCTGGCTGGACCTGACTTCCAATGGCGCCCGCGGCCCGCCGATACGTTCACGGGCCAGGCGCTGTGGAGCCACAGTGTCACGCCGCTTCGCTCCAACCTCGCGCCGGAGTGGGATGGCCGCACGCTGTCCGACCGGGCGCTGATGCTCAGCTGGCAGCACGGCACGCCCAGACTGGACTGGTACGTGCAGGCTCAGGACCTGGGCCCCGAGTTCCGCGCCGACAACGGCTTCATCCCACAAGTGGGCTACCGCGAGTACTACGGGCAGTTGGGATACACGGTGAGGCCCCAGAAGCGCTTCTACAGCCGCGTCCGCCTGTTCGCCGAGAGCTACCTCGACGAAGAACAGGACGGCACGCCGCTGACGCGTCACGTCCAGGTGGGCGTGGGTGCGGATGGCCGCTTCGCCAGTTTCATGCGACTCGAACTCAATCGCGACGAGTTCCGCGTCGGCGGCCAGCTGCTCCAACGTTTCCGGCCGCGCATCCAGATCGATGCCAGCCCGACGCGTGCGCTCAACAACCTGTCGTTCTCGGTCGCGTCGGGCGACGAGATCGACTTCGACAACGCCCGCCGCGGATCGGGGACGAACATCTCGTTCAGTGGCACGTTGCGGCCCGACGTGCACACCGCGCTCTCCCTGACGACCGCTCTGCGCTGGCTCGACGTCGATGGCGGCGCCGCCGGTTCGGGGCGGTTGTTCACCGCCCAGCTCGAGCGCCTCCGCGGCACGTACATGTTCAACTCTCGCATGTTCGTCCGCGTCATCGCCCAGTACGTGCAGACCCAGCGCGAACCGGCACTGTACACGTTCGCGGTGGGTCGCAAGAGCGCGGACCTGAGCTTGTCCGGCCTGTTCGCTTACAAGATCAACTTCCAGACCGTGCTGTACGCGGGCTACGGCGACCAGAACACGTATGCCAACTCCACCGCCCGGATGGAGGGTAGTGGCCGGCAGGCGTTCGCCAAGGTCTCGTACGCTTGGCAGATTTAGCGCCTGCCAGCAGCTTGGTCAGCAGCGCTGATGGCCCCTCGCTGCAAGGCGCCGTGTCCCGCATCGGGGCACGGCGTCCTGTCATGCTCCCGGCCCGTCCGACGGTGGGGGCGGCCCCGCGCGGGGTGGGGGGGGCCCTACCACGGCTCCGCTTCACCCACCTCGAAAGCCCCTGCGTTCGGCCGGGTTACCGTTGGTGTGGCCAGCCCGGGCTGGCCGTTCCCGGCGCGGGGCTGCATGATGGCAGGGAGAAGCAAGGTCGGCCGACGATCCACGCGCAGCCAACGGTCTGACCCGATTGGCACGTACGGAGCATCGGATTGCTGCACACCATTCTGTGTAGGAGGCACAAGTGAGCGGTCCGAGCATCGCGGCGAGATGGAAGTCCTGGGGCCCGGTCACGCAGTCGCTGCTGCGCATCGTCGCGGGCTTCCTGTTCATGTCGTCCGGCAGCGTCATCCTGTTCGGTTACCCGATGGGCATGCCCGATGGGGGCAAGGTGGCGCTCCTGTCACAGATCGGCATCGGCGGCATGCTCGAGTTCTACGGCGGCATCCTGCTCATGCTGGGGCTTGGCACGCGCCCGGTGGCATTCCTACTGTCGGGCGAGATGGCCGTGGCCTACTGGCAGTTCCACGCGGGCAAGGCGTTGTGGCCAGTGATGAATGGCGGCACCGATGCGGCGCTGTTCTGCTTCCTGTTCCTGTTCTTCTCCGCAGCGGGCGGCGGGCCATGGAGCCTCGATGCGTTGCGTCAGAAGCGAGCCGCCTGATGTGCCGGTACGTCCGCACGCTCCATCCGCTCACGGGATGGCCAGTACACGGTCCCTGCTGCAGCGCTGGAAGCCAACCCTGAGGAGCACGACATGACCCATCAAGCAGGCCTCTGGATCGATCACCGACAGGCGGTCATCGTCAACATCGAACCCAAGCACCACAACACACTGACCATCCACTCCGACGCCGAGCGGCACGTCACTCAACCGGCGAGCGTCACGGCGGATCAGGCGACCGACACGCATCCCGGCGCGGCCGAGGACACGCGTGACCGGCACTACGAGGGCCAGTTGCACAAGTACTACGCCGAGGTCATCGACTGCCTCCACGATGCCGAGAAGATCCTCATCGTGGGCCCGGGCGAGGCGAAGACCGAACTCAAGGCGCGGCTCGAGCACGCGGGTCATGGCGCGCGCATCCTCGGCGTGGAAGCGGCCGACAAGATGTCTGAACGGGAAGTCGTGGCGTTCATGCGCGAACGCCTGAAGGAGTAGCGCGCCGAACCGCATCTGCGCGCACTTCGTGCATCGCCTATCTTACCTGCCATGATCGGACTCCTCGCGCGCCAGCCCCTGCTGCTTCTGTTCGTGGTTTTGGCCGTCGGTTACGCTGCGGGCCGTGTGAAGGTGGCGGGCATCCAGTTGGGCATCGCCGCGGTGCTGTTCGCGGGGCTCGCGGCAGGGGCGCTCGACCCGAGGCTCCAGTTGCCGGAGTTCGTGCGCAGCTTCGGCCTCGTCATCTTCGTCTATTCGATCGGTATCTCGAGCGGCCCCGGGTTCGTGGCATCGTTTCGCCGGCGCGGCCTGCGCGACAGCGCCTGGACGATCGCGTTGCTCGTGCTGGGCGCAGGCGTGGCGGGCGCGGCGGGCCGCGTGCTCGGGCTTGCTCCCGGCATCGCCGCCGGGCTTTTCTGCGGAGCACTCACGAACACGCCCGCGCTCGCCGCCGTACTTGAACGCATGCCCGCGGGCGCGAATGGTCCAGTGGTGGGCTACTCGATCGCCTACCCGATGGGAGCGCTGGGGATGGTGCTCGCGCTGGCCGCGGCGCGCATGCGCTGGCGCACGGAACTCGAGGCGAGCACGCGTGCCGGCCAGCTCGAAGTCCGCTTCCTGCGGGTCACGCGCGACGAGGCCATCGCCACGCCGGTCAAGCGCCTGCTGCAGACGTGGGGCATCCGCGCGCGCTTCGTCCGCTTCCGTCGCGGCGGCCAGTGGGCGCTCTTGAACCCGGACTCCGCGCTCCAGCACGGCGACCTCGTGACCGCGGTGGGCATGTCCGCGGCACTGGACCTGCTCACCGCACGCGTCGGCGAAGTGTCGGAAGAGCGTGTGGATCTTGATCGCAACGAGCTCGACTATCGGCGCATCTTCGTCTCGGACTCCGGCATCGCTGGCCGGACGCTGGCCGAACTCAAGACGCTGACGCGGTTCGGTGCGCTGGTGACACGCGTCCGTCGCGGCGACGTCGAACTCGTGCCCGACGGCCGAACGGTGCTCGAGTTGGGTGACCGCGTGCGCGTCGTGGCGTCACGCGAACGGATGCCCGAGGTATCGCGCTTCTTCGGTGATTCCTACCGCGCACTGGGCGAGATCGACGCGGTGTCATTCGGGCTGGGTGCTGCACTCGGGTTGTTGCTGGGGCTCGTACAGGTGCCACTGCCGGGGGGAGCGGCGTTCCGGCTGGGCCCCGCCGGCGGCCCGCTGGTGATGGGACTGTTGCTCGGAGCGCTCGGGCGCACCGGACCGATCGTGTGGCAAGTGCCCTACAGCGCGGGACTCACGCTGCGGCAACTCGGGCTGGCGCTATTCCTGGCCGCCGTCGGCTTGAGCGCCGGCACGCCGTTCGTGCGCACGCTCGGCGAGGGCGGCGGGCTGCAGTTGCTCGCGGCGGGCAGTGCCGTGACACTGGTCACCGCCGCACTCGCGCTGCTCACCAGCAAGCACTGGTTGCGCGCTCCCGCGGGTGTCGCGATGGGTATGGTCTCGGGCGTGCATACCCAGCCGGCCGGGCTGGCGTTCGCCACGGATGCCGCGCATGACGAGTCACCCAGCCTCGGCTACGCCAGCGTGTCGCCGATCGCCACCGTCACCAAGATCCTGCTGGCTCAACTCCTGATGGGGGGCGGCCGCTAACGCACGATGACGCGCGGCCTGCCGGGGCGGAAGTAGGCACCGGCGGCACCCGGTTCAACGCGGCGGCCCTGGACGTCGTACCAGCCGGCACGGACGGGCGGCGCCACGCGCTCAGCGGGCACGTCCGTCGTGATGCTGGACACGATCGACCACGAGTCGACCACCGTTCCAGAAACACACGTGTCGGTTTCCTCCGGACGCGCCGGCCCGCACACGGTGTAGCCATCGATGCGGTCGGCCGTCACATGGATCTTGAGATGCTGGGTGTGTCCGATGCGCGCGACCGTCGCCGCCAGTGGCGCGATCAGTCCGCCAAGCGTGCTGCCCCCGCCGCCGCTCACGATGTGCAGCAGGCCAGCGCTGGCCGCCGGATCGAATCGCTCGTAATGGTGGCTGTGCGCCGCCAGATGCAGCGCGTACTTGGGATGCTTGCTGCGCAACGACTGCAGGTCCGCCGCCAGGACCGCGTCGCCACCATGATCGGCACCCGAACTGTATGGCGGGAAGTGTCCGTAGCTGATCACGAAGCGGATCGCGGGATCGTCATCGATCGCGGCCATGAGCGAGTCCGCCGCCTGACGCCACGCCACGCGCGCGCCGAGCATGCCACATGCGCCTTCGGATGCCGGGGGGAGGGCGATGAACCGGACATTGCCATAGTCGAACCAGTACCAATCCTCCCCGCCCACGGAGTCCTTCTCAACGCAGCTGACGCCAGTGCCGGGAGAGCGCCGCGCGTTCGGAAGGTCGAAACGGCCTTTGTAGTTGTTCACCTGGTCCGGCTTGACCGAGCCCGCTGGGTCCCACTCGTGATTTCCCCAAGCGGGCATGTAGGCCGCGTCCTGCGACCACGACATGACGTCGTTGAAGTGCTGGTCGACTTCCGCGGCACCGCCCTGATCGCCGTACGTGAGGTCGCCACACACCAGCACGAACGCCGGCCGGTCACGTCCCGGCACATGGGTTTCGTCGAGCGCGATCGAGTCCTGGGTGGACAGCACCTGCGGATAGGCGCGCGAGGAACCCACGTCGGCTTCATCGGCGAACCAGAACCCGGACGCCCCGCGCGGCGGCGGGGTCTCGAATGTGTGCTCGGGGCCGGTGCCGATGACGTAGTAGTAGCGCGTGCCCGGCTTCAGCCCGGTGAGTCGAGCTTCACGGAACGGGCCTGGTCCGTCGGGAAGCGGCGCGGGCACTTGAGCGTAAGCAGCGAACGGCCGGACACCCGGCCGTGTGCCGTACCGGACCAGAGCGCCATCGCCCCGCCAATCCATGGTGATCGCCGTGGGGCCCATGATGGTCCAGTGAATCTCGTCAGTGGCGGCAACGGACAATGACACCGTCGCCAGGATCATCACGACCACGCTTGACCATCTGGGCATGGACACTCCGAAGAGCCGGAGCGAGCCGTTCGCCCGGTCCCATGAGCGTACCATCCAACGCGCCGCAGCGGCGTCAATTGGATGTCGAATCCGCCCGAACGAAGACCCGAACGGCTGAGTTTGGAAGGAAGGAACGTGTGGACACCCATGCGTGCCCCGAGTTGGGCCGTCGGGGCCGCACGCGACCGCGCTCTGACCTACCGGCTGGGGTGCCACTCGGGCGATCGACGCCCACCCTGTCCACGCCATCATGCGCTTGGTTCGGCGCTCGGGCACAACCTTCGTTCGGGGAATCGAGCATCGTTCCGTTCGCATGCGCCGGCCACGGCCGCGCGCTCGATCCGGGATGCGGAGCTGGCCGCCATGCCGTCCCATGGGCGCACATGGGAGGGCAGGTCCTGGGACCCGTAGTGGGGTAGATTCCGGGGATGCCCAAGCTGCGCTCTCCCGCTCGAGCTCCTGACGCCGCGACCACACTGCCCGCATGGGCGGTGTGGTGCTTCCTGTGCTCGGGGGCGGCGGGACTGCTCTACGAAGTGGTGTGGAGCAAGCAACTCGCCTACCTGCTCGGCGGCTCGCTGCAGTCGGTGGCCACGGTGGTCGCAGCATTCCTGGGCGGACTGGCACTGGGAGCCCGGCTGCTGGGCGGACCGCTCGCCAGCCGGCCCGCGCTGGCGCGCGTCTACGCGCTGCTGGAGCTGGGTGTCGCGGTGCTGGGCGTGGCGATGCTGCCGCTGCTGCGTTCACTCGATGGCCCGGTCGGGCAGCTCTATCGCGCGTTCGGCGGCGAGAGCGCGCCGTTCGCGGTCGCTCGAGTGGCGCTGTTGTTGGTGCTTCTGGTTCCGCCGGCCGCGCTCATGGGTGCGACCCTTCCCGTGCTGGTGGCGCGTGTCGAACGTGGCGCCCTGGGTGCAGGGCTCGCGGGGCTCTATGCCATCAACACGCTGGGCGCCGTGCTGGGTTCAGCGCTCGGCGGGTTCTTCCTGCTGCCCACGCTCGGGCTCACCGCCACGACGTTCGTGGCGGCGGGACTCAACGTCTTCGCGGCCCTGGTCGCGTGGTCCAGCCCCGCGGATGCGCGTGAAACGGGCCCCGCGATCTCCCACACTCGCGAACCCATCGCGGCCTTGCTCGCCCCGGGCGCACGCACGGTATTCGCACTGTTGTTCGCACTGAGCGGCTTCACGGCGTTGTTGCTCCAGCTCGCATGGGTGCGGTTGTTCGGGCTCGTGCTGGGTTCTTCGGTCTACTCGTTCTCATCGGTGCTCGGTATCTACCTGCTCGGCTTGGCGCTCGGCAGCGCGCTCATCTCGCCGCTGCTGGCGCGCGGTGGTGCGGCACCGTGGTGGTTCGCGCTCATCCAGCTCGGCATCGCGCTGTGCGCGGTGACCGGCATCCATGCGTACGGCGGCCTGCCCAGGGCCATGCTCGACTTGGGCGAGCGCACCGGCTCTTCATGGGCGGGGTTGCTCGTCGGTGAGGCCGCACTCGTGGCGCCGATCATATTCGTGCCTTGCGTGTTGCTGGGCGCGGCGTTCCCGCTGGCCACACGCCTGCTGCAACGCGGTGCCGCCGGGCCGACCACCGGCGCGGCCTACGCGGTCAACACGCTCGGCACCATCGCCGGCTCGCTCGCCACGGGCTTCTTCCTGCTGCCTGCGCTGGGCGTGCAGGGCGTCGTCTTGCTTGCGTCCGGCCTGGCCGTGCTCGCGGGCATCGTCGCGCTGCTGTTGCCCGGCGCAACCAGGCCCGGGGCGATGCCCCGGGCGGTCGCGGTGGTGCTGGGCGCCGCGGCCGTGCTCATGGGCTTCGCCGCACCGCGCTGGGATCCGCTGCTCATGTCGCTCGGCACCTACCGGCCCTTCAGCGCGCAGAACCTGCTGCGGCAAGCGCGCAGCGCCGGTGAGACCGGCGATCCGACCCGCAAGCTGGCCGCGAGCCAGCGCGTGCTCTATTACCACGACGGCATCAATGCATCGGTGCTCGTGGTCACAAACCAGGAGCAGAGCAAGCTCTGGATGCGCGTCGGCGGCAAGGTCGACGCCGGCACAGGCGACATGCTCACGCAGGTGCTGCTCGGCCTGATCCCAGCGGCCATGGCGGATTCGGGCGCGCGCACACTGGTCGTGGGGCACGGCTCGGGTGTCACCGCAGCCGCCGCACTCGCCGCGGGGGTGGGTGCGACCGACATCGTCGAACTGGAGCCCGCGGTCGTGGCCGGCTCGCGCTTCTTCCATGAACCAAACGAAGACCCGCTCAACGATCCACGTGTAACGCTGCACATGGAGGACGCCCGCACCCAACTCGCGCACGGCAAGGGCGACTACGGCGTCGTGATCTCAGAGCCTTCGAATCCGTGGATCGCGGGGGTCAACAACCTCTTCACGGTCGACTTCTACAAGCGCGTGCGCATGCGGCTCCGGCCGGATGGCGTGTTCTGCCAATGGCTCCAGCTCTACGAGCTCTCGCCCCGCACGTTCCAGAGCTTGCTGGCGTCGTTTCTCGAAGTGTTCCCCGACGCACACCTGTTCACGCTGCCCGGAGCCACCGACGCATTGCTCGTGGCAGCCCCCCCGGGGCGCACGCTGTCGCTTGCCCGGCTGCAGGCCCCCGGCATCCGGTTCCAGCTCGAGCGCGCACGGCTCACTTCGCCCGAGCAGATCGCCGCGTTCTACGTGGCTTCGGGCGCGGCGCTCCGCGAGTTGGCCGCCGGGGGAGAGCTCAACACCGACGAGCGTCCGTTCGTCGAGTACCAAGCGCCGCGCGACATGATCGAAGTCGGCCGCGCCTACGGGAGCCATCATCCCGGCGTCACAAACCGCTTCGCGCTCACCGTGGTGCCGCCGCTGGGGGGACCGCTGGCCGGCTGGCCGCGCGAAGCCGTGCTCGAATGGCGCGCGCGCCGCCTGCTGGCGAGCGCGGACGCGCACGAGGCGCAAGCCGTGATGACCGAACTGCGGCTGGCCGGAGCACTGCCATTGGCGGCTCGCCTGGCCCGGGAAAGCGTGCGGGCGGTACAGGTGGCGGAGCCGCTCGCCGAGGCGCGCTCGCGGCTTGCGAGCAGCGACTTCGCCGGCGCGGGTGCCGTGGCGCGCCAGGCACTGGCGAAGGCCACGGGTGCCGACAAGCTCGAACTGCTGCTGGTGCTGGGGATCTCGGAGTTCGTGACGCAGCACCATGCCCAAGCCATCGCCCGGTTCCGGGAAGCGCAGGCGATCGCTCCCGGCGACGCGCGGCCCTATAACTATGAGGCTCGCGTGCTGGCCGTCAGGCGCGATGTGACCGGAGCGCGCCGTGTGATCGAACGCGGACTGACGCACGTGCCGGGTGACTCGACGCTGACTCTCGCGCTGAAAACACTGGCTGGGCAGGCGGCGCTGCCTCGCTGAACCCGCGGGCTGCGGGCCTGATACGGGCCGCTACAATATCCGCACCCCTCGTTCGTCTGCATGGGTAGAGGGGAGGACACTGCGAGGCCGGCACCGATGGCACATGACCCAGACGCACGGATCGCTGAAGTGGTCGAGCGGGAGCGATCCCGCTTGCGCCACTTCATCCGCCGGCGAGTGCGCAACCCTCGCGACGCCCAGGACATCCTGCAGGACGTCTTCCACCGGCTGGTTGAAGCGAACCGCCTGCTCGTGCCGATTTGTGATGGAGTGCACTGCCCCATAGAACGCCGCCCCCGAGCGGGACCTGACCCGCCGGGGGCAACGGTGACGCTTGTTCCGTGCGCTGCGGCCCGCTCGCGCTACCGCCGCCCGATGCCGATGTATGCGCGTTGCGTCGCACCGGTGTAGATCTGGCGCGGCCGGCCGATCCGGTTGGCCGGGTCACGGCGCATCTCGAGCCACTGGGCGATCCAGCCCGGCATGCGTCCGATCGCGAACAGCACGGTGAACATGTTGACCGGGATCCCGAGCGCTTTGTAGATGATGCCTGAGTAGAAGTCGACATTCGGATAGAGCTTGTGGCTGATGAAGTAGTCGTCGCGCAGCGCGATCTCCTCGAGCATCATGGCGATCTCGAGCTGCCGGTTGTTCACGCCCAAGCGGCTCAGCACATCGGTGCAGGCCTTCTTGATCACCGCGGCCCGCGGGTCGTAGTTCTTGTAGACGCGGTGCCCGAAGCCCATGAGCCGGCTGTTGTCCTTCTTGTCCTTGGCACGGTCGACGAACTGCTGCGCGTCGATGCCCTCGGCTTCGATCTTCTCGAGCATCTCGATGACCTGCTGGTTGGCGCCGCCGTGCAGCGGGCCCCACAGTGCGCTGATGCCCGCCGAGACGCTGGCGAACAGGTTGGCCTGCGAGCTGCCCACCATGCGCACCGTGCTCGTGGAGCAGTTCTGCTCGTGGTCCGCGTGCAGGATGAACAACAAGTCGAGCGTGCGCGCCAGCAGCGGATCTGGCACGTACTCCTCGGCCGGCGTGGCGAACATGAGCTGAAGGTAGTTGGACGCGTAGTCGAGCCGGTTGTTCGGATACATGAACGGCTGGCCGATGGAGTGCTTGTAGGAGTAGGCGGCGATGGTCGGCATCTTCGCGATCAGCCGCACGGCCGTTTCCTTGAGCATGCGCTCATCCATGCCCGGCTCCTGGTAGAACGTCGCCAGCGCCGCGACCGCCGCAGCGCACACCGGCATCGGATGCGCGTCTTTGGGGAGGGCATCGAAGAAGCGGCGGAAGTTCTCGTGCAGCAGCGTGTGCCGGCTGACGTCATGCTTGAAGCCCGCCAGCTCCGCGGCATCGGGGAGCTCGCCGTTCAACAGCAGCCACGAGACCTCGAGGAAGTTGCTGTTCTCGGCGAGGTCGGCGATGTCGTAGCCGCGGAAGCGGAGGATGCCCTTCTCGCCGTCGATGAACGTGATCGCGCTGCGGCATGCGCCGGTGTTCCCGTAACCCGGGTCCATCGTGATGAGCCCGGTCTGCGCGCGCAGTTTTTCGATGTCGATCGCCGTCTCGTTCTCGGTACCACGGATGACCGGCAGCGTCAGGGACTTGCCGTCGTAGTTCAGTGTGGCGCCCGCCTGGATCGGCGGCACCGTCTGCGTCGTCATGGGTTTCCTCCCGGAAGCGGCTCAGCCGCCCCTTGTGCATTCTCGCTGGTAGACGCCCTGCCGTCACGGGCGCTGGAGTCGCGCGATGGTAGCAGAGGCGATCGGGGCCTTGCCCGGTTGGGGGGGAGGCATCCTAAAGTCAGCTGGTGGCTCGCCCGGAGCGCCCGAGCGCGTGAACCACTCACGGGAAGTGTATGCTGTTGAGCGCTGCGCCGATCATCACGATCGCGGTGATCGCCCCCACGAGGGCAGATACGAACACGACCCCCAGCAAGTTCGAACCCGAGTGGGGCGGTTCCGACGAACGCTCCCCATGCTGCGCTGCGCTCTCGGCGACGAGCCAGAGGCGTTCGCTGTCGGCAAGTGCGGTGAATGGCCTGGCGGCCAGTTCCGCAAAGCGCTCATCGGCGTCACGCGGGTGGTGCGGGTACCATGATTCCGAAATACCCGAGGTCCCATGCGCTTCTTGCTCCCGCTGCGCCCGCCAGTCACGCTGCACCGTGAGCCACTGCAGTTCGTGGGCGCTGAGCGAGTCGGCCGGGCGTGCAGCCATCGCCGCGTATGTGCGGTCCGAGGCGAGCGGACTCCGCGCCCACTTGCTCCACGGTTTCGCGCATGCGATGCCCGTGAACAGCGTGAGCAGCGCAGCGCATCCCAGCGCCACATGCATCGCATGGCTCGATCGCGCTCGGCCCATCGCGCTTCCTCCTCCGGTCGCGGCACGGTTCGTTGCGGAGACGCTGCGCATTTGTTCGTGAGCCCGGACAATCGCCTGAGCTTCCACCGTCGCCCATGAGCGAGCCGGGAAGGAGACGATGTCATGATGCGGCGGCTGGCCCGGGGAGGCAAGACCGCTGAGGGACCACGGTCGATGGTGCCCGCCTTGGCGCCCGCACCGCCATCACCGGTGCGATTGACCGACCGCACGCCGCGCCGCTAGGGTTCATGCATGCGAATCGGCACGATCTCCGAGCTGTGGCGATATCCCGTGAAGAGCATGGGCGGCGAGCGGCTGGACGTCGCCACGCTGTCCTGGCGCGGTGTGCCCGGCGATCGGGGTTGGGCGGTGTACGACGAGACCCGCGCCGGCGTCACGACCGCCAAGCGCGTGCCGCCGCTCCGCCACTGCCGCGCACGCTATGCGGTCGAACCCGTCGCCGGCGAGGCTTCACCGCCCGTCGAGGTCATGTTCGCCGATGGGACCATGGCGCGCACCGATGCGCCCGATATCGGGCAGCGCCTGGGCGCGCTGGCCGGCCGCCCGCTGTCGCTACGCGGGCTGGGTCCCGCGGGCAGCGAGGCCGCGCAGCGCGTGACATCGGCCGGTGAATCGACCGAGACCATCCGTGCGCTCATGGGCATCCTGCCAGGCGAGACCGAACCCGATTACAGCATGTTCACACCCGAGCGGATGCGGTTGCTGAACCAGGGCAACTTTTTCGATGCGTTCCCGCTGCACCTGATCAGCCGCACGACGCTGCGCACATTGAAGGGCATCGCCCCGGAGTCCGATTGGGACGAACGGCGGTTCCGGGCCAACATGATCATCGAGTCCGACGCCAGCGACGGCTACCCCGAACACGCGTGGCTGGGACGGAAGCTCCGCATTGGAAATGCGCTGCTCGAAGTGGTCATGGGCTGCCCGCGCTGCGTGATGGTCACGCTGGCGGGCGATGGTCTGCCCCAGGACCACCAGATCATGCGCACACTGGTCCGCCAGACCAAACACATCGCGGGCATCTACCTGAGCGTGGCGGCGGAAGGCGACGTGCGAGTGGGCGACGAGCTGGAGTTGGTGGAGTAGCGCCAGCCGACCCCGCGAGACAACCAACGAGAAGTGCAGACGGCGATGGCCGCCCGCAGCTCGCCACTCAGGTGAGATTCCACCGTCGTGAGTTGGAACTCCCCTGGCCTCATGGACAGGATCCCCGAGCGGGAGGCGCTCACCGCTTCGCGCCGTCCTCGAACGGATCGCCAAGGATCGACTTGCCCGCGAGTGCCGTGGCCGCGCCGTAGAAAGCGATTCCGAGCAGCAAGGCCGTGGGCAGCAGCACGAGGCCCGCGTACCACGAGCCGAAGTCGAGTGTGGCCGCCGTACCGCGGAGCACGAGTGCCGTGAATGAACACACGACCGTGGCGAGCAGTCCGATTCTCACGACGACGAGCAGTCCGATCGTGCTGAAGAGCCCCAGGAGGAGCGCCAGCTTCCAGCCGATCTCCGGTGCCGGACCGGCAGCCGTGTAGAACACGTAAAGCAGCCCGCCGACGACCAGGGCGAGGTCGGTGCGCCGGCAGACCAGCCGCACCAACAGGAGTACGAACAGCCACTGCAGCACATTGAGCACGCAGACCGAGCCGGCGTAGCACATGCTCACACTGGTGTAGCCCGCGCTACCGATCGACTCGAGCATGTCGCCGTTCGTGAGCGCCGGGATCTGGCCCAGCCCCAGCTTCGGTGAGATCGCGAACGTGGCGGTCCCCAGGGCGGTGAGCGTGGCGCCAAGGGTCACGCCGACCAGCAGGTCACGCCCCACGAGCGGGTCGCGGAATCGTCCGGTGAGCAGCCGCGTCCACGACACCAGCACGCGGGGCCACAACCGGCGCACGTAGGGCTCGAGCGCCACGTAGGCGAACCACATGCCCATCGCGTGAATGAGCGCGTGCCCCTGGGCCCGGCCGCTGAACAGGTCTTCGAGCACGCCGACGATACCGACCTCGGAGAGCCGCGTGGCGAACACCGCTTCGCCCACGTTCATGAAGAACACGAACACGGCGATGCGCGTGGCTCCGCGCCAGTCTCCGCGCCCCAGCTGCAAGTTGCGCATGGCGAAGAACACCGACAGCAGGTAAGGGGCCACATCGAACAACAGTTCGAGCGGCAGCTCGGTGGGCTCCCGGCGCACGGGACGCACGACGTCCACGGGGGATCTCGGCACACCCCAGATGCTCACCACGGTGAAGTGCGTGAGCCGCCCGCGTGAAGCACCCATCTGGATCGTCGCGCTGTCTCGGGCGTTCCAAGGTGACGGCCCGCGCCACGCCATGGCCGTGTCACACAGCGCAGGAACCGGCCGGGCGAGTGCGACCGGGATGTACGCCAAGCTATCCATTCCGAAAGCCGCGAACCAGCCGTTCCAGTCGGGCCGGCCGCCGTTTCGCGCGCGCACGCTGTCGGGCGGTTCGGCGCGCAGGCCGACCAAACGGCCCGCCGGCGTGAGCAGCACCATCGCGGAGCTGTTGCCCAGGACCGCCGGCTGCGTGACCCCCGGGATCTCGGCGTGGATCTGTGGGGATTCCACCAAACGCGGTGCCCAGCGCCGCCAGTAGAACACCGCCGGCCTCGTGCGCAAGGAGTCCTTGGGATGCGCCATGCGCCATTCGAGCCATGCATCGTTCTGTGCAAACGTCCCCGCCACGAATGCCGGGAACTGGTCGAATGCGCCCGACTTTCGCAGCATGTCCTCGGCGCGCACCTCGAGCGCGGTGGGTGCCTGGGTGAGCGGCGCGAACTCGGGGGCGAGCAGCCATGCGCTGAAACCCAGCGCGGCGCAGGCCAGCGCGATCAGTCCCGCGGCCAACCCGGGGCTGAGCCCGCCGCGATCGGCCGCATTGGCCACGAGTTCGGGCGAGGGCGTCTCGCCAGCGGCCATGGCGGCCGCGAGCGGATCGCCGCCGGGCAGCGCGCCGAGCACGGCGTAGGCCGAGGGCGGGCGCGACTCGGGATCGCGTTCGAGGCAGTGCAGGATGAGCCTCTCGACCGCGGGCGTGATACCGCGCGCGAACGACGAGGGCGACGTGATGGAGCTGGAGTCGTGCTGCTGGCGCAGTTCGGCCGCCGTCTTGGCGTCGAACGCGCGCTTGCCCGTGAACAGCTCGTAGAGCACGAGCCCGAGCGAGTAGACATCGGAACGCACCGACACCGTGCCGTCGGCGAGCTGCTCGGGCGCCATGTACGCCGGCGTGCCCGCGATCTGCCCGCCGCGGGCAAGCTCGACCGCGAGCCCGGCGAGGCCGAAGTCCGTGATACGCGCGCGGCCGCGCCCGTCGATCATGATGTTCGCGGGCTTCAGGTCGCGGTGCAACATGCCGGCCTCGTGCGCCGCCGCGAGCCCGAGGGCGACCTGGCGCGCGATCTCGCACGCCTTGTCTTCGGTGGGCCGCCCCATGCGGCGAAGCACCGCCGAAAGATCCTCGCCGTCGATGTACTCCATCGACAGGAACACATGCCCATCGGCCTCGCCGATGTCGTAGACGCGGCAGACGTTCGGGTGCGCGATCTGGCGGGCGATCCGCACTTCGCCGCGGAAGCGCGCCAGCTCGCGCGGATCGGAAGCCACGCTGGGCGGCAGGAACTTGAGCGCCACGGACTGCCCCAGCTCGAGATCGTCGGCGCGATAAACCTCGCCCATGCCGCCGCGGCCCAGGAGCGCCACGATGCGGTAACGCGTACCGAGCCGGGTGCCGGGCTCGAAGCGTCCGTGCTCGGACGTCGGCGCCGGGGTCACGGGTGTGGCGGGCGGCTTCGCGGAAGTCCGCGTGACGTCCTCACTGATCGCCGCCGTGGGAGCGGCGGCGGAAACCGCGGCCGGGACCGGAGCAACGGCGGAGCCGCAGGCGGGACAGAACTTCGCGCCTTCGGCGAGCGACTGGGCACACTGCGAGCAATAGGGCATCCCGGCAACCTAACGGCAACGCGGGGCCGACTCAATGACGAAATGCCGACCCGAGGGCCGGGGAACGCGTCGAAGCGCAGCGTCACGCGTGTGCTGCCCGCACCCGTCACCTGTGATTCCGAGCTGCAGGTCCGTGCCCACCTCCGCCGCAGTCCGCCTTGCTCGACTCAGCGCTTGCTACTCAGCACTGCGTCCAGGCTCGCAACGTTGCCGGCGCGGTCCGCCGCCACGATCCGCACGCGGTGGTCACCGGGCGGGGGAGCGTTCGCGGGCCGCCAGCGCAGGCATCCCGCCTCGGGGTCCCACTCGGTGGGCACACGGCGGCCGTCCACCTCGATCCAGGAGTCGCGCGCCGAGAGGCCGCTGCCGGCCTCGTCGATCGTCGCCTCCAGCGCCCAGCGGCTGTAGGGCAGCGCGGCCGAGTCGCGAACCGCCTCCCATCGTGGCACGCGCGGCGCACGCGTATCCCTGAAGAGCGCGAACGCGCCGAGCTGGCGGGTCGTGGCCGAGAGCGTGCGTGCGGTGCTGTCGCCGCCGCCGCCGATCCATTGCCATGCGCCCTCGCTTCGCCGGTAGAGCCCCACGCCGCGGCGCGACGCGCCGGGGGCAGCAGGTGCGCTCACCAACACCGAACGCTGAAGCGGCAGCCGCTCGGGCTCCACGCGCCATGCGTCACCGAGCGGCTCCAACTCGCCCGCGCGCTCGACGGGAACCACGAACGCGACGAGCGTGGCATCCTCGAAGAGCGCCCCCGCGGGGACGTTCAGCGTCCGTCCACCCGCATGTTCGCGCAGTTCGATCGTCTGCTCCGGCAACACGTGCCACGCCTGGCCCATCCCGCGCCAGCGGCGAGCGCCGTCGGCGGCGGGCTCGCTCCAACCGATCTCCACGCGGTCCGAGTCGAGTGCGCCGGCGGGGAAGACCGCCGACCAGCCGTCGTCGCCGCGGCTCGCGCGGCGCGAATGGGTACCCCACTCGAACTCCACGCCGCCCTTCGTGCGTGAAGCCGGCAGCGTGAGCCGCACCGCACCACCGGGGAGTGCCGTGAAGCTGAGCGGCGGGTCGACCCACGATGCTCCCGCTGACTCGCCGCCTCGGGCGGGCCGCGACGAGACTGCGCCGCGACTGTCGGGCGAGGGCCTCAGAATCACCCGACGTTCGGACCTACCGCCGCCCAGGTCGCGCGCCCAGAGCGTGAGCTGGCGCGGCGGGTCGCCGCGGCGCACATGGATCGTGCCGGCCTCGGCGTCGTGTGGCGCGCTGGTGATGAACGCGCGTGGCCGGAAACCCGCCCGTGACCACAGCACGATGCCTTTGGAATCCAGCACGCGCCCGGCGTCGTAGACGAGGTCGCCCTGCTCCATGTCGGTCGCCCACGACACACTGTCGAACCGGCACACGACGCGCTTGCCTGACCACTCCATGCCGACTTCCCACGGCACCATGCGGTCGACACCCGACCACACGCCGTCTCGCGCACCGACGATCGCCCGCACGCGACCGATCACGTCGATGGTCTCACGATGCGCGAGCGCGAATGTGCGCGGCCCGGCCGAACCCGCGACCCTGGAGTCGGCGTCCAGCGGCTCGAGCGTGAGGCCGGAAAGTGTGGGTGGCGAGGTGTCCGGCAGCACGAGCCCGGCGCGCCCCGGGTGGTACGCCATGTCCCCGCGCCGGATCTCGAAGTGGAGGTGCGGCCCGCCCGCACCGCTTTCACCCGTCCACGCCAACGGCTCACCCGCACGGAAACGGAATCTCCCGGCCCCGGGCCAAAGATCCTGCTCGTAGCCACCGCTCGAGTCCTGGGCCGCGCGCACGTATGCCGCAATCGGCTCGGCGTAGGCGTCCAGATGCCCGAACACGAGCAGCCGCCCGTCATCGGCCCGCAGGTAGAGCGACCGGCCGTAGCCCGCGCCCGAAGCGCGCACGCGCTCGATCGTGCCGGGCAGAGGAGCGAGGACGAGCCGGCCCACACGCCGGGCCGTGCCGAGATCGAAGCCGGCGTGGAAGTGCCCGCGGCGGTACTCGCAGAATCCCCCGGCCAGATCGAACGGCCCCGCCAATGGCGCGTTCGTGAGCGCGGACGAGAACGGGGCCCGCTCGCCATCGCTGGCGCCCGATGGCCGAGCGCGCCCTCCGCGCGCCTCGACGGCGCACGCGGCGAGCGCAAGCACGAGCACTGCACACGACGTGGCGCGCGCGCACACTGACTTCCGTTCGATGAGTCTCATCGTCGGCGCCTGAGCGCCGCCCAGTCTCTTTGCACAGGCATGAGCGGGTTGCGGAGCACGAGCGGGTTCAGCTCGAAGTCGGAGACCTGGCCGTTCTCGAGTGCCACCGCGAGCCGCTGGTCGAGCCCGTAGACGTCCGGGCGGAAGTGGACCACGCCTGCGCTGTCCACCCATGCGGTGCGGTACTCGACCAGCACGGGCATGCGCCGCTTCAGGCCCACGCGCCGCCACGCGCTGTCCGCCATGATCGCCGCGAGCGAGTCGGGCACGGCGAGCGGCGTGTCCCTGAGCAGGTAGGTGGCGAGCGCTAACGGGTCCTGCACGCGCACGCAGCCATGACTCAGGAATCGCGACGTGCGCTCGAAGTAGCGTCGCGCCGGCGTGTCGTGCAGGTAGACGTCGTACTCGTTCGGGCACATGAACTTGATCTGCCCGAGCGGATTCTGCCGGCCGGCGTCCTGCCGCACGATGAACGGGAACGTGTCCTCGGCGACGCGCTCCCATGGCACATCGCGCGGGTCCACCTCGAGGGGGATCTCGGGATGCACGTCGAAGACCCGGATCGAGTGAGTGAGGAAGTAATCCTTCTGCTTCTTGAAGCGCGGCAGCATCTCACCGACCAGGATCTTCTTGGGCACACCCCACGTCGGGTGGAACTCCAGATAGGTCACGATGTCAGCGAATACCGGCGTGGGATCCTTGGGGCTGCCCACCACGACACGCATGCTGAGCGATTCGGCGCCCTGTTGGAACAAGCGCAGCTGGGACTCGGGGATGTTCACGCGGATGAGCGGGTCGGGCAGCGACTGCGGATTCCAGCGCGCGCGCTCGAGATTCAACTCGAGCGTCCGGCATCGCTCGGTCACGCTCACGTTGAGGCTGCGGCGCGTGACGTCGTCCAACCGGGCGGTGAGCTCGAGCCCCATGCGCGCCTGGTAATGCTGCACTGCACTTTCGAGCGCGGAGTCGAAGCGCGGCTCCCGCGAGGCCCGCGGCAGGTCGCCCGTGGCTGCCAGTCGCGCACGGAGCGCACGGCAACGCTCGTCCTGCATGCCCTTGCGCAGGATCGGACCGCCCGGGATGACCGGCCAGCCGCCGCGCGATTCGAGATCGCGGTACTTACGCAGCACGCCTCGGAGCGCCTTGTACTCGGGATCGGTGCGTCCCAGGTCCGCCACGCGGCGCGCGGCGCGCGCGGAACGGATCGCGTGAGAGAGCGCATCGTGGACGTCCAGTGTGTCGCGCAGCGCCATCCAGTCCGAGTCCAGCCTGGCAGCAGGGATGCGGCCCTCGGCGAGTTCGCGCACGTAACGCACGAACGCCGCCGTGAGCCGCACGTCCAGCGCCGCGATGCGCCGGGCTTCGAGCTCGGGGCGCTCCGGGTTCTTGAGCGAGCGGGTCTCGAGCCGCTGGCGGAGCGCGCGCTCATCGTAGTCGGCCGGGTCGAGCCCCTCGCGCGGAGCCTCGGCGAGAGCGCTCGCGAACGCCCGCGCGGACACGCTCGGCTCGCCATCGCGGCTCCACAGCAGGTGCGGGGCGTGGCCTGCGTAGCTGGCCTTCACCTCGGTCCACACACGCCGCCGGCTGGCGTCGTCGCCGGGCAACCATTGGGGTACGGATCCCTTGAGCAGCGCTCGCAGTTGGGCGACGCGGACGGCGTCGGCGCGCGCGCGCTCACCGTGGATCCGGAGCCCCACCCGCACGGAGAAGCCCACCAGCAGGACGACGGCCGCCCAGGTTCCGATGCGCACCCAATCCACGCCGCGGCGGCGCGGCGGGGGATCGCTCGGAGGGAGCGGAGGAGGGACCGACTCCAGATCCACTATGCATTCCTCCGGTCGCCCATGTTCATCCGTCCCTGGTGAGTCATGAGAAGTCTCCGATGCCGTTGCCCACGACGACGCCAACCCTCGCACCCGGAGCGGCCGAACGCCACCCGGGGCCGGGGCCGGCGGGTCCGCTGGCCGGTAGGGATGACCCCGGAGGTTATCGGCCAGCCGACCGGGGCTCAGCATGGCGGTCGGCGATTGCCGCCGGGGCGCTGCTCGCCGAGTGCTCCGAGAACGTGGCGCGCGACCGCGGCACCACGGTGGAGCTGCTGATACGCCTGGGCGCCATTGATGAGCGCCAGCTCTACCTGCCGCTCGCCTGTGCGTCGATGTACGCCTACTGCACGCAGGTCATGCGGATGTCCGAGAACGCGGCGTTCCAGCGCATCCGAGCCGCGCAGCGCGCCGGCTTCGCAAAGCGTTACATCCCGCGCGCCGTGGCGCGCGCCGTGTGGCCCCGTGACGGCGGCCAGTGCACGTTCACCGCCGAAGCGGGGGAGCGTGAAAGCGCGACTGCGGGCGGCGGGAAGGCTGCGGGATGGGCAGTGCGAACGGCGTCACGTGTCTCCACTCCCTGAGGTAGAGTGCCCAGATGCCACTGACCCCCGGTACTCGCCTCGGGCGCTACGAGATCGTCGCGCCGCTCGGCGCTGGCGGGATGGGTGAGGTCTATCGCGCCCGCGACACGCGGCTCGGGCGCGACGTGGCGATCAAGGTGCTGCCGCAGCGGCTATCCTCGGCCGACGACCTGCGCGCTCGCTTCGAGCGCGAGGCGCGCACGCTCTCCCAGCTCAACCACCCGCACATCTGCACGCTCCATGACGTCGGCCACCACGACGGCGCCGACTTCCTGGTGATGGAACTGATCGAGGGCGAGACGCTGGCATCGCGCCTGGAGCGCGGGCCGCTTCCGATCGCGACGTTGCTGGCGAACGCCGTGCAGATCGTGGGCGCGCTGGCTGAGGCGCACGGCGCGGGCCTGGTGCACCGCGACCTCAAGCCCGCGAACCTGATGCTGACCGACTCGGGCGTGAAGCTGCTCGACTTCGGCCTCGCGACACCGGCCTTGCCGCGCCCGGCGGAAGGCGAGCTGAGCCAGCTCGCCACCGTGAACCAACCGCTCACCGCGGCAGGCGCGATCGTCGGCACGTTTCAGTACATGGCGCCGGAGCAGCTCGAGGGCCGCGAAGCCGACGAGCGCAGCGACCTGTTCGCGCTCGGCGGCGTGCTCTACGAAATGGCGACCGGCCGCCGCCCGTTCCGCGGCCACGACACGCTCACGCTGCTCAGCTCCATGCTGCGTGACCGACCGGACCCGCCGGCGAGCCTCAATGCCGCAATGCCGCGCGCGCTCGACGGGATCGTGGCGCGCTGCCTCGAGAAGGACCCGGCGCAGCGCTTCGCAAATGCCGCCGAGCTGCGCGACGCGCTGCTGGCGCTGCAGCGCTGGCCGCGCGAAGAGGGGTTGCCCGAGCTGGCGCGCATCTGCGAGCGCATCTTGGTGATGGAGGAGGGCTCGGATTCGTGGAACGCGTTCGTGCTGGCGCGAGAGATCGAGAAGCTCGCGCCCGGCGATCCCATGCTCGAGCGGCTGCGGGCGGAGTTCTCGCTGCCGGTTTCGATCCTGTCGTATCCGGCCGGCGCTGCCGTGTCCGCGCGCTTCTACGGCGATCCGGACGGCGAACGCATCGAGCTCGGCCAAACGCCGCTCGAGAGCGTGGCGTATCCGCGCGGGGTCACCCGGCTCGAACTCGAGCTGGCAGGGCACCGCACCGCCCACGACATCGTGCTCAACCTGACCAAGGGACTCACGAACGCCACCGAAGCCGACTCGCCGACGTGGCGCTACGTGATGCGCCGGCCCGGCGAGATCCCCGACGAGATGGAGGAAGTGCCGGCCGGCGGCTTCCCGCTGTACATGCCGGGGCTCGATCACCTCGAAACAGAGCACACGGGCGCATTCCTCATGGACCGCCACCCGGTGACGAACCGCGAGTACAAGCGCTTCGCCGACGACGGTGGCTACACGCGCGAGGAGTTCTGGCGCGAACCAGTATCCGACGGCGGCCGCACGCTGTCGTGGGCGGAGGTGATCGCACGATGTACCGACGCGGTCGGCCACTCGGGCCCGGCGACCTGGGAGATGGGCGACTTCCGCGCCGGCGAAGCCGAGCATCCCGTCGCCGGGGTGTGCTGGTACGAGGCTGCAGCCTATGCCGCGTGGGCCGGCAAGACGCTGCCGACGATCTTCCACTGGAACCGCGTGGCGATGACGTTCTCGAGCGCGCTGATCGTGCCGTTCGCCAACTTCTCGGGCCGCGGCACCGTGGCGGTCGGAAGCACGCGGAGCGTGAACCGCTTTGGCGTGCACGACCTGGCTGGCAACCTGCGCGAGTGGGTCCTCAACCCGGTCGGTGACTCCGGCCAGCACTTCATCCTGGGCGGCGGCTGGAACGATCCCGGCTACGCGTTCGTGGACGCATACGGACAGCCGGCGTTTGACCGTTCGCCGGCGAACGGCTTCCGTTGCATCCGTGCGAGCGCGCCAGATCCGAATCACGCACGGCTCGCGCGCGCGATCGAGTTCACGACCCGGGACTTTCGCGCCGAGCCGCCGGTGTCTGACGACGTGTTCGCGTTCTTCCTGCGCCAGTTCCACTACGACCGCGCGCCGCTCGATGCGAAGGTCATCGCCGACCAGCCGTTCATGGCCGGCCGCTGGCAGACCATCGAGCTGGCGGCCGCATATGGCGGCGAGCGCATGCAGGCGCACCTGTTCCTGCCCGCACGCGGCCGGCCGCCGTACCAGACGGTGATATTGTTCCCCGGCTCGCTCGCGCTGCACAACCGCAGCTTCACTCTCGCTGAGGTCCAGCGTGTCGATTGGATCGTGAAGAGCGGCCGCGCTCTACTGCTGCCCATCTACAAGGCGACCTATGAGCGCGGCGATGAGATGACGTCGGACTACCCCGAGCCCACCGCGTTCTACAAGGACCACGTGATCATGTGGGCGCGGGACCTCGGCCGTGCGATCGACTACGTTGAGACACGCCCCGACCTCGACGCCGGACGCATCGCCTACTTCGGCACCAGCTGGGGCGGCATGCTGGGAGCGATCCTGCCCGCGGTGGAGAAGCGCATCCGGGCGAACGTGCTGTACGTCGCGGGCCTGTCCTTCCAGCGCCCGTTGCCCGAGGTGGACGCCGTGCATTACGTGACGCGCGTCACGCAGCCCACGCTGATGCTCAACGGCGAGCTGGATTTCTTCTTTCCCGCCGAGACGTCCCAGCGCCCCATGTTCGAGATGCTGGGTACGCCGCCTGAGCACAAGCGGCGCATCACCTACCCGCGCGGCCACACCGTGCCCAAGGTGGACCTGATCAAAGAAACGCTCGCATGGCTCGAGCGCTACCTGGGGCCGGTGCAATAGCGGCGGGCGCGAAGCGGGACCGTGTGCGCTGCATGTGAGGACGGCGCGCGATGGCGCGCCGATCTACGTGGTGGGGTTGCCGGGCGCTGGCGGGATCGGCGGGCTCCACGTATCGGGTGGAGGAAGCGCGCCCAACGGCGTCGCGGGGCTGAGCGGGAATACGAACTGAAGGCTCGGCCGGCCGGTGCGCCAGGATGCTGCGTGTTTCTCGAGAATCCTGTTGACAGCACTTCGGGGCACAGAGTCCGACGACTGATGCCGCGCGCAGGATCGCGCTTCCTGCGCGCGAGGTTGGGCGCATTCGCGCGAACGCTCGCCCGGCCGCGCATTTTGTTGTCGAGCGTGCCGTTTCGCGCCCTGCGCTCGTCTGATCGCGCTCCAACAGGCCATGATAGGATCTGTGTTGCCCCCGCGACGTGTCCTTCGCCGCGGAGAGTCCCGTGCAAGATCTGTCCTGCTCCAGAACTTACGACCTGCAGACGTGTGTGCTCGAGTCCCGACGAGTCCTGAAGTTGCCCGCCGAAGCGCTACTCGCCGAGTGCTCCGAGAACGTGGCGCGCGACCGCGGCACCACGGTGGAGCTGCTGATCCGCCTGGGCGCCATTGATGAGCGCCAGCTCTACCTCCCGCTCGCCTGTGCGTCGATGTACGCCTACTGCACGCAGGTCATGCGGATGTCCGAGAACGTGGCGTTCCAGCGCATCCGAGCCGCGCGCGCCGCCAGGCGGTTCCCCGAGGTGCTGCCCATGCTGGCCGACGGCCGGCTGCACGTCACGGCGGTTGCACTCCTGGCACCGCATCTGAAGCGCGACAACCTGGCCGAACTGTTGGCCGAGGGGACTCACAAGGGCAGGGTCGAGATCGAGCGGATGATCGCCTCGCGCTTCCCCAAGCCGGACGTGACGACGGTGGTGCGGCTGTTGCCGAGCGCGAGTACGCCGACGGCATCAGTCGCGCAAGTCATTGCGAACGTGGCGCAGTCACCTTGCCTAGGCAAGGTAGCACCTATGCTTTCGATTGATTCGAGCGCGACGATGGGGCCACTTGCTGAAGGCGTCGAGACGCGAGCGATGCACGAGGTGCTCTCGCACGTCGTGCACACCGCTGCGCGCGCAGCAGGTGCCGGCGATGCGGGCTCGGAGCCACTGCTGGAGGCCATCGCCACCGCCATGACCGACACGCTCGTGCGTGCCGCGCGGCCGGCCGATCGGACCGGAGATGCCGCATCCGAGCCATCCGCCAGGGTGACGCCGCGTGCGGCCGGCCGCTACGCCTGGCAACTGACCGCGGACCAGCCCATGCAGGACATGCTGGAGGAAGCTCGCGAACTCATTGGTCCCGCAGGCGCGCGCGAGTTGCAGGACGTGCTCAAGCGCGCGCTGACGCTGCTGGTGGAATCGCTGCGCAAGTCCAGACGCGCGGCGAGCGAGCGCCCAGCCGCACAGCGCGCCGGCTTTGCAATGCGTTACATCCCGCGCGCCGTGGCGCGCGCCGTGTGGGACCGTGACGGCGGCCAGTGCACGTTCACCGCCCCGGACGGCCGGCGCTGTTGCGAACGATCGGGCCTGGAGCTCGACCACGTGGTCCCGTTCGGCCGAGGCGGCCAGTCGACGGTCGAGAACCTGACATTGCTGTGCGTCGGACACAATCAGTACGAAGCCGAGCGAGCGTACGGAACGGAGTATGTGCGGCTGGAGCGTGAGCACGCGAAGGCGAATGCCGAGATCGCGAAGCGCGGGAACGCCGAAGCGCGAGTGCGGGCGGCGGGGAAGCGGGGGATGGGTAAAGACTCGGAAGGTGCGGTCGCGCCGACCCGACCGGCGCCTGGTTTCGCGGACATGGCGTCTGGCCGTGTCGGGATGCCGCCGGGGGAGCGACACGGGCGTCAGCGGACACTCATCGTCCCCTGACACCCCCACCGTCGGCCACGCTTCGCGCGATGTCGCCTCGGTACCTTCGTCTATTGTGGCTTCTACTGCTGGCGGAGCAGCACGACGCGGCGTACCGCACTGGCGCTTCCCACTCTAACGCGAACAGCGTACACACCGGGGGGCAATGCCAGACTGCCCGCGAGCCTGATCATGACGCTGCGTCCGGAGCCCACCACGGCGCGTTCGCTCGAGAGCCGGCGCCCGCTCACATCGAACAACTCAGCCACGGCCTCGCCTGGGAAACTGCTGTCCAGTTCAACTTCGACACCGAGCACACTCGAGGCCATGAGATGGGTGAACCGAAGCCCCGCCGCGGCGGGAACTGCGGAAGCGCTCACGGCTGCGACGGCTGACTGCGCAGCGAGCGGAGCCGCGAACGACAGACTCCAGTACTGCCCGACTCCGAATTCGCCGTAACCCGTGTGGCCGCCAAATACGAGCATGCGGTCCAGCCCGGGCACGAACGCCACTGCGGCGTCCGCACGCGGACCCGGTGTGGGCCCGACGGGCGCGAGAGAGGTCCAGACGTTCGTCGCCAGGCTGAGCGCGCGCGTGCTCGACAAGTCACCCGCCGAGCCGACGCCGCCGAATACGAGCATGCGACTGCGCGCGGCATCCACCACCGCACCGTGCTCGGCGCGCGCATCCACTGGGCCGCTGGTGGGCAACTGGGAGGAGTCCAGCCGCGGGCGAAGGGTTACGGACCACGTGTCGGCGAGCAGCGCACCGGCGGCGTTCCGGCCGCCATGCACGAGGAGGCGCGCTCCGTCGAGCGCAACGCTCATGCCTTGCCGTGGCGATCGCAGGAGCTTCCCTTTCATCCGCAGGAGCGTCCAGGCATTCGTGTTCGGGTCGAAGGCGAGCAGGTCCGGATTGAGTACGTTCCCGGCCTGGGCGCCGCCGTAGACCCACACACGGTTGGCCACGGCATCGAATGCGGCTCCCGCGTTGTCGAGCCCGAAGGGCAGGGCTGCGGGCAGGAGCTGCCAGATCCGTGAATCGAGTGCGTAACTCCAGACCTCAGCCGAACCGCCGCCACCGATCACCAGGAGGCGCCGCCTCGGTGAATCGAGTGCGATCGCGCAACCGGTGCGGTTGGCAGGTCCGCCGGGGGACACGGCCCAGTCCGTCTGCGCTGCGGTTGCAGCGGAGTACATGGCGCCATCGGCGGGCATATAGAAGTAGAACCGATCGGCAACGCTGTCGTACACACCCGCAGACAAGCCGCCGGCCGCGAATTGCGGACCATTCCCGGCGGGGAGCAACGGCGCGCCCCACTGATATGAGGCCAGCGACAACACGTCGGGCTGGCTGGAACCGAGCAGGACGAATCGAGACCCGTCGAAGTCCACGAAGCCGCCGCGGATCACGCCCTTGGGTGACAGGATCGCGGACGAGTTGCGCAAGTTCCACACCGCGGGCGACACGCCCAGATCGAGCGACCAAGTGTCCGAGTTGTCCTGCTGGAGCCCCGAGAATATGTTGACGCCGATCCCGCCCTGCGCGATCAGCTGGTGATGCACCGCGTCGAGCGCCAGCGCGTGCTGGTAACGGGCGGGTGAGAATGCACTATTCACGACAGTGCTCAGGATCGACCACGTGTCGGTCAGCAGGTCGAGCGAGGCAACGCTTGCCGTCGCGGCCCCACTCGCATCCGCGCCGCCGTGAACGAGCATCCGATTGGAGCCTGCGTCGAAGATCGCACCACAACCGTTGCGGCCGGCGGCACCGGGAGCTGAACCGAGAGCGCTCCAAGTGGGGACCGGGGCCGAGAGATCCAGCGCCCAGGCGTCTGCCAAAGGACCCGCCCCATCGCGTCCTCCCACGATGATCATGCGCTGTCGTGGTGCGTCATAGATCGCGGCGTGACCATAGCGCGGACTGGGACCTGCACCCGGCGCGAGCAGCTGCCAGGTGGGCGTCACCCCGAGTTGGAGCGCCCATAGGTCGCCCTGCGGCGTGCCTGCGCTCTGCCCACCGAACAGGAGCAAGCGATCACGCGCGGCATCGTAAACGAGCGTGCCCTGATCGCGGCCGGCGGGCCCTACACCCTGCGCTGGGATGAATCGCCACGCGGGGGTAGGCTGAATGCGGAGCTCGGAGACGGCGTTCGTGGCGACCTCGTGTCGCCCGCCGAACCGGAACACGCGCTGATTCGCGGGATCGATCGCAATGACGTCGTGGATCTGCGACGCGGCGGATGGGATGACTGCCCAGGCACCGTCGTTGGCAGCGATCGCCCGGTTCGGCCCAGACAGGACATGGCACGTGAGCAGCAGCGAAACGAGAAAGCGATGTCGAGTTGAGAGATGGGTCATGGCGCACTCCGTGATTGGACCGCCCGTGCATAACACACAACCAAACTCACGCGATTCGCAACAAGTATCCGAAGCGTGACTTGGCGTTGCCCATGGCAAGGATAGGCCGTGGGTGTGGAGCGTCCAAGGGCATTCTTGCCCCTCGCCGCGGCGCTCGGGCGGCGCTTGCGACCATTCCGCTGGGGTCCGGCTCTCCGGGCAGAAGTGTCGAGCGACACAATGCCGGCATCTTGCGGAAAGACCGCGGCTTGTCCTGACCCGCCCTTTGCATGACGGCAAGACTTACAATCCGCCGTTGAAGAAGGAACCTTCCCCGACGCAGTTCTGGTCAAGCAATGCGCCACTTGCGGCTGCTGCGGCGTGCGACTGACATCGGCTTGCGGTCCGGAGCCGGCTGGAGTGGACCTTGCATCGGCGACCATGTGCGAATCCCACGTTCACGTGATCCGCAGAAATGGACCGCCCATGACACGATCAGCGCCGCAGTCTCACGTCACGACAGCCAACGAATTTCCGGACGCCGTAAGGGCTTCGGGGCCTCCCGCGGGCCGAGCGACTTGCCCGGGCGCGCCCGTGCACCGGTACGCCCGCTGGGCTCGGCAGGCCGGACTCGCGGTTCTGCTCGCGCTTCCGGTGGCGAGATGCGGTGGCGAGCGACGGAGCGCGAACGGCTCGAGCCCCATCGTGACGCCGGCGCCGCTCGCGCCAGATGGCCTGCGCGTGCTGTCGGTCTATTTTGGCGACGCCAACACGGAACGTCTGGTGCCGGTCACTCGCTACCTGGATCCCGATTCGGGCCTGGCGCGTGGCGCGATGCTCGCACTGCTGGCGGGACCGGGCACAGCGGACAAGACGCGCGAGCTCACGAGCGCGGTTCCGCCCGGCAGCCGCCTGCTCGGCATCACGGTGCGCGACTCGATCGCGACCGTGGATCTGGCGCGCGTATTCGAGTCGGGGGGTGGTGCCACTTCCGTGCGCATGCGCCTCGCCCAGCTCGTGTACACGCTGACCCGTGTACCCGGCGTGCGCAGCGTCCGGCTGTGGCTCGACGGACGGCTCGTAAAAGTGTTCTCGGGAGAAGGCCTCGACATCTCACAGCCGCTGACACGGGCTGGCTTTCCTGATCTCGCTCCGTACGACGAGGACCCGCCGGTGGTCCTGCTCGAGCCGGTGCCAGGCAGTCAGGTCGGAGGGCCGGTGAGGGTACGCGGCACGGCCAACGTGTTCGAGGCCCAGGTGGGGCTGCGCATTCGTGACGCGGGCGGAAGGGTGATCGTGCAGACTTGGACCACGGCCACTTGCGGAACCGGTTGCCGGGGCACGTTCGAGAAGGCGCTGGCACTGCCGGACACAGTGCTGGGCGAGATCGTGATCGAGGCCTTTGCGCCTTCCGCCGAGGACGGCTCCGACATGCATCGGGTCGAGACGCGAGTCCGTCGGGTCCCGCGGGGGAAGGTGTGAGCCGTTAGACGGCATGAGGTTTGCGTGGTCCGCCGGCCTGACCAAGGCCCAGCGCCGCCCCACCACCGACTCGGAGGCATTCGTGGCGAACATATGGGTAGCGATCGTCCTGGCCGCCACACTGATCGGATGCGCTCCAGGGAAACGGGAGCAGCCCGATTCCAGTCCCGGAGCAGGAGGGCAGGCGACCGCGAGCCCGATCGTCGTCGAAGGGGCCGCCGGCGTCGATTCGACCGCTCATGCGAGTGGCTTCGGTCCCGTGCGCGCTGGGATGACGGTGGCCGAGGCCGAGCTCGCGCTCGGCGCACCGCTGGTACTGCTCGGGCCGCAGATGGAGCCGTGCCACTACGTCGAGGTCAAAGGCCGGCCGGGTGTCGCGTTCATGGTCATCGACGGACGCATCGCACGCGTCGACGTTCGGCGGCTGACCACCGTGAAGACCGCGGAAGGCGCTGGGATCGGTGACACGGAAGCGCGCATCCAGGAGCTCTACTCGGGGCGCGTCGAGGTGCAGCCGCACAAGTACACCAACGGGCACTACCTCGTCGTGACGCCGGCGGCGCCTGCGGACAGCACGTATCGGATCATCTTCGAGACCGATGGCAAGCGCGTCACGAGCTATTGCACGGGCAGGCTACCGGAGGTCGGCTGGGTCGAGAGTTGCTCGTGAGTTGCTCGTGAGTTGCTCTGAAGAACGAACCGCCCGGTGATGTCATTCCAATCGAGGCGTGCTCCGCGCGTCCGAGTCGCTTGGCCCGGGCCGTCAGTGCGCGAATACGAAGCGACGCACCTGAGCCTGGCCGGGCCCGACGGCGCGCACGAAATAGACGCCAGCCGACACGATGGCGCCGTTGCGGTCGCGGCCGTCCCAGTGGAACTAGCTTGACCCGGCCGGGGACCCGCCACTGTGGAGCACGCGAACACGGCGCCCGCCGAGGTCATGAACCGCCACGTCGAGCGGCCCGGGCGCCATGCCGTCCAACCGGATGATGGCCGCGGACACGGCGGGGTTCGGCGAGACCTGCAGCGGCGCTGCGCGTTTGGCGGGCGGCGCCACACCCAGTGTGGGGCCCGTGTAAGGGACCGGCGTCGCGGTGAATGCGAAGTAGACCCACCATGGGAGCGGTCACGAAGCACGGCGACGACACCGTGGCGACCGCGGGCGTGTAAGGCCTCGTCGTGCCGGCGATCGCACCCAGGCAGCCGCCGCTCGCGGAGTGGCTGGAACTAAGCACCACGGGACTCGACTCGAGGCCCGACTCACAGCTCGTGCCCGCCATGGGCGCCGTACAGCGGCCGGAGATGAAGAGCAGTTGATCCGATGAGGCGCCCGGGACGAGATCGTCCCAGACGAGGAGCCAGTTCTGGTCGAGCGAGCCGTCTTGATCGGTGTCGTTCTGAATCCGCGACTGCACGTCGCTGTTGAACGAGAAGCCAACGAGCTGCACATCGGTGAAGTCCCGGCAGCCGAGGAAGCTCACGAACGTGTGGGGGTCGCGCAGGTCCAGGTCCGAGAACCGGAACGCTTGTGGCGCTGCCCATGCGGTACTCGCCGCGAGTCCGAGCGCTGCGAGCAGCAGCGCGCCGCGCGTGATCCGGAAGGACCGGCCGCGGCACGCGCGGAGCGGGTTGACCTGACGGGTTCGCATAGCCAACACTTCTGGGCCAGCGACACAGCCGAATCAAGAGGCCATTCGCCCGGCGGTGTGCAATCTGCGCGGGTGCCGGGGACTCCACCGCGAAGCGGATCGATTCTCCACATCTGACCTTGGCCGCCGAGGGGCAAGAGGAGTTCAGTCGCATGAAGCCCAAGAACACGATCTGCCTGTGGTACGAACGTGATGCCGAAGCGGCCGCGCGCTTCTATGCCGCCACATTCCCCGACTCCAAGGTGACGGCCGTTCAGAAGGCTCCCGGGGATTTCCCCGACGGCAAGGCCGGCGACGTCCTGACGGTGGAGTTCACCGTGTTCGGCATTCCCTGCATTGCGATCAACGGCGGCCCCAAGTTCAAGCAGAGCGAGGCGTTCTCGTTCCAGATCGCCACGGATACCCAGGAGGAGACCGACCGCTACTGGAACGCGATCGTCGGCCATGGCGGCCAGGAGAGCCAGTGCGGCTGGTGCAAGGACCGCTGGGGGCTGTCGTGGCAGTTCACGCCACGCGTGCTCATGACGCGATTGCCGCAGGGGGCGACGAAGCCAAGCGCGTGTTCGCCGCCATGATGCCGATGCAGAAGATCGACATCGCCGCCATCGAGGCGGCGCGGCGGGGGTAGGCGGCGGCAGGGGGCGAGGAGGGGCGCACCACCAACGGCGTTCGCGGACCCATGCGTCTGGCTGGCTTCGCCGGGCGGATCATCGGTTCCCCCAAGCCGTCGGGCCGCCGATCCACGTGCAGGCCTTCCGAGCCAAGTGACATCGCGCCAGCACAACGCGAAGCGCCTCAGCGGGATGCCCCGTTGAGGCGCTTCGCGTCCATGGACTAGGATGGACGGTGTTGGGGCTTGAAGAACGCTGAGACCGCAGCCATCGTGACCACGGCACCGGGCCACGGCACCGGGCCACATGAGGCCCTTCGTTGGGCAAGGGACCCCACCCCCTGACATCGCCGCTTCCTCCTCGTGGAGCATCCATGTCCGATGAGCCGCGCGCGCCCAGCAACGAACACGATGAGACGCGAACGATGCACGCATGGCCCGGCGCAGCGGCAGCGGCCGAGCTGGGCGAGATGCCGGCCGAGATCGACGGCTACCGGCTGCTGGGCGTGCTCGGCCAGGGTGGCATGGGCGTGGTGTACCTGGCCGAACAGAAAGAACCGCGTCGCCGCGTCGCTATAAATGTGATCCGCGGCAGCGCGCACACCGACTCGCTGCACGTGCGGCTGTTCAGGCGCGAGGCCGAGACGCTGGGCCGGCTGCGCCATCCCAATATCGGTGCAATCTACGGTGCCGGACGTTTGCCCGACGGCTGGCCGTACTTCGCCATGGAGCTGGTCGAGGGCCCCACGCTCGATGCCTATCTGGCGTCGCGGCCGTCGCCCGCCAACCGCGCCGGACTGCTGCATCGGCTCGCACTCGCCGGCCGCATCTCCGAGGCCGTGCACTATGCGCATCAGCGCGGCGTCATTTACAGGGATCTCAAGCCCTCGAACATTGTGATTCCCGCGCCGAGCGACGGCAGCGCGCCCAGCTCGACCAGCGCGGGCATGCCCGACGTGAAGGTGCTGGACTTCGGACTCGCCCGGCTCACCGACGATGACTCTCAGGTGAGTCTCATGAGCGACGTGGGGGCGATCCGCGGGACGCTACCCTACATGAGCCCCGAGCAGGTGCGCGGCGAGACGCAGGCGCTGGATGTGCGCTCTGATGTGTACACGCTCGGCGTGATCCTGTTCGAGATGATCGCCGGTGAGCGGCCGTACGACGTGAGCCGCGTGTCGCTGACCGAGGCGATGCGCGTGATCAGCGAGCAGGAGCCGCGCGCACTACGCGATACGCCGAGCGGCATGGCCCGCGTGGACACCGATCTGCAGAGCATCGTGCTCAAGGCACTCGCCAAGGAACCCGAGCGCCGCTATTCAAGCGCGGCGGCGCTCGCCGAGGATCTGGAGCGCTACCGCAACTCGCAGCCCGTCCTGGCGCGCACGCCCAGCACGACCTACCAGCTGCGCAAGCTGGTCGCGCGCCACAAGCCGCTCGTGGCTGCGCTGGCCGTTGCGTTGGTCGCGATCGTCGCAGCGGCGGTCGTGAGCACGGTCATGTTCGTGCGCGCGCGCAACGAGGCGGCCAGGTCGCAGCCTTTCTGTCGGACATGCTCGAGGGTGCCGGACCGGCCGTTGCGCGCGGCCGCGACACGGCGCTCATGCGCTTCCGCGTAAATAGCAGTCTGCAACACCCCAATCCCGTCGCCAAGACCGCAGCCGGCCTTCCCGAGGCCACTTCATCCTGTCCCTGCACTGCCTCGCGCAACTCCAAGCGATGCACTACAGTCCCCGACCCATGGCCCCGTAGCTCAGACGGATAGAGCAGCGGTTTCCTAAAGCGGTCGGGCCGAATATCAACGTTTCAGGCCGTTCGAGCCAAGTGACGTCGCGGCCGTACAATGCGAAGCGCCTCAGCGGGATGGCCCCGTTGAGGCCCTTCGTGTATATGGACTAGGATGGACGGCGTTGGACGTGAAAGGACGCTGAGACCGTAGCCACC
>JANMAX010000350.1:0-10996 GCA_031360075.1 bacterium | reverse complement strand
GGGCCACTGCATCCTCGAAGGCGTCCCCGGCCTCGCCAAGACGTTGATGATTAGCACGCTGTCGAAGTGCCTGTCGCTGGCCTTCAGCCGCATCCAGTTCACGCCCGACCTCATGCCGAGTGACATCACGGGCACCGACGTACTCGAGGAAGACGCTTCGACCGGACGGCGCGTCATGCGCTTCATCCATGGGCCGGTGTTCGCCAACGTCGTGCTGGCGGACGAGATCAACCGCACGCCGCCCAAGACGCAGGCCGCGCTGCTGCAGGCGATGCAGGAGAAGGAAGTCACGGCCGGCGGCCAGACCATGAAGCTCGAGCTGCCGTTCTTCGTGCTTGCCACCCAGAACCCGATCGAACTGGAGGGCACCTACCCGCTGCCCGAAGCCCAGCTCGACCGCTTCATGTTCAACGTCCAGGTGGACTACCCGTCACAGGCCGAAGAAGAGCAGATCGTGTCCTCGACGACGTCGTCCTATGTGCCCCAGCTCGAGAAGGTGCTGGACGCCAAGGCCATCCTGGAACTGCAGGCGCTCGTGCGCCGCGTGCCGGTGACCGAGCACGTCGTGCGCTACGCCGTCCGCCTCGCGCGCGCGACGCGCGGCGGCGAAGGCGCGCCCGAGTTCGTGAAGCAGTGGGTCAGCTGGGGCGCGGGGCCGCGCGCCTCGCAGTTCCTGGTGCTGGGCGCCAAGACGCGGGCCGTACTGCATGGCCGTTTCGCGCCAGGCATCGAGGACGTGCGCGCGGTTGCACTGTCGGTGCTGCGTCATCGCGTCGTCACGAACTTCACCGCCGAAGCCGAAGGCATCAAGCCCGAGCGCATCATCGCCGACCTCGTGGCCGGCGTCCCGACCGACTAGTGTTGCGCCCCAGCAGTCGTGTGCATGGATCGGCGAGCCTTCGTCGTCGCTGGCAAGGCGCGACGACGAAGTCGTATCCGGGAGATCCGTCGAGGAGGAGCCACGCAGCCGGCGGCGACGAGGGCCGTCGAGGCATGTGCACGACTTCTGGGACACCACACTAGGGGGACCGCATGGCCGCCACACCTGGCACCGAACGCAAACGCCAGATCGGCTTGTACGCCGCCACGGCGATCACCGTGGGCAACATCATCGGCTCGGGCATCTTCCGCTCGCCCCACTCGGTGGCGCAGGAGCTGCCCGGCTTCACGCCGGTCATCATGGCGTGGATCGTGGGCGGCATCCTGTCCATCTGCGGATCGCTCGTGCTCACCGAACTGGCCGTGCGCCACCCCAAGACCGGCGGGCTCTACGTGTTCATCCGTGAGGGCTTCGGTAACGCCTGGGCGTTCACGTTCGGCTGGGCGAACCTGTGGGTCATCAAGCCCACGGTCATCGCCAGCATCGTCAGCGTGTTTGCGCTCTACTTCTGCCAGATCATGGGCTGGGAGAAGTCGAGCCAGTACATCGTCGGCTGCGCCGCCATCGTCCTGCTGACGTTCGTGAACTGGCTCGGCGTGAAGGAGGGCGCCGGCACGCAGTCGCTGTTCACCACCGCCAAGCTGGCCGGCATCATCGGCCTGTGCATCGCCGCGTTCACGCTGCCCACGACGCATGCCGCCACCGCCATCATGGAGCCGCTCATCGCGGGCCATGCCGGGCACCCGCTCATGCTGGCGTTCGCGCTCTCGATGATCACCATCCTGTTCGCGTACGACGGCTGGACGGACTCCACCTACGTCGCGGGCGAAGTGAAGAATCCGCAGCGCAACATGCCCATCGCCATCCTCGGCGGCACGTGGCTGGTGGTGGCGGTGTACGTGCTCACGAACTTCGCCTACTACCACGTGCTGTCGCCCAACGAAGTCGCGAGCTACGAGGCGGTCGGCTCCGAGACCGTGCACCGCCTGCTCGGCGACTACGGCGCGCGCGCACTCGCCGTGCTGGTGGCGGTGTCGACGTTCGGCACCACGAACGGCGCCATCCTCACCGGGCCGCGCGTCACGCAGGCCATGGCCACGGACGGCATGCTGTGGAAGCCGCTGGGTGCGCTGCATGCGGCGCGTGAGACGCCGACACTGGCGTTATGGATCCAAGCCGGGCTGTCCTGCGTCTGGCTGTACTTCGCGAACGGCTTCGAGGACATCTCGGGCTGGTTCGTCACGACCTCGTGGCTGTTCTACGGCGTCACCACCGCCACCATCTTCGTGCAGCGCGCCAAGGAGAAACGCGGCGAGCAGGGTGCGCCCAGCTACCGGACACCGCTCTACCCGGTCACCCCGATCGTGTTCCTCGTGGTCACCGGCGTCATCATCTGGAGCGACTTCTCGAACAGCGGCGCGATTCCCGGCACGTTCATCCCGCGCGCCATGGCCGGCGTGCTGATCGCGGCGACGGGATTCCCGGTGTACTACCTGTGGCGCGGACGCAAGCGTGCCTGAGAGCGGAGCCGGAACACCGCGCGGCGCTCACGGCACGGCGGGCGGTGCGGCGCGCGGCCCGAGCACGTCGAAACCCGGCGGCACCGAGGGGCGGCGCTGGCTCGACCCGGCCGTGGTCGCGCGGCTGGCGCACCTGGACGTGCGCGCGCGGCTCGTGGTCGAGGGCTTCATCGCCGGCATGCACCGCTCGCCGTTTCATGGATTTTCGGTCGAGTTCGCCGAGCACCGGCCGTACATGCCGGGCGATCCGCTCAAGAACCTCGACTGGAAGGTGCTCGCCAAGAGCGACCGCGACCTGGTGAAGCAGTACACCGAAGAGACCAATCTGCGCGCGCACCTCATGCTCGACCTGTCGGGCAGCATGGGCTTCCGCTCCGAGCGCGCCTCGTTGAGCAAGCTCGAGTACGCGCGCTCGCTGGCCGCCGCACTCGCGTACCTGATGCTCGGGCAGCAGGACGCCGTGGGCGTCATGCTGTTCGGCGACCATCCGCAGTCCTACGTGCCGCCCCGCTCGGTGCGCTCGCACCTGGACGTCGTGCTGAAGACACTGTCGCAGGGCACCGCGGGCGGCCCCACCAAGCTGGGGCCCGCGCTGCATGAGCTGGCCGAACGCATCAAGCGCCGCGGTCTCGTGGTGCTGTTCTCCGACCTGCTCGATACGCCGGCCGAGGTCCTCTCCGGCCTGCAGCACTTCCGGCACCGCAACCACGAAGTCATCGTGTTCCACATCCTGGACCCCGACGAGATCGAGTTCCCATACACCGACGCCTCGACGTTCGTGGACTTGGAGACCGGCGCACAGCTGACCACGGAGCCGTGGGAGATCGCGCCGCGCTACCGCCAGCAGCTCGAGGCGTGGCGCAACCATTATTCACGTTCGTGCCGTGAACAGCGCGTCGACTACGTGCCGCTCGATACGCGCACGCCGTTCGATCGTGCACTGCTCGCCTATCTCGAGAAACGGGCCACGCTCCTGTGATCCTGCGCTCTTCTGCCGTGTTGGTGTTCGCTGCCGGCGCCGTCGCAATGGTGGCGGGCTTGGCACTGCTGGGCCGCGCCCCCGCCATGCCCGAGCCGACGCGCCACCTGCGCGCCATGAAGGACCGCCGCGATCCGCCGCAGCGCGTCACGGATGTCACGATGGAGGATTTCGTCGCGCTGCCGCACCAACCCGCCATGTCCGAACGCAGCGCCCTCGAATCGCGCGGCGTGCGCATGCAGGGTTGGGTGCAGCGCATGGTGCTGTCGGGCGACGGCGACCTGCATCTGGAGCTCGTGCAGAACCGGCGACGGCTGGGCGAACGCGACACCGCCTACATCGTGGCCGAGGTCACGCCGCCGTGGCGCGAGCGTTCCCGCGGCTGGAGCTACGAATCGCTGCTGGTGGCGTTCCGTCCCAATCAAGGGGGGCGCTCGGCGTGGCCGGCCGGCCCGCGCCGCGTGCGGTTGAGCGGCTGGCTCAACTACGACCATCCGTACGACCGGCCGGTGAGCACGTGGCTGCAGCAGTTCGGCGCGCCGCGGCGAACGGGCTGGGAGATGCACCCGGTGACGCGCATCGAGGCCTGGGATGACGCCGCACAGGCATGGCGCGAGCTGAGGCGATGAGCGCATGAACTTCCTGAACCCGCTGTTCCTGTTCGGCCTCGGGGCTGCCGCGCTCCCCGTGCTCATCCACCTGTTCACGCGCCGCAAGCCGCGCGAAGTGAAGTTCCCGTCGCTCGCGTTCCTGGCCGAGGTCAACCAGAGCGAGATCCGCCGGTTGCGCTTGAAGCAATGGTTGCTGCTCGCGCTGCGCACGCTCGCGGTCGCACTGCTGGCGCTGGCCATGTCGCGGCCGTCACTGCAGGGCAGCGCACGCGGCGGCGATGCCGCCAGCACGCTGGTCGCACTGGTCGACGTTTCGGGCAGCATGGGCGCCCCCGACGCCGAGGGCCGGCCGCTCACCGCGACCGCACGGCGTGTGGTCGAGAGCCTGCTCGCCACGCTTGGCCCGGCGGACGAGATGTTGCTGGTTCCCTACGACCGCGCCACCCGGCCGCTCACGGACACGCCCATCGCCGAAGCAGGCCGGCTGCGCGGCGCGGCACAGGCTCTGGCGCCATCGGCTTCGGCCACCGACCACACCGCAGCACTCGAGCTGGCCGCACGCGCATTGCAGCATTCGCACGCGTTGAACCGCGAACTGTTCTGGATCTCGGATTTCCAGCGCACCGGCTTCGGCGAGCGCGGCTTCACGCTGCCGCCGGGGCCGTGGAGCACGTCGCGCGTCTATCTGGTGCCGCTCGAGCCGCGCAGCCGCGCCAACGCCGCGTTGACCGGCGCCGGGCTGGCGCCCGCGGCTGACGCCGGCCAAGTGCCCGCGCTGGAAGTCGAAGCGCGGTCGTTCGACGCCGTCAGCGGCAGCACCGCACAGGACTTCGCACTCGAAGCCCGCGAACTGTCGCCCGCTGGCGCGGCAACGGGCACGGCCGCTTCGAACACGCTGGGTCGCGGCTTCATCTCGCTGGGTGCACGCGGTGACGGCCGCGCGCTCGTGCCATTGGCGCACTTGCCCGAAGCGGGCGGCGAGGTGCTGCTGCCGGACGACGCACTCGGGCTCGACAACCGCCGGGTGTTCGCCGCCGGCCGCGCGGCCACGCTGCGCGTCATCCTGCGCGAGGACGGCGCCCCCTCGCCGCTGCGCTTCGCGCTCGAAGCCGGCTCGCCCGCCTCGGGACTGTCCTTGCGCACGCTCGATGCGTCGCAGCTGGCCGCCGGCACCGGGGACGCCGATCTGGTGGTGATCGGCGACGTGCTGCGCCTGGGGCCGACCGAGCTGCAAGCCGTGCTCGACTTCCATCGCGCGGGCGGAGGACTGCTGCTGGTGCCCGGGCCGCGTGCCGACCTGGGCTGGTGGAACGACCTGTTCGGCCAGTTGGGCCTCGGACAGCTCGGGCCCGAGACCGCGGCACCGGCGGGTGCGTCCTGGCGCTTGCTGCGTGCCGTCGCGGGGCACGCCGTGCTGGACGGCTTCCCGACCCGCCCGGGCGAACCGCTCACGCAGGCGCGTTTCGCGCGTGTCCTGGCATGCCGCGCCGCCTCAGGGGCGCGCGTGCTGTTGCGCTTCGACGACGCCCACGCCGCGCTGGTCGAAGGCCCGCGCGTGCTGGCGCTCCTGACGCCGCTCGATCCGGCGCGCAGCGACTTCGCCATCTCGGGCGCGTTCCTGCCGCTCATCCACCAGGCCGCACTCGTGCTCGGCCGTGGTACGGCGGCACCGTCGCTGACGCCGGGTGACCGCTGGAGCGCACCGGCCTCCGCCGAGTGGCGCATCGAGGACGAGGCCGGCCGCGACGTGCCCGTGGGCGTCGAGAACACCAATGGCGCGATGCGCGCCACCAGTGCGCCGCTCGAACGCACCGGGCTCTATCGCGCCTATGCCGGAGGCACGCTGCGCGCCAGCTTCGCGGTGAACCCCGACCCGCGCGAGGGCGACCTCACACCGCTGCCCGAAGCCACCTTGATCGCCGCGTTCCCGAGCGGCCGCGCGCGCGTGCTGCACGCCGGTGACGATCTGGCGTTGCGTGTGCGCCAGGCGCGCTTCGGCCGCGAGCTGTGGCGCGAGTTCGTGATCCTGGCGCTGCTGCTGCTCGTGGCCGAGTCGATCATCGGCCGCTGGGGCATGCCGGGCGCGGTCACACGCGCGAAGTAGCGCCGGGGAGCCATCCGGCACGCCTGGAGACTCCGATCCGCTTGCAGGACGACAACGACCCCGGATCCGCGGCCGCGACGCGAAAACAACCGGGTCGCCGCTGAGAACATCCGCGGCGGCCCGGGATTCCATGGTCAGGATCACACCCAAAGACTTCCGGCGCTGCGCGCCGGTGAGTTCAGTGCTGCTCCATCTTGACGTTCTTCGGCAGCACGTCGGGGTTCAGCGCCTTCAGCACGACACGGCGGTTGCGCAGGCGCTCCTCGTCGTTGCGCTCCGCCGTCTCGGTCTGCGACTCCCCGTAGCCCCGGGCGATGACGTGCTGGGCGCGCAACTTGAAGTGCGAAAGCAGGTAGCCACGCACGGACTCAGCGCGCGCCTGCGACAGTTTCTGGTTGTGGGCCGCAGAGCCGCGCGTATCGGTGTGACCCTGGACCTCGACCTCGAGGTCCACGAACTTCTCGAGCACTGCGCCGACTTCGTCGAGCGTGGTCTCGGACTCCGGCAGCAGCTTGGCGCTGTTGGTCTCGAAGTAGACGTTCTCGAGCCGCACCTTGCCACCCTCGACCAGCTGGCGCTCGGTCTCGGTCACTGGTTTCGCCGCCACGGGTGCGGGCGCGCTGGGGGTCGGTGTCGGCCTGGCCTCGCTCGCCGAACGCGACGAACCGGACAACTGCACGCTCGCGCAGCCGTGTTTGTCGACCTGCATGCCGGCGGGCGTGTCGGGGCACTTGTCGAGCCCGTCGTAGACGCCGTCATGGTCGCTGTCGAGCGGGCAGCCCCACTCGTCGACGATGGCGCCGAGCGGCGTGTTGTCGCAACGGTCGAGCCGGTCGAAAACGCCGTCGTGATCGAGATCGACCGCCGGCCAGCGGAAACAGGGCGCCTTGGGGTCGACGTGGTCGAGCGTCTTGGGCATCGCGAGCGCGCTGCTCGCAGCACCCGCCGCAAGGCACAGCACGAGGCCGAGCCGGGAGAAGAAGCCTGTCGCCATCGGACACCTCCTGAGGGGGGCGGGGCTGTGATTGAGTGAACGGCGCCGCTAGACTAGCCTCGCCGAACATGACGCGCACTCCTCAACTTGCTTCGCATCGCGCCCACCGGCTGCGATCTCACGGCCCCGGCATGCTCATGTGCCTGCTCGCGCTCGCTTTCGCAACGGGTTACACCACGGCGCACGCCCGTACGGGAATGTCTGGCGTGGCGGAAATACTGCCTGGGACGCCGGCCGTGGCGCGGACCGCGCACCCCACGGCACCGTCCGCACCCGACGACGCCGACTCCGCGGCCGAGCTGCTCGGCAAGCCCGCACGCGCCTGGAGCTTCGATCGCTGGCTCGATACGCCACCGCTCACACTTGAGGGGTTGCGGGGCAAGGTCGTGCTCGTGCGCTGGTTCAACACCGGCTGCAAGTACTGCGGCAACACGCTGCCCGGGCTCGAGACGCTGCGCACGCGTTACGCTGCGCACGGGCTCGTGGTGATCGGCGTGTTCCATCCCAAACCCATCGGCCGCGTGCGCGATGCATTCGTGCGCCGCACCGCACGCAAGCTCGGCTTCAATGGCCCGCTGGCGGTGGATGAACAGTGGACGACGCTCAACCGCTGGTGGCTCGCGAATCACCCGGACCGCAATTGGACAAGCGTGTCGTTCCTGATCGACCGCGACGGCAACGTGCGTTGGGCGCAGGGCGGCGGCGAGTACCATCCGTCCAGCGATCCCAGGCACGCGCGCTGCGACGCCAGTTACGCCGAACTCGAGCGCATGATCCGCCAGCTCACCGGCAGCGCCGCGGCGGCGCGTTGAGCGAGGAGGGCCGCGCGTGACGGAGTCCCCCGCCAGAGCGGTGCCGTGGCCTGGCTCCGCACCACTCCAGGGCGAACCGTTCGGCACGCAGCCGGCGAGCGCATGGTGAGCAAGCGCGCCGTTTTCATGCGCGATGCGCTCGCGGAATCACTGTGGGCACAGGCCGCCAGGAGTCCGCAGGCACGCGAGATCCTCGGCATGCTGCGCGATGGCTGGGGGCGCACAGCGGCCGCGGGCAGGTACCCGCGTGCCGCGGTGCGTGGCCTCACCGGTTCGGCACGCGGGTTCCTGGTGGCGTGGCTGCAGCACGAGCTCGAAGTCCCGATCGTGTACGTGGTCAAGCATGGCGAGGCGTGGGAGTCCGCGCGCGACGACGTCGAATATTTCGCCGGCCGCGGCGCGACGCTGCCGTTCCCGGAACCCGATGCGCTGCCCTACGACCCGTCGTCTCCTCACCCTTCGGTGACCGCGGAGCGTCTCGACACGTTGTCGCGTCTCGCCGCGGGCGAAGCCGGAGTCGTCGTGACCACGGTGCGCGGGCTGCTCCAGAAGGTCCCGCAGCCCGCCAAGCTCGCACGCGCGCTGTTGAACATCCGTACGGGGGAAGACCTCGACCCGCAGAAACTCGTCGAACGCCTGGTGTTCCTGGGCTACGAGCGTTGTCCCGAAGTCGAGGCCGTGGGGCACTGTGCGCGCCGCGGGGGCATCCTCGATGTCTGGCCGGTGGGCTGGAACGATCCGCTGCGCATCGAGTTCGATGGCGACACCGTGGCCTCGCTGCGCCGCTTCGATCCTGGCACACAGCGCTCGATCGAGAAGCTCCCTGATGCGCGCGTGCTGCCGCGCTACGAGATCGTCGTGGAGCCGGGCGACGCCGAAGGGATCGCGCAGCGCCTGCGCGACGCCGGCGACGAAGCGGCCAAAGGCGGCAGCAACTTGTTCCACGAGGGCATGGAGCGCTTCGCCGGCTATTACGACAGCGCGCTCGGCGGACTGCTGGACCACCTGCCCCCCGACACGTTCGTGGTGTTCGACGACCCGGCCGCGCTGCGCGAACGCGCCCTGGACCTGTGGGCCGGCGTGCGGCGCGGCTTCGAGGAGACACGCGCCGACTACCCGTTGATCTCTCCGCCCGAGCAATTGTGGCTGGCCGAGAGCGCGTGGCAGGAACTGTTCGCCACGCGCCGGGGCGTCGACCTCATGGGCTCGATCGCCGAGAGCGGTGAAGCGGCGCGCTACGCTGCCACGATCATCGCCGACTGCTCGCCACCCGAGCCGCTGCAGCGCTCCATGGCGAAGCTGGGCGACCATCTGGCGGAACTGGGTGCGAACGGCCTGACCGCGATCATCCTGTGCGATAACCAAGGGCAGCGCGACCGGCTCTACGACATGCTCGGGGATTCCGGGGCCACGCTCGGCGTCGGGCTCATCACTGGCGGCTTCACCTGGAAGAGCGCGGGGCTGGCGCTACTCACCGACCACGAGATTTTTTCGAGATACCGGCGCCGGAGGCGCCGCTCTCGCAAGACGGCGGGCCTCACCGCGGCTGAACTGTCGTCGCTCAAGCTCGGCGACTACGTCGTTCACGAAGACCACGGCGTCGGCACGTACCGCGGCATGAGGCGGCTGACACTGTCCGGGCAGGAGACCGACTGCCTCGAACTGTCGTACGCCGGCAAGGACGTCCTGTACGTGCCCGTGCACCAGTTGGGCCTGGTGTCGCGCTACTCCGCCGGCGACGGCGCCCGGCCCAGCATCCATGCACTCGGCAGCGCGTCGTGGCAGAAGACCAAGGCGCGCGCCAAGAAAGCCATCCAGGACATGGCCGAGGGCCTGCTCAAGGCCTACGCAGCGCGCCGAGCGCTGCCCGGCCACGCGTTCAAGCCCGATAGCGTGTGGCAGCGTGAACTCGAGGCGTCGTTCCCGTACGACGAGACGGTGGACCAGGCCAAGGCCATCGAAGACGTCCGCATCGACATGGAGACCGCGGCCCCGATGGACCGGCTGATCTGCGGTGACGTCGGCTACGGCAAGACCGAAGTCGCGATTCGCGCCGCGTTCAAGGCGGTGCAGGACGGCAAGCAGGTCGCCGTGCTGGTGCCCACGACGATCCTCGCGCAACAGCACGGCCACACGTTCCGCGAGCGGCTCGCCGACTTCCCGGTGAAAGTCGAGGTCCTGAGCCGCTTCCGCACCGCGAAGCAACAGAAGGACACCATCGCGCGTCTCGCGCGCCAGGACGTCGACATCCTCATCGGCACGCATCGCTTGCTGTCGAAAGACGTCAAGTTCTCCAATCTGGGCCTGGTGGTCATCGACGAAGAGCATCGCTTCGGGGTCGCGCAGAAGGAGAAGATCCGCCAGCTCACGCGCACCGTCGACGTGCTGGCGCTCACCGCGACGCCGATTCCGCGCACGCTCAACCTGTCGCTGGCGGGCGCACGCGACATGAGCGTCATCGAGACCCCGCCCGCGAACCGCCTGCCGGTGCATACGGAGGTGCTCGAATACGACCCGGAGATCATCACCGACGCCATCCTGCGGGAGGTCGACCGCGGCGGGCAGGTGTTCGTGGTGCACAACCGCGTCGAGACCATTTACACCAAGGCGGCCGAGTTGCAGCAACTGGTGCCACAGGTGCGCGTCGTGGTGGGCCACGGCCAGATGCACGAGCACGAGATGGAACAGGTCATGCTCGACTTCACCGAGGGCCGCGCGGACGTGCTGGTGGCCACCATGATCATCGAGTCGGGCATCGACATCCCCACCGTGAACACGCTCATCGTGGATCGCGCCGACACGCTGGGCCTGGCCCAGCTCTACCAGCTGCGCGGCCGCGTCGGGCGCAGCTCCACCGCGCCTACGCCTACCTCATGGTGCCGAGCCGGCGCGTGCTCACCGAGGAGGCGGAGAAGCGCCTGCGCGTCATCGAGGAATTCGACGAACTGGGCGTGGGCTTCAAGGTGGCGTTGAAGGACATGGAGATCCGCGGCGCCGGCAACATGCTGGGGCCTGAACAGAGCGGCCATATCGTCGGGCTGGGCTTCGACCTGTACCTGAAGCTGCTCGAGGAAGCGGTGTCGGAGCTGCGCGGCG
>JANMAX010000036.1:0-16526 GCA_031360075.1 bacterium | reverse complement strand
CCAACGCCGAGAGCGGCTAGAGCTTGAGTCCGTCCCGCGGTTGACGCTCGGCCTCGAGCCAGAACTCGACCTGACGGTGGCCCTCGGAGCCGGACTGCACGTAGAGATCGTGGGCGCGCAGCTTGCGGAGTGAAGCCCCTGCAGAAGTCCTTGAACAAGTCAGGCCCGGGAAACGCTTGAGGCGGCGTCCTTGCGGACGCCGCCTCGTCAGCGGGAGGTGGTACCCCGAAGCGCGCTTAGGCCTTGCGGACGTTCGCGGCCTGCAGGCCCTTCGGCCCACGGGTCACATCGAACTCCAGCGCCTCACCCTCGGCGAGCGTCTTGAAGCCTTCGCCGACCACAGCCGAGAAGTGCACGAACACGTCTTCGCCACCGTCAGCCTGCGTGATGAAGCCAAAGCCCTTCGCATCGTTGAACCACTTCACAGTGCCACTAGCCACTTTGTACTCCTTGTACCGGGCCCTAGGGCCCGCATTTGCCGCAGTATAACGCCGCGGCCGCATCCGGTCTGTGTGACCGTGACTTCGATTCTATGGCAAGCCCGACTTCAAAAAAATGGCCGCCCGGTTGGTCTCGGGCGGAATCTGAACGTCGACGACTCATCCATCTGCAACCGAAGATGTCGATAGTATCGGTGTTCTCGCCGAGGAATGACAGTCAATTCGCTGTGTGCTGCGAGGAATCTGCGAGGAATCTGCGAGGAGTCTGCGAGGAGTCTGCGAGAAATCATGGAGACTGCGGATTTCCCAATGAAAGCGCGCCTTCTGACGATCCGGGGGGGCCGGGGTCCGGCGCCGGGGCGCCCATCACCACGCGAACCCGGTGGACCGCGCCATCCTCTGACAGGGGAATGGCTTTGGAATTCACCTCCACACCATCCAGCCAGGTGTGTGCGACGCCGCGGTTGCGTTGCTCGGGGTTCTCGACCGCGATCTCGTAAAGGCAGGCCCCGGCACGCCAGCGGATGCTGAATCCCGGCCACACCGCGGGGATACAGGGTTCGACCGTGAAGCTGGAGCCATGCCGCGTCAGTCCGAGGATCGACTCGAGGCCGAGCCGGTGCATCCAGGCGGCGGAGCCCGTGTACCACGTCCAGCCGCCGCGCCCGATGTGCGGCGCGTGGGTGTAGACGTCCGCGGCGACGACGTAGGGCTCGACCTGATAGCGCCGGACGTCGGCCGGCGTGCGAGTGTGGTTGATGGGGTTCAGCATGTGGAACAACTCGACCGCCTCGTCGCCGTTGCCGAGCCGGGCCAGCGCCATCACCGTCCACAGCGCCGCGTGCGTGTATTGGCCGCCGTTCTCGCGCACGCCGGGCAGGTAGCCCTTGATGTAGCCGGGATCGAGCGGCGATTGATCGAACGGCGGTGCCAGCAGCTTGATCACTCCGGCGTCCCGGCGCACCAGCAGCATGCGCACGGAATCCATGGCGCGCTCGGCATGCAGCGCGGGGGCAGCGCCCGAAAGCACCGCCCAGCTCTGCGAGATCGAGTCGATGCGGCACTCGGCGATCTGCGCCGAGCCGAGCGGCGTGCCGTCGTCGAAGTAGGCACGCCGATACCAATCGCCGTCCCACGCCTGCTCGAGCATCGCCTGCAAGCGCGTGCGCTCGGCGCGCCAGCGCGTCGCGCGCGCCGGGTCCCCGCGCGTTTCCACCAACGTCGCGAAGTCCTCGAGGATCCCGGTGAGGAACCAACCGAGCCAGACACTCTCGCCCTTGCCGTGTCGGCCGACCCGGTTCATGCCGTCGTTCCAGTCGCCGCTGCCGATCAGCGGCAGCCCGTGCGTCCCGATCGTGAGCCCGCGTTCGATTGCCCGGATGCAGTGTTCGTGCAGCGTGCCGTGCTGTCCTGAGCCGTGCGGCTGGCCGTAGGCCTCGTGCTCGTCCGGGGCCAATGCCGCCGCCGTCAGGAACGGCAGGCGGACATCGAGCACGGCGCGGTCGCCGGTGGTGCGGACGTAGTGCGCGACCGCGAAGGGCAGCCACAACAGATCGTCCGAGCACTTGGTGCGGACCCCGCGTCCGGTGTGGTCATGCCACCAGTGCTGGACATCGCCTTCGATGAACTGCCGCGCCGCACAGCGCAGCAGGTGCTCGCGGTAGAGATCCGGTCGCGCCAGCCCGAGGGCCATGACGTCCTGCAGTTGGTCGCGAAACCCGTAGGCGCCGCCGGGCTGGAAGAAGCCGGTGCGCCCCCACAGTCGCGAACTCACGGACTGGTAGAGCAGCCAGTGGTTCATGATCAGGTCGAACGAGTCGTCCGGCGTCTTCACCTGCACGGTGCCGAGCAGCGTTCGCCAGTGCAGCACGACCTCGTCCTCGGCGCGACGTGCGGCATCGACGTTGCCGAAGCGCTCGGCGAGCTCCATGGCATGCGTACGGTCGTCGCCCTGTCCCAGCAGCAGGATGCACTCACGGGTCTCCCCGGGTGCGAGTTCAACGTGGATCTGGAGTGCGGCACAGGGATCGAGTCTGGCCCCGAAGCGTTGCGCGAGCGCGCCGCGCTCGAGCGCGGCCGGCCGGCGTATCGAGCCATTGCGGCCGAGGAATTCGAGCCGGTCGCCGGTGCTGGAAGCGGGTCGCGGATGGGCGTGCGCGAATGCGACACGGCTGGCGAAGTCGCTGTTGTACGGGTTGCGCGCCAGCACGACCCCCGTGGGCTCGTCCTGTTCGGTGATCACGAAACGATGCTCACCCGCACGCGGCGGGCAGAGCGCCCACTCGTGGTAGGCGAACGCGCTCAGGCGGCGCGCCGACGTGCCGTGGTTCGTGAGCAGGAGTCGCGACAGCCGCACCGGCTCCGAGGCGTGCACGAACACCGTGAGCTCGCTGGTGATGCCGTGGGAGCGGTGCTGGTAGGTGCTCCTGCCGGCGCCGTGGCGCGTCACCCAGCGGCCGCTGCCGGCCGTGCGCGCGAGCGGTCCGGGCGTGGCTCCCCAAACCTCGGTCGTATCGTCGTCGCGCAGATAGAGCGCTTCGCCGCTGAACTCGCTGACCGGATCGTTCGTGAATGGCGTCAGCCGGTTCTCGCGGCTGTTGCCGGACCAGGTCCACATCGCGCCGGTGGCGCCGGCGACGGTGCCAAAACGTTCGTTCGCCATGACGTTCACCCACGGCAGCGGCGTGTCCGCGTCGCCTTCGAGCACGATGATGTACTCACGTCCGTCGGGACTGAAGCCGCCGCGGCCGTTGTCGTGGGTGCGGACCGGGAGTTCGACCTCGACGCGTTCGCGCTCGGCGGTCGCGGGCACGCCTGGCGTCGCGATCAACGCTGCGGGCCAGATGGGCTCGGGGAACGGCAATCCCAACTGGCTGGTGAGATCGCCCCGTTCACCGCTCAGCACCGCTCGCGCGACGGCCATGAGCAGCGTGCGTTCGGGCCCCGCGATGCCGTCCCCGCGCAACAGGAACACGCCGCCGGGCCGGTGCTTCCACGCAGCCCACGGGCCCTTCTCGAGCAGGCCCTGGAACTGTTCGTGCATCTCGTCCAGATAGCTCGCCGGGTGGTCGTTCAGGATCACGACGTCGGCGCTCAATCCTTTCAAGCGCCAGTATTCCTGTGCGCGCAGCACCTGGCGCACGAGCGCGACGTCCTCCTCGCGCACGGCACGCACGATCAGGATCGGCAGGTCGCCCGAGACCCCATGTGCCCACAGTCCCGATTGGCCGAGCGTGTTCGCGGCCATGAACGTCGCCGCCGCGCCGCGCGTGGCGTCGGTCCACAACACGTGCGACGCGAGCCGTTCGTAGAGCTGGGCTTCATCGGTCGAGATCCCCAGATGGCGCAGCCGCATCTGCGTCTGCGTGCCGGCCAGCGTGAACGTGCGCGCCGCGGCCGCCGGGTCGTCGTACTTATCGGCCAGCGCCAGCGCGGCCGCGCGTGTCGTCGCGACGCCGGTCGCGAACGCCAGCCGCACGCGCCCCCCGGGGGCGATGCGCACCCGGCGCCGCAGGCTGAGCACCGGGTCGAGCACGGCGCCGGTCGTGCCCGAGAGCGAACGGCCATCGAGCGACACGGGTGCCTCCAGCGTGCGCCCGCGGCCGATGAAACGGCTGCGATCGGTCTCCCATTCGATGGCGCCATGCACGCCATCCTCGGCGCTCAGCACGTGCACCGCCCACGGCGCCGGATCGTCGGCCGAGCGCGGCCGCCGACCGCACAACAGCGCGGCGGATTCGGGCAGGTACTCGGTCTCGAGGAACAGCTTCTGGAACGCCGGATGGGACAGGTCGTCGCTCGCCGGAGCGAGCACGATCTCGACCAGGCTCGTGACCTCGATCTCACGCGGACGATCACTGCGGTTCACGAGCGACACCCGGCGGACCTCGACGTCGTCCTCGGGCGACACGGTGATCTCGAGCCGCGTCTCGATGCCGTCGTCCAGGCGCTCGAACGTGGCTTCGTCGGCCCGGAAACTGACGCGATAGCGTTCGGGCTCGCGGCACACGGGCTGGTGGGCCGCGGACCACAACATGCCGCTGCGCACGTCGCGCAGATACACGAACTGGCTGCCCGGATCCGTCGTGGGATCGTCGCGGTGACGGGTGACCGCCAGGCCGCGCCACGTGCTCGTGCCGCCGCCGGCATTCGTGACGACCGCGGTGTACTGGCCGTTCGACAGGAAGTGCGCGCCCGGGAACTGCGTGTGCGGCGAACGGAACCGGCGCGGTGACAGCGCGGGCAGCGGCGGGCCCACGCGGGTCGTTTCGGCCGGGCGCGGACGGATCACCGGGACATAGCGCGGCACGCGTTCCTGCAGCAGCGGTTCCGTGGCCTGCACGCGCGGGTCGGAGTGGAAGCGGCGCACCATCGGCGCACCGAGCACGGCGGCCGCCAGTGCCACGAGGCTCATGCCCTGGTGATGCGCGAAGAACGCCTCGACGCGCTGCACGCGCGGCGGCGGGGTAGTGGTGCCGTCGGTCTCGGGACCCTTGCGTGGCGTGAAGTCGAGCACTTCGACGAACCCGAAACGGCCCTCGGCGCCCTCACGCACGAGGTGGCGGAAGTTCGCGGCCGCGGCGGCGGGATCGATGACCGCCGCGAGCGCCGTGGCATAGGGCGCGATCACGAGATCCTCGCCGAGGCCGCGCTTCAGGCCCGCGCCGGGGACACCGAACGCCTTGTACTGGTAGCTGCCATGCGGGTCCTGGACGTGGAACGCGGATTCGGAGATGCCCCAGGGCACGCGCTGGCGGCGGCCGTAGTCGATCTGCGCCCGCACCGCCGCGCGGCAGGCGTTCTCGAGCAGCGTCTCGGGGTGGCTGCGCATGAGCAGCAGTGGGAGCAGGTACTCGAACATCGAGCCGCTCCACGACACCAGCGTGGTCTCGCCGTGCACGCTGACCAGCGTGCGCGACAGGTGGAACCAGTGCTCCTGCGGAACCGCGTCGCGCGCGATGGCGATGAAACTGGCAAGCCGGGCTTCCGATGCGAGCAGGTCGTAGTAAGACGGGTCGAGGCGGCCCGGGCCGTTGTCGTCGGCGAGCCGGTAGCCGATGGCGAAGACGCCGCGGTCGCGGTCGTAGAGGAATCGCCAGTCCATGCCGTTCGCGAGCGCATCGCAGCGGGCTGCCAGCTCGTGCAGTCGTTCCGTCGTGGCGCGCTCGGTGTCCGGACCGGCGCGCTCCCGGAGCAACGCCTCCGCGAGCCGCTGGCCCCATTCGGCCACTTGGCCGGTCGCGACGCTCACGTCGCCCTCGGTGGCCAGTCGCGACAGCGCGAGCGTCACGGCCGCGGAGTGCTCCCGTGCCTGGGCCCAGCGGACCTCCGGCGGCGCGCTGCTGGCGAGCGACCGGCGCAGCACGTTCACGGCATCCTGCGCGGCGCGCATGAGCGAGTGCGCACCGGCCGCGGCGTGCGTGCCCACCGGCGCCTGCACCAGCCACTCGGCCAGCACCCCGGCGGTATCCACCGCGCCCGCGCAACGCACCTCGTCATCGTCGCCGGCCGCGGCCTTGTCGCGCAGTCCCGCGGCCATCGCCATGAGCGCGCCCGCCAGGTTCCCGCTGTCGACGGTCGAGACGTAACGCGGCAGGAGCGCCGCGCGGGACGTCGTGTCGTACCAGTTGAGCAGGTGCCCCTCGTGACGCTCGAGCAGCTCCATGGTGGCCAGCGCCGCTCCGGCCTGAGCGGCGAGCTGTTCACGGTCCAGGTACCCGAGGTCGTGCGCGCTCAAAGCCGACAGCAGTCCCATGCCGATGTTGGTCGGCGAAGTGCGGTGCGCGATCACCACGCCGGCGTCGGTCTGGACGTTGTCCGGTGGCAGGCCGTGATCGGCCGCGGTCACGAACGTCTCGAAGTAGTGCCAGGTGCGGCGCGCGATGCGGCGGAGTTGCGCCGCGTCATCAGCGCTCAGGACGAGCCTCCGTGGCACCACGGGCCGGCTGAGCCACCACGCGACCAGCGGCGACATGAACCACGCGGCGAGGAACGGCAGCGCCTCGGGCAGCGCGGCGAGGCGTGCGGGCACCAGTGCGAGGAACACCGCCACGGCCGTGGCGGGGCCGGTCCACATCTCGACGGCGAACACGCGCGGCCCCTGGCTCGCCAGCAAGCCTGCGGCTCGGGCTGCGGTCGTGGCCGCCGTTTCCCACTCGAGCAGCCGCCGCTGGGTGATCAGCATGCGCACCAGCGTGAGCACGATCGCGTGCAGCATCTCGCAGGCGTGGTAGGCGAGCAGTGTGATCTGCAACAGCACTTGCGCGCCCGCGTTCTGGAACTCGGTGTCGACGTCGGACAGGAACACGGCGAGTGGCTGCATCGGCCGCGGGCCGCGCAGGGCATGCATCAGCGGTGGCAACAGCGGGAACCCGAGTACCGCGAACGCCACCAGCGTCCACGCCAGCGGGGAGCCCGGCAGCCATGTCCACGCCGAGACGAGCAGCGCGATCAGCGCCGGGGCGACCAGGCTGCGGCGCAGGTTGTCGAGGATCTTCCAGCGGCTGATGAGCGGCAGCCCGCTACGCACCAGTCCGTGGCGCGTCGGCACCAACGGCAGCAGGTAGCTCAGGATCTGCCAGTCCCCGCGCACCCAGCGATGCTGCCGCCGGGCGTGAGCGAGCACGCTCGAAGGGAAGTCGTCGACCAGTTCGACATCGGAGACCAGCGCGCAGCGTGCGAACAGACCCTCGAACAGATCGTGCGACAGCATGGCGTTCTCGGGCACCCGGCCCCTGAGCGCGGCGATGAACGCGTCGACGTCGTACAGGCCCTTGCCGGTGAAGCTACCCTCCGCGAACAGGTCCTGGTAGGTGTCGGAGACGGCGGTGGTGTAGGGGTCGATGCCGGTGTGACCGGCGTAAGCGCGGGCGAACAGCGATCCGGCCGCGCTCGCCATGGTGACGCTGACGCGCGGCTGGAGGATGCCGTAGCCCTCGACCACACGGCCGAGCGCGGGGTCGAAGCGCGGACGATTGAGCGGGTGCTCGATGACCCCGATCAGCTTCCGCGCCGCATCGCGCGGCAGCCGGGTGTCGGTGTCGAGCGTGAGGGCGTAGCGCACGTGCGCGAGCACGGCGGGGTCGCCCACCTGGACGCTGAAGCTGGTGTCGGTCGCGCCGCGCAGGAGCCGGTTGAATTCCTCGAGCTTGCCGCGTTTGCGTTCCCATCCCATCCAGACACCCTCGCTGGCATTCCAGCGGCGCGAACGGTGGAACAGGAAGAAGCGGTCCGAGCGTCCGGGGGCGTAGCGCGCGTTCAGGGTTTCGATGCCGGCGACCGCGGCGGCGACGATGGCGTCCTCGTCCGGAAGCTGTTCGCGCAGGGCATCGGGGAAGTCCGTCAGCAGCGCGAAGTGAACGTGGGGGTCGAGGTTGCCGAGTGCCTGGATCTCGAGATGGTCGACCAGCGCACGCGCGCCCTCGACCGAGCTCAGGAACGTCGGCACCACGACCATGGTGCGGGCGCACTCCGGCAGCCCGCCACGCAGGTCGAGGCGAGGCAGCAGTACCGGCGGTACGAAGTGATGCACGAGCCGGTGCAGCAGTGCGACCGCGAACTCGCTTGCGGGCAGCAGTGCGACCAATCCGGCCGCGACCGCCAGTGACCGCGGAGCGCCAGCGGAGATCGCCAGCGCCACCGCAGCACCGGAGCCCAGCAGCGTGAATGCGCCGAGCGCGCCGAGATAGGCAGGCGTCGCATGCGCGAACATGAGGCGTTCCAAGCGCAGCCGCAGCGGCGGCCGGTGCGCGACATCGATCTCGAGTTCGGTGCGGCCGGGCCCGACCAGATGATAGCCGACGTGCGCGGTGCGCGGGTCCGCCGCGATCAGTTCGGCGGCCTGCCGCGCGCTCTCGATCGCGCGCAGCGCGACGCGGACCTGCGCCTCGCCGGTCGGCTCCGCGAGCTCCTCGACGGCGTGCCGGTAGCGGTCACGGCTCGCGAAGTCCATGCGCGCGTAGACTCCCGGAGGGTCGCGCCGCAACACCTGCTCCATGAGACTGACGCTCTCGACGTAGTCGTTCCAGTCGAGCGTTGCGCACAGCCGCAGGCTGGTGATGGAGTTGCCCATCGACAAGTGGTTCATGGCCTGGCGCTGATGGTCGGCGCGCACGGCGTCCTCGACCGTCGTGCCGGCACCCTCGAGCCGTTCCTCGAGACACAGGCGGAGTTCGGCCGCGCCACTGCCGTACTCACGCATGCGCTGCAGCAACTGGTTGACGAACGCCGCATGCAGGACCTCGGGCAGGGCCGGTGGCCGCCCGTTCGGCCGGCTGTTCTCGAACGCCGTGAAGATGCGATCGGCCGCCCGGCGCCCGGCGCGGCTCTCGAGCAGTTCCTCCGACAGCCGTCGCAGATGCTCGATCAGTGCGAGCTTCAGCATGCTCGGCCACGCCCACAGCTCGCCGATACTGAGCGGTGCCACGGTCTGGAACGCGTTCATGAAGCGATCGAGCCGCTGAGCGTCGAGCCGCGCGTCGCTGTAGCGCAGCAGTTCGACCGCCATGGCGTAGACGCGAGCCGTACCGGCGCGTCCGCGCACCGCGAGCTTCGGGAGTTCCATGTAGTAACGCGACGGCAGATGGCGGCGGATCTCGCTCAGTTCGCCTTCGATTAAGTAAAAGTTGTCGAGCAGCCAGTCGGTCGCCGGTGTGCTCGCTTCGCCGAGCCGGACATCGCCCGCCAGCGTCCGGTAGGCAAACCGCAGCACGCGGGCATCGTCCGCCAACCTGCGCAACAGCCGCGGCGGGCCACGGCCGGGCTCGCGCGCGAGCGTGAACTCCGCCGCCAGCGCCCGCGCGCGTTCTTCCAGCCGTTCGACGCCGAGCAGCTCGCCATGCAGCGGGCTGGTGTCGAGACTCACCGGAGGGAGGTGCGCGCTGCCCGGCACGGCGGAGCGGAGCAGTGCGAAGCGGGGACGGCTGGGGGCCATGGGCCCACCGGCTTTCCGGATCTGGCCGCGGGGAAGTCCGCGGCCCCATGCAGACCGCCCCATCCTACCAGTCCTGGGGGGCAGCTTGGGGGGCATGGGCAGGCGCGGCCCGCTGTGGCGCGTTCGTACATGCGCTGCTCGTGTGCGCGTCGCGGCGGCGGGGGGATGGTATCGCGCCCGCGACCTACGCCTTCACTGCGTGGCGGGTCCGAGTCCGATCCGAGCCAACAACAGTTCGTCGCCCGGAGCGTGCGTGCGCCAGTAGTCGAGCCGCACGCTGCCAGTGAGCTCGGCGCCGTCGGTGCCCTCGAGCGGGCGGCCGTCCGCGGCCGCGGCCCAGCGCCAGCGCACGATGCGATGCGGGTAGGCGTGCTCGATCTCGAACCATGCACTGCGGCCGTCATCGGGGCGGACCCGGTAGACATCACAGTCGAACATGCCGGCCGGCACGGCGACGCGAGCGGTACCGGGCAGGCGTTCGATCGCGACGCGTCCCCAGACGGCGGGGCGATGGGTCAGGCGGCGGTGGAACGGGCTCGAGAGGAACGGCAGCGTGCGCGTCTCGCCGGGTCCCAGGAACGGCCCGCGCAGACCGCGCAACAGGATGAACAGTGCATCCTCCTGTACACCGCCGGCGGGCAATGGCAAGGGCTGTTGAACCGATTCGCCCTCGAAGTAACTCGAGACGCGCTGCAGCAGGCCGCGGCCGCTGGCATGGACTTCCTCGCTCACTTGTCCGCACCACTCCGAACTCGTGAACGCCAGTTTGAGCGGACTGAAATCCTGCGCGGTCGCGAACAACGACAACATGGTGTGGTAATCGTAGATGCCGGTCTGGAAGTCGCGCACGAGATTCAGTTTCAGGACCTCGACCGCGTCCGCGGGAGTGCGGGCCGGGTCGTCGAGCTTGACGTGACGCGCGCGGCTGAAGGGCTCGGTCACGTAGATGGCGACCGCCCGCCCGGTGCGCGACTGTCCGTAGCGCTGCACGGTGTAGCGGTAGCCGTCGAGTTCGGCCTTGCCGTCGTGCCACCACGAGCCGAACTCGGGGTCCGCCGGGGATGAGGCTGCGGCCGAGGCCACGTGGCGTGGGGCCGGCGCCGAAGCCGCGCTGCCCGTGCGCGGTGGGCGCGCCGCGGCCATGGCAAGCACGGCCGCAGCGGCGCTGGCGGCGAGTGCGATGCTGATCCCAAGCCTGCGATTCATCGGTGTGCTTCTCGGGCGATGACCGGTGATGCCATCAGCGAGTCGAGCCGGATCAGCTGACCGCTCGCGCCGACTTCCCCGAACTGCAGCACGCCCGTCGGGCAACTCTGGACGCAGGCGGAGCAGCGCACGCACTCCGGATCCTGCATGGGCACACCGCGATTGGCGAACGCCATGACGTCGATGCCCTGGTGGCACACTGACGTGCAGACGTTGCACGAGATGCACTTCTTCTTCTCGGGCACGATGGCGAAGCGGCTGAAGCGTGCATAGATGTGCATGAGCGCGGCGAGCGGGCAGGCGAACCGGCACCAGACGCGGCCCGAGTACTTGAAGTAGAAGCCGACGCCGATGACCCCGCCGAACAACACATCGACGAACCACTTGTAGCTCAGTGGGTTCACGAGCTGGTGCTGGCCGTTCCTGCCCTCGAGCAGCAGGTCGAAGAGCCCGCCCAGTCCAGAGCCGGGAAGCACCCACGCGGCGACGCGCAGCGCCAGCAGCGCGAACGCGAAGGCCAGGAACACCTGCCCGATCATGTTGACGCGGTTCCAGCCCGGGCCATGCGGCATCTTGGCACGCTGGGTATCGCCCATGGTTTCGGCGAGCGCGCCGCAGGAGCAGACCCAGCCGCAATAGGCACCCTTGCCCCAGCGCAACACCGCGAGCGGGATCAGGACGAACGTCTGCACGAACCCGATGGCGATCCATGTCCAGCGCGGCTCGTGCGTGAAGATGTTGTAGACGTTGAGCGGCCACGCCAGGATGAAGCCGTAGGCGCGCCAATAGGCGCGCGGGTGGCCCCACTCGGGCCAGTGGCGGGCGGCGTAGTCGGAGGCCGAGATGTAGGGCTCGAACAACTGGTCCGCGACGGCGCGGCCCGCGCCGTGGTCGAACGCCCCGCGGTAGCCGAGCCACGGCAGGATGATCTCGGGCAGCACGAACAGCGGGATGGCCTGGATCAGGAACAGCGACCAGGTCTGCAACGTGACGTAGGGCGTCGCGCGCCGCCGCACCCGTTGATAGCCGAACCACCCGATGAGCGAGGTGTACACGAACGTGTAGTAGAACGACCGGCTCTTCATGGACACGGCGATGGTGCCGAGCAGCGTGCCGCGGTCGGCCACCTGGGCCGCCCACCACGTGCCGAGCGACGCCAGCCGCTGCGGCATGTCGGATGGCCATGCCGACCGGCTCCAGTACTGCTCCAGGAAGCCGGACGACTTCCAGTCGTACAGGCAGACGAGTGCGGCGATGAACACACCGAGCACCAGCTGGCCCAGCCGCGTGCTGTCGCCGCGGATGCTCACCCCCGAGCGGCGGAAGAACGCCAGCGGAGCGGCGCGGCCGAGCAGCGTGAACACGACGTCGTTGCCAAGCGTTTCGGCCGTGCCATCCGCGGCGTTCAGCACCACGTCGCGCGCACCGATGCTCCGGACGGTCGTGCCGAGCCGCAGCGTCACCGTGCCGGCGCGCGCCAGGCGTTCGAGTGCGGCGATGGTCCCGGGCTTGGCACGCGCCAGTCTCGCGCCGCGATACGACAGCGTGACGCGCGCGCCCGCGCGCGCAAGCGCGACCGCGGCCTCGAGCGCGGTGTCGCCGCCACCCGCCACCAGCACGTCCCGTCCCGCGAAGTCCGCCGGGTCGTGCAAACGGTTGTAGACCTTGTCGAGCGACTCACCGGGCACGCCGAGCCGGCGGAAGTCACCGCTCCTGCCGATGGCGATCAGCACCGTGTGTGCGCGACGCGTGCCGCCACCCTCGAGGTGCACGGTGAGCGCGCCGTCGCGCCGCTCGATGCGTTCGGCCCGCGCCGCTGTCACGGGTACGTTCGCCGCCGCGATCTGGGCACGCAGTTCGTCCAACAGCGCTTCCTTGACGGTCGCGCTCACTTGCAGCGCCCCCGCGGGCCGCATGGTCGCCGGGTAGGTGAAGATGGGTTTGCCCTTGGGGAAGTGTACCAGCGTGGCGAATGGTTCCGCCGCCTCGATGACCTCGAAGTCGAGCCCGAGCGTGCGCGCTTCCAGGGCCGCGGCCATGCCGGCCACACCAGCGCCCAGGATGAGCAGCGCACGGGCCTCGCCCTGCTCGGCGGCGCGCGCGCGCGGAACCGCCGCAATGGCACGGACGGCGTTCACACCGGAGTCGAGCGCGAACTTGAGCAGCGGCACGCCCGTGAGATCGCCACACAGGTAGACGCCCGGCACGTTGGTGCGGCCGTCGGGTCCGGCGAGTGGCAGCTGCTCGACGCGGCCCGCGGGCCAGCGCGTGTGCAGCCAGCGCGTGTAGCGCTCGATCATCCCGCGCATGCGGAACGTGCCCGTCCGTTCGTCCGGGTCGTCAATGGAAGCGGATCAGGCGCGTCGTCGAACTGCCGAGTGGCGTATCGAGCCGCACGAAGTAGATGCCGGCACCCAGCGCCCGGCCGCCCTCGGCGCGCCCGTCCCACGGCACCGACGTGGTGCCGCGTGACAATCGTCCCGCATAGAGCACGCGCACGGTGCGACCCTGCAGGTCGATGAGCCTGGCCTGAGCTTCGACCGCACCGTCGCGCCGGCCGCTGCCCGGGAGCGACAGGTCGATGCGCGCGCGTCCAGCGGAGGGATTGGGCGACACGTTCACGCCAACTGGCGAGTCGGGCACGACGACTGCATAGGGGCCATAGGACACCAAGCCGCCGTTCGCCAGCTGCAGGTCGAATCGGTAGTAATAGGTCTTGCCCGGCGTGACCTCGGAGTCGGTCACGAAGCAGTCGCCCGTGCAGAGCGTGGCTTGGAGCGCCAAGGGGTCGAATGCTCCCAGCTGCTCGGCGGACCGCCACACCTGGAAGTACGCGCCCGCGAATGAGCCGTCGAGCGTGACGCGCAGCAGATCGTCCTGGTAATGCACGCGGATCCCCGGGTCGGCGGATGCCGGGGTCGTGATGAGCAAGGCAAGCCACAGCGTCACGGGCAGGAGTCGGCGCATGTTCCCCTCGGATGCGAGAGCCGTCTGAGTATGGGTTCGCTTCTGCAGCTGAGCCGCTGCTCACGTGGTCGCGGCCGTTGTTCGCGGTACGTAGCGGTGCGGGAGGCGTGACCATCATACGACAGCGCCGAGGCAGAACGGATGCCTGTTGCGGCGCCTGCGCGCGGCCCTGGGGCCGGACCCAGCCTGCCGCTCAGCCCCGCGTGCCGCCGCGCCCGAAGCGGTGCGCGGCCGCGGCGACGGTCGCGGTGAGCAGGGTGCCCCACGCCATGTCGACCGCGGTGACCAGTGCGGACCAGCCCTTGAGCATGGCGAGCGCGGTCAGGTCGAACGTCGCGTAGGCCACGCAGCCGAACAGCGCACCGCGCCACGCGACCGTGCGCGGGCGCGCGGCCCAAGGTGCGGCCAGCACCACGAATTCGCTGACGCCGGTCACGTAGATGGCATAGAACAGCACGGCGGCCACGAGATCCGGCTGCGGCCGGAGCAAGGCGCCGATCGTGGGCTGATAGAGCGGGGGTGAGAGCACGCCGAGCCACAGCAGGTCGAATGCCAGCATGACGGCGGCCGCGACCGCGTACACCCGCAGCCGGGTGTTCATGCGCGCCCGGCCGCGTCCAGACGGCACGCCCGCAGGCGGCTCATGCCTCGCAGTAGCGGTCCGCCACGTCGAGCGCCTTGTCGATGGCGGCGAGCCCCTCGCGCACCTCGTCGGGCGTCGTCGTGCACGGCGGCGTGACCTGGAGCCGGTTGAAGTGCGCGAACGGCCACACGCCGCCGGCCTTGCAGGCGGTCATGAGTTCGACCATCGGCCTGGCGGCCGGCCCGCTGGCGTTGAATGGCACGAGTGGCTCGCGCGTCTTGCGGTTCTTCACCAGCTCGATGCACCAGAACACACCGAGGCCGCGGACTTCGCCGACCGACGGGTGCTTGGCTGCGAGCTTCGCGAGTTCGGGTCCGAGCACATCGGTGCCGAGCATGCGGGCGTGCTCGACGATGCGCTCCTCCTTGAAGATGCCGATGCTGGCGACGATGGAAGCGGTCGCCAGCGGATGCCCGCTGTAAGTGAGCCCGCCGGGGAAGGCGCGGTCCTTGAACGTGTCCGCGATGCGGCGCGAGAGGACCACGCCGCCGACCGGTATGTAGCCCGAGTTCGATCCCTTCGCGAACGTGATCAGGTCCGGCGTCACGTTCCACTTGTTGACCGCGAACCACTCGCCACACCGGCCGAATCCGGCCATGACCTCGTCGCAGATCATGAGGATGCCGTGCTGGTCGCACAGCCTGCGCACGCCGGCAAGATAACCGTCGGGCGGCACCAGGATGCCGTTCGTGCCGACCACCGATTCGAGGATGATGGCGGCCACGGTGTGCTGCCCCTCGACCATGAGCACATTGGCGAGGTGCTCGAGCGCGCGCTCGCACTCCTCACCGGATGAGCTGGCGTGGAATGCGCTCCTGTAAAGGTAGGGTCCCCAGAACTTCACCGCGCCCGGGGTGGCCGGTTCGTTGGCCCAGCGCCTGGGATCGCCGGTGAGTCCGATGCTCGTGCCGGTCGCGCCGTGGTAGCTGCGGTACGTGCTCAGCACCTTGAGCCGGCCGGTGTGACCGCGGGCCATGCGCACCGCGTTCTCGACCGCCTCGGTGCCGCCATTCGTGAAGAACACCATGTCGAGGTCGCCGGGGGCGAGCTCGGCGATGAGGCGCGCGGCTTCGCTGCGCATGTCATTGGCGAATGATGGAGCGATGGTGCACAGCCGCCCGGCCTGTGCCTGGATCGCCTTCACCAGCTTGGGGTGCTGATGCCCGATGTTGACGTTCACCAACTGGCTGGCGAAGTCGAGCCACGTGTTGCCGGAGGCGTCCCACATGCGCGAGCCCTTGGCACCGGCGATGACGACCGGTGACAGGGCGCCCTGCGCGGACCACGAGTGGAAGACGTGCGCGCGGTCGTTGGCATAGGCCGCGGCCAGATAGGGCGAGGTGTTCAGGTCGAGTTCGGTCATGGGCACGATGTTAGGCCACCCGGCCCCGGGGCGGAAGGGGGCCCGGAAGGGGCTGGGAGGGCTCGCCAGCGGCGCGGGCTGAGGCTGGAGTCCGGGCAGGTGCGCGCCGATAACCCCTGGACCAGCCGGTACCGAATGCTGATCGTCGTTCGCACGGAGGATTGCCCACATGCCGGAGTCGCGTTCGTTTTCGCCGTGGTGGGCGTTGTTGCTGCTTCCGGTCGCACTGCTCGTGGGCTGGTTCGCGGGTGGCATGCAGACGCCGAGCCGGCCGTCCGGGACTTCCACGCAGAATGCCGCGCTCCTGCGCGAGCCCACCGTGCCGGTGCCTGCGACGCCGGCTCCGTCGAGCGCGATGCAGGACGGTTCGCCGACGATCGGGCTGGGACGCCCGGAGACGGACGCACCGGGTGACGACGACGCGGTCTACTCGACGTGGACGACCTTCGACGTGGCGACCAAACAGGCGCGCAGCAATGGCAAGCCGATCATGCTCGACTTCAACGCCGAGTGGTGCGGGCCTTGCCAAGCCTTGAAGGGCGAAGTGTTCGAGCATGCCGCCGCCGGCACGACCGTCAAGGCGGCGGTCATCCCCGTGTCGGTCGTCGATCGTACTCGGGAGGACGGCTCGAACAGCGTTCAGGTGGCCGAACTCCAGCAACGGTTCAAGGTCGACGTCTTCCCGACCTTGGTGGTGTACTCGCCTGCCACCGGGCGCGCGGTGCGACTGGAAGGTTATCCGGGCGCGGCCGAGACGCTGCGCTGGATCACGGACACGGCTGCCGCGGTGAAGTAGGAATCTGTTCGAATTCGTCGCGCTCGGGTGGGACCCGCTGGACCCGCTGGACCCGCTGGACCCGCTGGACCCGCTGGACCCGCTGGACCCGCTGGAGTCGCTGGAGTCGATGGAGTCGATGGTGCACAATGACCCGGTTAACGAGCACCCCGATCCTCGCGCGCTGCCGTTACCAATGC
>JANMAX010000025.1:0-3058 GCA_031360075.1 bacterium | reverse complement strand
TGCGCACAGGTCGCCAGCCCCAGGACCCCAGCGCGCGTGTACTCGGCGAGGATGCTGGCGCACTCCTGGCGCGTGTCCAGATCGGTCTTGTTGAGCGCGATCAGGGCCGGGATGCCGGCGCGTTCGCATTGCACGAGCACGCGGTCGACGAAGCCGTGACGGAACTCGGGACGCTGCACCGAGGCCACGACGAAGACGCGGTCCAGATTCGCGGCGATGACCTGCTCGACCTCGCGCTCGCCCGCCGCGCGGCGCGAGAAGACGTTGCGCCGCGGCTCCACCACTTCGACGAGGGCCTGTTCGCCCTCCCAGCCCAACTGCACCCGGTCGCCGGTCACGACGGCGTTGCCGAGCGCCTTGCGCGGGCCGCGCAGCCGGCCGGGCACTGAAGCCTCGAACGACCGGCCGTCATCCGTGAGCAGGCGCACACTGCCGAAATCGATGCGCACCACCGTGGCCACGGTCGGCCGTGCGAGCACACCACTCTCCGTTCCAGTCAGGATCAGCTCCCCGGTCCGGTCAGCGGCAGGGCGATCTGGAAGCGCGCACCCGCGCCGGGCTCGCTGTCGACCGTGATCTTGCCGCCGTGGTTCTCGATGGTGCGGTGCGAGGTCGACAGTCCGAAGCCATGACCATCGGGCTTGGTCGTGAACATGAACTCGAACATGCGGCCCAGATGCTCGCGCTTGATGCCGGGCCCGGTGTCCTGCACGACGATCTCGGCCGCGTGCGTGCGCGGGTCGAGCTTCGTGCTCACCTGGATCGCGCGGCGCGTCTCCTGCGCGCCCATGGCGTCGGCGGCGTTCACGAACAGGTTGATGAACACGCCCTGGATCTGGCCGACGTCGGCACGGACTTGAGGAAGTTCAGGATCGAGCTGGATGTCCCACTCGACTCCGCGGAACCGGCTGTCGCTCTTCACGAACTCGATCGTGCTCGTGAGCATGCCGTTCAGGTCCATGGGCTCGAGGTTCACCTTGCTGCGCGTATAGTCCATGAGGCCCTTGGCGAGCACTCCCATGCGCTTGCTCTGGTCGAAGATGATCTGCGCGTGCCGCGGCGCGTTGTCGAACGACTGCTTCTCGGCGTCCCTCAGCAGCATCTGCGCACGCCCGCTGATGGCGACCAGCTGGTTGTTGAGTTCGTGGCCGATGCCGGCGGCGAGTTCGCCCTTCGCCGCGAAACGCGCATTGCGCAAGTTCCGCTCTTCCGCGTTCTTGAGTTCGGCGTAGCGGCGGTCGGACTGGAACAACATGAACAGTGGCGCATAGAACAGCAGCACGCCGGGATAGCCGACCGTGGTGAACGAGATGACCATGAGCGGCGTGAGCAGGAACGACGCGGCGTCGACTTCGACGCGCGCCATGTAAAGCCAGTCCTCGCGCAGTGTCTGCCACCAGCCGCGGTCGGACGACCACGCCACGGCGAGCGACACCATGGAGCGGTTGACCGCCCAGTAGCCCACGACGAGCCCGAGGAACGGCAGCAGCAGCGTGGCGGCGTGCGCGCGGTCGAGCACGCTGCCACCGGCGCTGAGCGGCAGGCCGGCACGGCCGCCGAGCACCTCGAACAGCAGTGCGCCGATCCCGGTGGCGATCGCGATCTGGCTGGCATTGAACGTCGCGCGCACCCACGGCTTGCGCATCACGAACAGGTCGGCGACGAACGTCGACAGCGCCGATACCCAGATGCCGGCGCCACTGCCCCACAGCACCGCGCTCGACAGCCCCGCGGTGGCGGACAGACTCCAGGTCGCCGTGCCCGACAGCGCGTTGCTCCACATCGTGTCGGACACCAGGCAGATCACGATCCACGCGACGTAATGCCCCCAGTCGCGCATGAACGTCTGCGGCCACAGCAACGCCATCACGCCGGCCGCGGTCAGCAGCGTCAGTGCGACGTATGCGCGCAGCCGTTTGCTCATCGGGACGCCGCCCCCGGCACCGCGGCAACGGCCGGCACGACGCCGAGTCCGGGGCGCTCCGAGAGCCGGATGTCGCCGCGTTCGCCCGGCGCACCGGAGAACGGGTCGTCCTTGAGCAGCCAGTGCCCGTCGAGGTCGAGGTAGTCGACCAGCGGCGCCAGCTGCGCGGCCGCCGACAGCGCCAGGCTCGACTCGACCATGGAGCCGAGCATGACCTTCATGCCGTGCGCGCGCGCGGCGTGGATCATGCGCTGCATCTCGCGCACCCCGCCGGTCTTCATGAGCTTCAGGTTGACGCCGTCGACGCGCCCGGCAAGCAGGCCGATGTCGGCCAGCGTGTGCGCGCTCTCGTCCGCGAACACCGGGATCGGGCTGCGCTCACGCACCCAGCGCAGGCCGTCGAGATCGCCACGCGGCACCGGCTGCTCGACCAGTTCGATCTCGAGCGGCTCGATCAGCCGCAGCACGCGCACCGCATCAGCCGCGTTCCACGCGGTGTTGGCATCGACCTGCAGCTTGCCCTTGTAATGGGCCCGGATGCGGCGCAGGTTCTCGACGTCACCCGGCCCGCCGAGCTTGACCTTGATGAGCGGGAAGTCCTTGACGGTCTCGAGTTTGCGCTCCATCTCCTCCGGACTCGCCATGCCGAGCGTGACGCAGGACCTGGGAGCGCGCGCGGCATCGAGCCCGAGCAGCTTCCAGGTCGGCAGCCCGAGCTTCTTGCCGATCCAGTCATGCATCGCCATCTCGAGCCCGGCGCGTGCGGAGCCATGCCCCTGCAGCGCGTGCCCGAGCCGGTCGTCGAGCGCGTCGAGGGCGAACGGGTCGCTCCCCAACTGCGGCGCCCACTCGGCCAGCGCGGCCACGATGGTCTCGGGGGTCTCGCCGTAGTAGTGCGACGGCGCGGCCTCTCCCAGCCCCTCGATGCCGTCGTGCTCGATGCGCACCAGGACGTTCCGGTGCGCGCGCTTGGCGCCATGCGCGATCCGGAACTCGAAGATCGTGTGCAGGTCGAGCAGTTCAGTGCGCAACTTCATCGGTGTGCCTCCGGCCGAACCCGAGTCCACGTCCAGCGGCGGCCGCGGTCGCGCGCGGCGCGAACACCGCCGCACGGCCGCTGCTGCCCAGTGATCA
>JANMAX010000369.1:0-3138 GCA_031360075.1 bacterium | reverse complement strand
CCGGCCGGCGTCGTGCTGGTGTCGGCGTACGGCATGGTGGCTGGGCTGTACTGGAACCCGGTGTTGGCGAAGATCTCGTTCACGAGCACGATGATGGTGACGCGCGTGCGGCGGTGGATCGTGTGCAGTAGCGTGCGCAGCCCGATCGACAGTGCGCCGCCATCACCCGACACACTCAGCACCTGGATCTTCTGCTTCAGCGCCCCGACGGCGATGAGCGCATCGGCTACATCACGCGTCGCCTCGGCCAGTGTTGGCGCCGATTCGAAGACGTTGTGCAGGATCGAGAACGACTTGCTGTACTCGTCGGGCGGAGCCTCCCCACGCCCCCACGCCACGACATGCGGGAACGCCAGCGTCGAGACCTCGGCGCACGACGTCCCGATCGTGAACACGGTCTTGATCCCGTTGTCGGTGACACGGCCGATGTTCTGGAACGCCACCGACTCCATGCAGCCCGGGCACAGCGTCGAGCCGGGACGGAAGCAGCTCTCCTTGAGTGCGGTTTCCTTGTAGCCGCTCATAACCGGGCTCCTTCATGGAACACCATCCACGGCTGGGACGGCGGTTGCGAGATCGCGCACGCCGCTTCGTCGAGCATGGCTTCCCAGGTCGACTCGGAGACGTCGGCGCCGCCCATGCCGGCAAACGCCGCCAGGATGCGCGGCCGGTCGGTCTGCCCTTCGAGCGCATCGGCGATGTCGAGCGTCAGGTGTCCGCGCCCGGAGTGATGAGCCTGATTCACCACCAGCACGACCTTGGCGCGGGCCACCTTGGCGGCCACCGCCCGGGACGGAAACGGCGTCAGCAGGCGCATGGCGAGACCCGCGACACGCAGGCCGCGTTCGAGCGACCAGCGCTCCCGCAGCGCCTCGAAGGTCCCGTAGTCGGGACCCATGCCGACCACGGCGATGTCGACCTGGCCCGGAGCCTCGAAGCCGACTTCGTCGAAGAACGCCAGCCCGGGCCGCCCGAAGTGCCGCTCGAAGCTGGCGCCGATGAGCGGCAGCGTTTCGAGCACCTGCTCGAGCCGGCGCTTCTGCGCGATCTTGAAGCCCTGGAAGTGCCGCGAGGTGACGCAATTGCCCATGGCGGTGTCGCCATTCAACAGTCCCGGCAAAGGGCACGGCTGGATCCACTCGTCCTGGAACTCGTGCACCGCGACGTCCGGCTCCACCGTGAACCGGGAGCTGCGATGACTGTCCTTGATGCCGTAGTAACCCGGCATGGTGGGTGTGAGGATGTCGGGCTGCATCCCCAGGCAGGGCGCCTGTAGGATGGTGTCGTAGATCTGCTGCTTGCCGCGACAGCAGATCTGGATGAAGCCATCGTCGCGGTGCGCCAGGGCATCCGACGGATCGCCCTCGATGCACAGCGGGAAGTTGGCCGTCGCGCGATAGACATCGACGATCATGACGTTGCCCAAGCCCGAAGCGCCCAGCGAGCGCGTCGTCTCGGTCATGTGATCCAGGCCGACCGAACTGGTCGTCGTCGCGAAGATCAGGTCGCGGCAGGCGGCCGCTCCACCCACCATGTAGTCGGCCACGGCATGCTCGGCTTCGAGCAGCTTGACGCGCCGCGGCGTACCCGGCTGTGACGCGACCTTGGCGGCGATGGTTTCGAGGTACTTGGTCGACGGTGTGATCGGGAAGCCCGGCACGATCAGCGTGCGCCACATCTGCAGTGTGGCGAGCGCTCCGGCGGTGTTGCCATCCGCGGTCACATCCTCGCGCTCGGTATACAGCGGGATGTGCGCGGCACGCACACGCGACAGGTCCAGCACGTCGTCATAACGCTCCCCCGACGGTGTGCGCGTGTGGCGGGCGAGAGTCCCCGCTTGCGTGATGACGCTCATGTTGCGACCTCCGCGGAGCCGGCTTCACCCCTTGATTCCACCCATGACTCCTCGTAGCTGCCCTCGGAGAACAGTTTCTCCGGACAGACCGCGACACATTCACCGCACAGCTTGCAGAACGAGCTGACATCGGCACCCTTCACCAACACTCCGCGCTCGGCGTCGGGCTCGAAGCGGATGATGCCCTCGGGGCAATTCACGATGCAGTGCGAGCACCCGGTACAGCGTGTGTCCGGATCCGCGAACAGCAGCCGGAAGCCGCTGCGTGCGTAACTGGCGGTGTGATTGGCGCGCGACGTCCGCAGTGCGGTCTGAGCACCCACGGGTAGTTCGCCGTAGCCCGCGAAATGCGTGCTGCCGTGATCTCCCGGGCGGGCACAGTCGAAGGTGCCGACCTGGATGGCCTCACGTGTGGCCTCAAGTGCCAAGCGGTTCTTGGCGCACAGCGCCTCGGGAATGCGCCGTTTGCGCAACTGCGCCAGGAACGTCTCGACGACGCGGTCGAAGGGCAGCACACCGATGGCCTCGGTCATCGCCACATAGGCCGAGACGTTGCCGATGGCGTGCCCCAGGAAGCGTGTGCCGATGTCGTCGCCGGGAACGGTCATGACGCGGCCCGACAGGTGGAAGTGGCTGGCGCACTCCTGGAGCGAGCGCCGGGTGTTCAGGACAAACGTGCCGCCGTGCGGCACGCCCTCGGCGAAGTCGACGGTCCGGCCGGCGGCTTCGTCCATGAGCAGCGTGATCGCCGGGCGCGTGACTTCACAACCCAGCGCGATGGGGCGCCCACTGACACGCAGGAACGAACGGATGTTCGCGCCGCGCCGGGCGCTGCCGAAGAACGGCCACTCCTGGACATGCATCTCGGGGAACGATGACAGCAGGGCCGCCAGGCTTTGGAAGGCGAGCACCAGACCGCCGCCCGCTTTGCCATCACCGCGCATCTCCAAGGACGACTCTGCCAGCAAGCGGCGGGGTTCGAGGGTTCTCATATGGTACTCAAGGCCTACGCCAGAGGATGGCCTTGCCCGGACAGTCCGTCATCATTTGCTGAACTTTTGGCATGGCGGAGTCGTCGAGCTGCCAGTCGTGCACCTCCGCCACTTCCTCGTCCTCGACCTTCCGGAATACCTGCGGAATCAGCTTGATGCAGTCCCCGCATTCCGTGCAAAGGTCTTGATCGACATAGAACTCTGGTAGCTGGCCCATTCGGATTCCCCTCCCTGACCGCGGGTCTGTTCCGGCCTTCTTCCAAGTCGTGTGTGGGTCCTTCCGCACGATCA
>JANMAX010000358.1:0-12593 GCA_031360075.1 bacterium | reverse complement strand
CCGCCCCCACCGCACTGCGCGCCATCGCGCATCACGGCGACGATCCAGTGAAGCGCTACTCACGCAAGAGCCTGCGCGTGCTGGGGTCCGTCGGCGAGCCGATCAATCCCGAAATTTGGCGTTGGTACCACGACGTCGTGGGCGACGGGCGTTGCGCCGTGGTCGACACGTGGTGGCAGACCGAGACGGGCGGCATCCTGATCACGCCGCTGCCCGGAGTCACCGACACCAAGCCGGGCTCGGCCACGCTGCCGTTCTTCGGGATCGAGCCGGTCATCGTGGACCCCGAGAGCGGTCTGGTGCTCAAGGGCAATGGCGTCTCGGGGGCGCTGTGCCTGGCGACGCCATGGCCGGGGCAGGCGCGCACGGTGTGGGGCGACCACCAGCGCTTCAAGGAGACGTACTTCACGCAGTACAAAGGCTACTACTTCACCGGCGACGGCTGCCGGCGCGACGAGGACGGCTATTACTGGATCACCGGCCGTATCGACGACGTCCTGAACGTCGCGGGTCACCGGCTCGGCACCGCCGAGGTCGAGAGCGCGCTGGTCGCGCACGAGGCCGTGGCCGAGGCCGCGGTCGTGGGTTACCCGCACGCCATCAAGGGTCAGGGCATTTACGCCTACGTGGCGCTGACGTCCGATTGGGCAAACCGCGGCGGCGCCGAGCTGGAAGGCGCGCTCAAGGAACAAGTGCGCCACGCCATCGGCGGCTTCGCCGCGCCGGACATCGTGCACGTCACCCGGGGGCTGCCGAAGACGCGCAGCGGCAAGATCATGCGCCGCATCCTGCGCAAGATCGCGGCCGGCGAATACGACGGCATGGGCGACATCAGCACGCTGGCCGAGCCCGAGGTCGTCGAGCAGCTCATCGAACAGCACCGCGAACGGACGTCGGCCCCGCGCTGACCGGGCCTGCACCCCGCCATGCGGCCCTCTGTAGTGCGGCTCCGGCGGGCTGCGGCGCTTCGGCAGCCACCCGTGCGCCGCGGGCCGGTGCGGGCGTCCCGCATTCTGCATTGCGCGGGCGCGCCGAGCCCGGGCGCACGCACCCGTGCTCGGCACCAACCGGGCGCGCGGCGAGCCGCGCCGCGCGGACATCGCCCGTGATCCACGCGCCGATGCGCAGGCTTGGGGCAAGGCACCCAGCAAACGGGCGCGGCCGCCCAGCAAGTATGAAGACGTGTTTAATTCATAAAATATCGTTGCCTCCGTAAGTCGCGCTTTCTACACTTCTCCGTGTGCTGATCTTCTGAGCGCCCCCTACCGCGACCCTTGCCGCGCGAGCTGCCCGCGTGGTGCGGTGGGTTCCAGAACCAGCGTCGTCACCCCCATGTGAGCCGTGACACAGCCTGGCTTCGGCGTACCCGGCGACTCTCCCCCTGCCGGCCCGCTGGCCCTGCATGACATGTCGCACATGGTGGCCCACGAACGGCGGCATGCTCCGGCCCTCTTCCGGCGCACGGCCAACGGTTCCTGAACTCGTCTCCTGGTGGAGGGTCCCCACGTGAAGCGCTATTACTCCGCAGCACTCGGTATGCTGGTCGCCATGGCGGCCATGATCGCGCCCGCACACGCCGCCCTGCGCGTCCCGCAGGTCCCCGTGGCGGGTGGAACGCTCCAGGGCTATCTCAGCGGCACGGGTGAGACCATCAACGTGCTCACCGACCAGCAGAGCATCCAGCGTTGGAAGACGACGATCTCCGGCAACAGTGCGATCACGCTGCAGATCGAACTGTCCGGCAACTCCGGCAACAACAGCATCGGCGTGTACAACGCGACCGCTGGGCCGGTCCCGTCGCTCTACCAGATCTTCCCGGGTTCGGCGCCGGCCGGCTGGTTCGCGGTCGCCTCGTTCCGTTCGGGCGGACTCCTGGTCGTCAACCTGTTCAACCAGGCGGGCGTCCCGCAGAGTTCGGTCTCGTACACGGGTGTCACGACCACCGACTTCGGCTACTACTTGTCGGGGCCCGGCGGCACGTTCTACACGCAGGACTCCCGGCAGCCCGGCACGAACAGCGCCCAGGCGCTCATCTTCTCGGGCACCGGCGACAACGCCGGCTGCTGGTGGATGTGCTTCGAGGACTCGCCGTTCGCGACCGGCGACCGCGACTTCGACGACGCGGTGCTGTTCCTGGAGTCCGTGAACCCGACGCCGGTCAGCCAGACGTCGTGGGGCAAGGTGAAGTCGCTGTTCCGCTAACCCCGGGGCGGCTCCCGCCCGGCATCACGAGCTGAACACAGCGCCCGGGTCCGCCGCCCGGGCGCTGTGCGTTCTCACGGACTCCGTGCGACCCCACATCCTCCGGACGCGCGCCCGCTCGAACCGCGCTAGACTCCCGGCCCATGCCCCGTCTCATCGTGCTCTACAAGCCCTATGACGTGCTGTGCCAGTTCACTGGAACCGGCGGGCGCCGCACGCTCGCCGACCACGTGAAGGTGCCCGGCGTCTACCCGGCCGGCCGGCTCGACGCCGACAGCGAGGGTCTGATCGTGCTCACCGATGACGGCATGCTGCAGGCCCGTATCGCCGACCCGCGCCACCAGCTCGAGAAGACCTACTGGGTGCAGGTCGACGGCGACATCACAGAGGGCGCGCTCGAGCAGTTGCGCCGGGGTGTGCGCTTGAACGACGGCGTCACGCGGCCGGCGCGCGCCGAGCGCATCGACGAGCCCGCGCTGCCGCCGCGCGTGCCGCCGATCCGGGTGCGGCGCGACATCCCCACCAGCTGGTTCGAGCTGGGCTTGCGCGAGGGGCGCAATCGCCAGGTGCGCCGCATGACCGCTGCCGTCGGCCACCCGACGCTGCGTCTGGTGCGCGTGGCGGTCGGCCCGTGGCGGCTGGATGGACTCCAGCCCGGCGAGTGGCGCGACGCGGTGGCCCAACTGAGCCTGTTGCGATGACCGCGCCGTTGCCGCCGGCCAGGCGCATCGGCCCCTACGAGATCCTCGGCGCACTCGGCGCTGGCGGCATGGGTGAGGTGTGGCTGGCGCGTGACACGCGGCTGCAGCGCGAGGTCGCGCTCAAGCTGCTGCCCGCACGCCTGAACGCCGACCCCGACTTGCTGGCGTCATTCCGCAATGAAGCGCTGGCACTGGCCGCACTCAATCATCCGAACATCGCCACCATCCACGGCTTCGAGGAGACCGCCGGCGGCCCCCTCATGCTGGTGCTCGAACGCGTCGAGGGCGAGTCGCTCCAGGCGCGCCTGCGGCGCGCGCCCCCGCCATTCGAAGCCGCGCTGCAGATCGCGTCCCAGGTGGCGCTCGCGCTGGAGGTCGCGCACGAGCGCGGCATCGTGCACCGCGACCTGAAGCCCGCGAACATCATGATCGGGCCGCGCGGCCTGGTGAAGGTGCTCGACTTCGGGCTCGCGAAGCGCACATACGGACTCACCGACACCCCGCCCGCGCGCGCCGCCTCGCCGAAGCCGGCGGCGGACAGCAGCGCGAGCGCCTCGGGCCCGGTGGCGGGCACGCCTGGCTACATGAGCCCCGAGCAGGTGCTGGCGGGCACGCAGGATGCGCGCACCGACTTGTTCGCGTTCGGCTGTGTGCTGTACGAATGCCTCACCGGCCAGCGCGCGTTCCCCGCCGACGACCCGTTCGTGGCCATGGCGCAGGTGCTGAGCGACACGCCGGATCCGGCGCTGCTGCCGGCACGCACACCGGCCGCGATTCGCACGCTGCTGGCCGCGTGCCTCGAAAAGGACGCCGAAGCGCGCCCCACGGACGCCCGCACGCTGCGCTTCGCGCTCGAGGAAGCGCTCGGCATCCGGCGTGCCACCGCGATGCGCGAAGGCGAGGCGGCGGCGACGCGGCACAACCTGCCCGCGTCCGCCACCAGCTTCGTGGGCCGCGAAACGACGCTCAGCGAGTGCGCGCGCGCGCTCGCTGAGTCGCGCTTCCTGACGCTCACCGGCATGGGCGGCTCGGGCAAGACACGCGTCGCATTGAAGCTCGCCGAGGAACACCTGGACGCATTCCCGGATGGCGTCTGGTTCGTGGACGTCGCACCGCTCACCGATCCGAGCCGGCTCATCGAAGCCCTGGCCGCGGTGCTCGACGTGCGCGACGAAGCGGGCCGCACGCTGCTGGAGGGCGTACGTTCGCATCTGGCCGCGCGGCGCACGCTGATCATCCTCGACAACTCCGAGACCCATCCCGGAGCCTGTGCGGAGCTGGCGCTCGACCTGCTGGGCCACTGCCCGCAACTCAAGTTGCTGGTCACGAACCGCGAACCGCTCGGCGCCAACGGCGAGACGATCTACACCGTGCCCGCCCTCGGTGTGCCGCCCAGCAACGTGCGCACGGCGGCGGCGGCCGAACAGAGCGAAGCCGTGCGCCTGTTCCGCGACCGCGCGCGCGCCGCGCTGCCCGAGTTCGCGCTGTCCGACGACAACGCCACCGCCGTGGCCGAGATCTGCCGGCGGCTGGACGGCATCCCGCTGGCACTCGAACTGGCCGCGGCGCGCGTGCGATTGCTCGGCGTCGAGCAGATCCGTGCCCGGCTCGGCGACCGCTTCAAGCTCCTGACGCGCGGTGGCGGTGGCGCGGTGGCGCGCCAGCAGACCGTACTCGCGGTGATCCAGTGGAGCTGGGACCACCTGCTCGAACCCGAACAGGACTTGATGCGGCGCCTGGCCGTGTTCACCGGCGGCTGGACGCTGGAGCGTGCCACCGAAGTGTGCTCGGACAGCCGCGATGAGTTCGAAGTCCTCGACCTGTTGACGCGGCTCGCCGAACGCGCGCTGCTCGTGGTGCAGCGCACGACCGGTGGCAGCGTGCGCTACCGCTACCTGGAGAGCGTGTGGCGGTTCGCGCTCGAGAAGCTCGAGCCGCACCTTGAACACGCGCCCATGCGCGACCGCCATCTGGCCGCCCATGTGGCCTATGCCGAGGATGCCGAGAAGCACATGGTCGGCGCCGGCTTGGCGAAGGCCGTGCACGAGCTCGATGCCGAGGAGGAGAACATCCTGGCGGCGCTGGCGTGGTGCGCGCACGCGCATGATGGCGTCTCGCTCGGGCTGCGGTTGTCGGCGGCGGTCTACCGGCTGTGGGCGCTCGAGGGCCGCTACACGCTGGGCCGGCGAGTGCTCGAGGAAGCGCTGGCGCGCGACACGATGCGGCGGGTGTCGCCCGAACGGGCCAAGGCGCTCGCGCGCGCGGCAGGGTTCGCGCTGACGAGCTCGGACTACGTCGCCGCCGAGACCTATCTGGCAGAGAGCCTCGAGCTTGCGCGCCAGATGGGCGACCGCAAGGGCGAAGCGCGCGCGCTCGCGGGGCTCGGCGTCGCGACCATGTACCAATCCCGATTCGAGGATTCGGTGCGCTACGGCGAGGACAGCTTGGCGCTTTACGAACAGCTCGGCGAGATGCGTGGCGTGGCGATGGCGCACCACAACACCGGCTTGCTCGAGCACATGCTGGGCCGCCCGGCGCGCGCGCTCGACCACTTCACTGCAGCGCTCACGCTGCTCACGGTGAGCGGCGACACCACGACCGAGACGCTGTGCCGCACGGCACTCGCGGCGTCGTGCCTGCGGCTTGGGGATCGCGCCAGCGCGCTTGCCGAGCTGCACAAGTCGTCGGCTCTGCTGGAAGGACTCAGCTCGGTGCGCGAAATGGTGTACGTGCTGGGCGTGCTGGCGGAGTTGCTGCAGGTCACCGGGCGTGCGCGCGAAGCCGCGAGGATGCTCGGGGCGTCCGAGGGCATGCGCGCGAACGTCAGCATGACCCTGCTACCCTGGGAACAACGCGAGCACGACCTGCTCGCGGACCAGTTGACCAGTGAAATCGGGACTGATGCTGTGGCCCTCTCGAAGCAGTCAGGGGCCACGCTTTCGTTGGACCAGTCACTGGCCGAAGTGAAGCTCCTGCTGGACTCCGTGCGGCTGGACTGAACTCTCGGACTGCTTGGGGCAGAACGCGTTACGACAACACGAAAATCGCCTGTCATGACTGCGTCCAGCGCACGAAACCAGTTGGCGGCGAACCGGCCGAACCCGTAGACTTGTCGCACTGGTTTCTCTCCCGGACTCGTACCGCGCCCCTTGATGCGCATCCCCCTGCGCCCCGCGGCAGTCCACCCAGCAGCATCACCCCACCACGGACGGTCACCCGACGATCCGCTTGCGCACGCGCAGGCGCGGCGTCGCTTCTCCAGGACTGTCCGGCACTCTCTCCGAAGCCACGAGGTACATGGCATGCGCAGATTCACGACCACGTTGATGCTCACGCTGTGCTGTGCGCTGGCGGCCCCACCTGCCGCACGCGCCCAGTCGCTGCTGTTCGATTACGTCGGGTTCGATTACGAGTCACCGAACCCCGATCCGGTGACGTTCGGCGAAGTCGGCAGTGGTTACGTCGGCGTCGGCACGGTGCCTTTCCTGTTCGCACCGCTGGTCTCGAACAACGTCGCCAACGAGTACACCTACGTGATGCAGGGCCTGACACCCACGGGGGTCCAGGCGTTCGGCCCGTTCCGCATCATCAATTACAGCACCGGCAGCATCACCATCTATGAAGACGCCAAGCTCGGCGGCACGACTGCCGACTTCGGCAACAACCCGCCCAACGCCGTCGCACCCGCGACGTTCACGGACGGCAGCGCGGTGTTGGTGGGTTCGCTCACGAACTTCCAGTTCGTGTTCGACACCAGCAGCGGCTCGGGCAGCTTCGAGGCCGTCTTCAACGTCACCGGCGGTGCTCAACTCGCGAACTTCCCGCTGAACCAGCGCAAGGGCTGGACGTTCTCGGGCGCGACGAGCAATGCCCTCAACATCCCGCAGGGCTATGCGCACCAGGTCGACGGGCAGACATTCCTCGATGCCCCGAGTGCCGCGCGCCGTACCAGTTGGGGTCAGCTGAAGGCCGGTTACCGGTGATGCGGCGCCCCGTGGCGACGCGCACCGCAAAGGAGACGATCATGAAGCGCTTGCGGAACATCCTGGCTGCGGCGGTCACAACGGTGGCGCTTGCGGTCCCGGCGTTCGCCGTCGGTCCGGTACTCGATTGGGATCCGGCATACTTCTATATGGCGGGTGCCACGCCCTTGAGCCTGCCCGCCGGCGGCACCATGCGCGGCGTCGGCACGGTGAGTGCGTTCGGCCCGCCGCTCGCGGCCTTGAACGCCAGCATGCCGGCGTTCGAGTACACGTTCATCATCGAGGGTCTGGTCGCGAACCCGACCCAGACGTTCGGGCCGATCGCGACACAGTTCTATACCACGTCGTTCAATGGCGGCACGATCCAGGTGTTCGAGGATCCCTCGCCCGACGCCGTGTTCGCGCCGTTCCCGCCGAACGCGCAGGTGCCGTCGACGTTCAACGACGCCGGCCTGCCGATCCTCACCGGCACGTTCACTCGCTTCGTGGTGGCGACCAATAATTTCACGACGTTCCAGGTCGGCAACATCGAAGGGGACATCAACTGGACCGGCGGCACGCTGATCGAGCAGTTCCGCGGCGGCGGCGGCGCGATCTGTCCGGGGCTGTTCACCGGCGGCGCCACCTGGAACACCGCCCCCGGCATCGGCATCCCGGGCTACCTGTACCGCCATGACGGCAAGATCGACCTGCAGTGCCCGGTGCCGACGCGCCAGGACACGTGGGGACGGCTGAAGCAACTGTACCGCTGATGATCGTGCGGTGAAGCGCGTTGCTGCCCCCGACCGGATTCGCTCCCGGTCGGGGGCGACTTCGTTTCCGGGTCCGCCGGGACTATGCTGCCCGGACCCAGCTCGCGTGCCTCCCCAAGGAGACCGCCATGACGTCACCGTTCCGTCTGACGTGGCCGGTCGCCGTGCTCGTGCTGTTCGCGTTCGCACACGCGTCCACCGCGCCAGCCGCCGCGACCGTCACCCCGATCCGTTATGAAGCCGACGCCCCGCACTCGCAGGTGGGGTTCACGGCGCGCTACATGGGCGTGGTCGATGTCCATGGCAGTTTCAGCGACTTCCGTGGCACGTTGCTGTACGTGCCGAGCGACCCCATGCGTTCGACGCTGTCGGTGGTCATCGACGGCAACAGTATCAGCACCGGTAACAAGCAGCGCGACGCCGACCTGCGCAGCGCCGACTTCTTCGATGTCGTGCGCTTCCCCAAGCTGCGCTTCACGAGCACCGCGGTCGCCAAACAGGGCGACGCGTTGCGCGTGACCGGCGACCTCACCGTCCGGAACGTCACCAAGCGCGTCGTGCTCGCGGTCCAGCCCATCCACCCGGCCATGCAGGACGCCATGGGCGGCACGCGCATCGGCTGGGTCGGGCGCACGCGCGTCAATCGTCTGGACTTCGGCGTAGTCGGCAGCAAGTTCTGGAACAACGAGTTCGCGCCCGGCCGCTTCGCGATCGCCGATTCGGTCGAGATCGAGCTGACGCTCGAGGCCAAAGTCGACGACCTGGAGCGCAGGAAGCCGGACGCCAGCCGCAAGAAGCCGCTGATCGACTCCGTGGCGGACGCGGCCAAGGCACAAGGTGCCGCCGCCGCGGGCCGAACGCTTCGTCAGGCGCGTGATACCGGCGGCTACGATGTCAGCGTCGGCGCCCTGTTGTTGCTGGGCGGCCGGCTGCTGCAACGCGGTGACGCCGCGAGCGCGGTGGAAGTGCTGAAGCAGACGACCGAGCTGTACGCCAACTCGGCCGACGCTCACGCCAAGTACGCCGAGGCGTGCATGGCGGCAGGCCAGCGCGAGGCGGCCATTCAGGCCAGCACGCGCGCGGTGGCGCTGGACCCGTATCACACGAGCGCACGCGAGACGTTGCGCTGGGCGCGCGGCGACTAACCGCGAGCCTCGTCATCGCCACGGCACGCCACGCGGATACCGCGCGCCGCACCGTGGCGCGCGACGCGCAGCGCACTCGCCGTAGCTCCACACACTTCGCATACGCACAAGGACCGTGCTCGTGAACCACTCACCGATTCGCAGTATCGCGATCAGCACCGGCGGCGGTGACGCTCCCGGACTGAACGCCGTCATCCGCGCCACCGTGCTGGCCGCCGAGAACCGCGGCTGGGAGGTGTGGGGCATTCGCGACGGCTACCACGGCCTGCTCGCGCCCGAGAACTACGGCGGCGATGGCATCATCCGGTTGACGCGTGCGCGCGTCTCGGGCATCGCACATCTGGGCGGCACCATCCTCGGCACCACGAACCGCGGCGATCCGCTGCGCTACCCGGTGCAGCAGCCGGACGGCACATGGGTCGAGACCGACCGCGGTGACGAGCTGGTGGCCACGCTCAAGGCCCGGGGCATCGACGCCATGGTCGTCGTGGGCGGTGACGGCTCGCTCGGCATCGGCTACGAGCTGGCCAAGCGCGGCATTCGCGTTGTGGGCGTGCCGAAGACCATCGACAACGACCTCGAGAAGACGTTCATGACGTTCGGTTTCGATTCGGCGGTGTCGTTCGCGACCGAGTGCCTTGACCGTCTGCATTCCACCGCGGCATCGCACCATCGCATCATGGTGGTCGAGGTCATGGGCCGCTATGCCGGCTGGATCGCGCTGCATGCCGGCATCGCCGGCGGCGCCGATGCCATCCTGATCCCCGAGATCCCGTTCGATGTCGACACCGTCGCCGATCACATCCGTCGCCGCGAGAAGAAGGGCCGCCTGTACACATTGGTGGTGGTCGCCGAAGGCGCCAGGCCCAAGGGCGGCGCGATCAGCGTCGTGGGCAAGTCGGTGGGTCAGGCCGAGCGCCTGGGCGGCGTCGGCGAGAAGGTGGGCCGCGAACTCGAGCGGCTCGTGGGGCGCGAGACGCGCGTGGTGGTGCTGGGGCACCTGCTGCGCGGCGGCACGCCGACGAGCTTCGACCGACTGGTGGCGCTGCGCTTCGGCGCGGCCGCGGTGCGCGCGCTTGAGGCCGGACACTCGAGCGTCATGGTATCGCTGGAACCGCCGCACGTGCGCTACCAGCCGCTGGAAGCGGCGGTCGGGCGCATGAAGACGGTGTCGCTCGCCAGCGACACGGTGGCGACGGCGCGCGACCTGGGGATCTGCTTCGGGGATTAGGGGGAGCGCTCCCTGATCATCCTGGCCTCGCGGCGCCCCGCGGCTAGCCGGTTGCCGTCCATGGTCCCGGGTCCCGCGCGCATCCACCCGCGCTGCTCGAAGTACGCAAGCGTGCGTGTGACAAACGCCTGCTTCGTCACGAACGCGATGATGAGCATCTCTCCGCCGCGGGGCGCCCACCGCAGGGGGTCCGGAAAAACTTCGACGACAACCGCGAACACCGACCGGAGCCGCTTCGGGATCGTCAGCACGACGGCCCGGCGGGCCACCGAGGCGAGCAGTTGCTCGTCCAGCGTCAGGCTCCACTCGTCCAACCGCCGCGACGGGCAGGACCGGCGACCCTTGCGCGGGACGCCAACACGAACTCGGCTCGGCACGCGGCACGGCGCACGCGCGCGAACCGGCGCTCTGGCAGCCCGCAGTCGGGGAGTTTCCCGACGACCTCCGCCACGACCGCTTTTCGTGAGCCGCGCGTCCGCTCGTGACGCGCTTCACAAGAACAGACGCGCGGCATCAGACCATCGCGTCAGGTGGCGACGGAGCGACGGGCGGATCTGCTTCGCGGATCAGGTGCGGCGGCGGCTGGTTTCCTCCGGCCGAACCCAGGCCCATGAAAGCGGTCCTCGACGCCAATTGGCCCGCTCAGGTCGCTGGAATGGGTACCGCGAGGGGGTGCGAGGCCCGCCAAACGACTGCAACTGCATGCGGTTGAGTGCGCCTGCCCCGAAATCGCCATTGTCCCGACCCTGTGCACCCCGGTACCCTCCATGGGTCGATTGCTCTCCTGCCCAGCCGTTTCTCCGACACCAACCCGGGAACGCACCTCATGAAAAGGTCAGCACCCCTCGCCCTACTGGCCCTGACGCTCGCACTACTGACCTCGGCGGCGGCATTCGCGGCGCCATTCGACCCACCCGTGCCGCCCGAAGGGCCGCAGGGCGCCCGGCGCATGAGCACCGAGCGTGTCGCGCCCCGGTCGTTCAACTTCGGCGACCTGCCGCAGCGCGCCCCGGGCGGCGAACTCATCCCGATCACGCTCCGGCGCGAGCACGAGTGGGAAGCCGCACAGGAAGAAGTCGACCGCCTGAAGGCAAACCCGCCGTTCCTGCCGGCCACGTCGTATTCGCAGTTCACGCTCGACACGACGCCGGCGCCGCCCCCGGGTGGCAAGGGCTCGCTGTCGCCGCTGGCCCCCACGCTCGGCACCGGCTTCGAGGGCATCACGCAGGGCGGCTTCATCCCCGGTGAGCCCACGGTCGGCGCGGGCCCGCTGAACATCTTCAGCGCGGGCAACGTCAGCGTCACCGTCACGAACAAGGACGGTACGAACCGCGTCGAGACCAACGGCGCCACTTTCTTCGGCGTGCCGGCGGCCGAGGGCGCGATCTCGGACGCCCAGTGCTACTACGACGCGCTGCGAGGGCGCTTCGTCGCGCTGTGCTTCACACAGGGCACGTCGCCCAGCAACTTCTCGAACTTCTATCTGGCCATCTCCAAGACCAATGACGCGCGTGGCGCCTGGTGGCTCTACAAGTTCGACATGTCCAAGGACGGCGCGGTCCAGACCACGAACTGGAGCGACTACCAGGGCCTCGGCATCTCGGACGACAAGATCGTGTTCAGCGGACAGCAGTTCACGTTCGCGACGAACGCCTACCAATACCAGAAGTTCCGCATCCTGGACCGTGTCGCGGCCTACTCGGGAGCCGCACTGACGTTCGTCGATATCGCGAACTTCGCGCCGCCCGCGGGTGGTGACGCGAACGACAACTTCGTCACCAAACCGGCGCGCAACCTGACCGCCGGCGACAACACCATCTACTGCCTGTGCGTGCGCACCGGCTCGGGCTCGCGCGTCACGTACCGCACCATCACGGGTCCGCCAAGCGCACCCATTCTGTCGCCTGGCAACCTGATCTCGGTCGCCGCGTACTCGGCGCCGCCGGACGCCGCGCAGCTGGGATCGGCCGCACTCGTGCCCACGAACGACTGCCGCCCGAGCGACTTCTACGTGCGCAATGGCGTTCTCGTGATCGCGTTCCACACCGCGACCACGATCAGCGCCACGAACGTCTCGGGCATCCGGCTGCTGCGGATCCGCACCAGCGATCGCGTCGTGCTCACCGACGAGTTGTTCGGCCAGGCGAGCACGTTCTACTACTACCCGGCCGTGGTCGTCGACTCCGTCGGCACGGTGTTCCTGGGCTTCGGCCGCTCGAGCGCCACCGAGTTCCCGTCCGCGTACGCCACCGGCAAGCGCCGTGCGGATACGTCGATCCAGCCCAGCGCGCTCATGAAAGCCGGCCTCACCGCCACCGCGCAGACGCGCTGGGGCGATTACACCGGCATCGACCAGGATGCCTCACAGTTCACGCCCAGTTCCACGAGCGCGTGGTACGTGGGGCAGTGGACCAAGGCCACCAACAACTTCGGCACGTGGGCGAACAAGCTCACGTACACGTATGGTCAGGTGTTCGGCACGGTCAGCGACGACTGCGATGGGGCCGCCGGCACGACGGCTGACCGCACGCCCATCGCGGGCGTCACCGTGACGTTGAAGCAGGGCGTCGCCACGATCG
>JANMAX010000346.1:0-5091 GCA_031360075.1 bacterium | reverse complement strand
TCGTCGCGCGACTGACGCAGGAACGGCAGCACCAGCCTGTTCAACACCACCTCACTGCCGCGGCGTGCGTCCATGGCCTGTCGCATGATCACGTCGACGTCGCCGAACTGGTCGTAGCTGGGGCGAATCGGCACGAACTCGGGCCCTTCGGCCTCCGCGCGCTCGCGATAGGCGTCGTGCGTGGCGACCACGGCGCGATGCCCGCGCCGCCGCAATTCCAGCGCCACTGCGAGATAAGGGTGCAGGTCGCCGAGCGAGCCGAATGTGGTCAGGACGATGCGGGCCATGTGCGGCGCAGTGTACTCGCGTGCGGGTCTCACGAGCACCACGTGATCGCTGTTGCCCGGACCCGACGTTTCTCGTCGTGTGCGGGAGCAGGCTACGATGCGCAAGACATCAACACGGCCCTGGGGTGCCGCTTCCATGCGCATCGCATTATTCGTTCCACATGTTGGTGTTTTCGGGGGCGTGCGTCGCTATCTCGAGTTGGGCAACGAGTGGGTGGCGCTGGGTCACGAGGTGACGCTCTATCACCCGGCAGGCACCTCGCCGGCATGGTTGCCTTTTCTGGGGACGACCGCGCCGCTCAGTTCGGCGGCAGAGCACACCTCGGATCTCGCGATCTGCGGGGAGCGCGACACCTATGCCGAGTTCAGGCGCCACCCTGCGAAGCGCCACGTCTACTATTGCGTGATCGAGTCTGATCCGGGACTACGCGCCGCGCTCACCGATCCTGGCATAAGGTTGATGGCCAACTCCGGCCCGCTGCTGCGGTCGCTCCAGAAGCGGACTCGTCGTCCGGTGCTGGACGGCGTGGGGGGCATACGTCCGGAGCAATTTCGCCCCGACCCCGCGAGGCGACGGGCAGCGCCGCTCCGCGTGCTGGTGAATGGCCGGCGTTCGCGCCCCAGAAAAGGCACCGACTTGGTGCTGCGCGCCTTGCGTGGACTTTCCGACCGAGGGATAGAGTTCGAAACCGTGCTGTTCGATGCACTCGACCCCGCGAGCAATCGTCAGGATCCCCGCGACGGCGCGCCGCTGCCGCCGAATGCCCGCTTCGTGATGAGTCCGACCCAGACTGAGCTCGTGGAGCTGTACCAGTCGAGCCACGTCTTCGTGTCGGCCGAAAAGCGCGCCGGCTGGTGCAACACCGCGCTCGAGGCGCTGGCCTGTGGCTGTGCGCTCGTGTGTACACGCAGCGGCACGACCGACTTTGCGCGTGATGGCGAGAACGCGTTGGTGACTTTTCGCCACCCGTGGTTCCTGCGCCAGGCAATCCGGAAGTTGCTCACAGATGCCCGGCTGCGCGAACGCCTCGCGGCGGCTGCTCCTGCCAGTGCCCGGCTCTGGGCGTGGCCGCTGCTTGCGCGAAAGATACTCTCCCAGTTGTCGCGAGAGGGCTGAGTCTCTCCCGAGCGCTTCAGTCCTCAGCGTCCGTTTTCCGCAGACTCATCCGCCTCCCATCGGTGCCATAGGCAAGCGCGAGGCGCTGCTTGCCGTCGAACGCGAGCAACTCATAGTGGTACCTCTTCCAGGGGCCGGCGGAGGTCACCAACTCGACGCGTTCAATGGTCCACTTGGCCTGGGCTGAGCGGGCGTGCGTCGCACGCACGCTCTCGGGGAGCTGGGCGAACGACAGCGATTCCTCCTCTTCGCGCAGCGTTCCCAATCGGTCGAACACCACGTCCACCCTGCGACCCGCCACGTTCATTTCCGCCTCGAACAGCGTGACGCCCCAGGTCGTCTCGCGCGTGATGGCAAGGATCGTCGCGCCGGGATAGCGGGACGCGAACGCCGCGTTCACGGCTGGAGGCAGCGCCTCGCGCCGGAGGTGCGTCTCTGCTGCGGTCGCCCACGTTCCCGCGAGCCCAAGCAACAGACCGCACAGCATGCTCGCTTGCTTCATGTCGTCCTCCCGCAATCACGTCGCGGAGTTCAGCGGATGAAACACTTCAGACTTCGACTAGCGAATGCCTAGCGCCTCACACCACACACCCAGGACCAGGAGCCCCCACACGGTGCCGCCCCACGGGCCACCGTCGTCGTTTTCGATCCGGCTCATCCAACGCTCGACTCCCGGGACCACCCGGCGAACGGCCCCCGCGTCGAGGATGCGTCGGCGCACGCCCGAATGGTCGTGGCGGAGCAACTCGGAGATGTCGCCGGCCTGAAAGCCGCGTTTCGGGCGCTTCACGATGTCGGCCGGGACCCTGCCCGCCGACCACCGGCGCAGAATGCGTTTCGTGTTGCTCCGTCCCGGCCAGCGACTGATGCGCTCGCTGGGGGGCAACGACAGCGAGAAGTTCACCAGGTCGCGGTCCAGAAACGGCATGCGCAACTCGGACGAGTTGTGCATCGCGACCGAGTCCGCGAACGACAGGATGTTCGCCGACAGAAACGTGCGCATCAGGACTTCCTGGATGCGATTGAGATCTTCGGCACCGAGAGCGCACTCGTCGTAGAGCGTCGCGATCGTGCCCAGGTAGCTTTCGCCAGCCGGGAGCGTGCCGCCGACGAGTTCGCGCACGTGCTCGACGGGTAGCGGCCGATCGACGAGGTAGGAGGCCGCGGCCGGCGCCTCGCGGGCAGGGAGCGCCCGACACTTGGCCCGCCGCATGGCGACGGTGCCATCCCCGAACAGGAAGCGGTCGAGCGGGCGCTCGAGCAGCGGGCCGGGGAGCCACGCGAGCCGGCGGAGCGCCGCCAACCTGAAACGATCCTGGCTCAGGCGATAGCCGCCGAGAAGTTCGTCCCCGCCGTGTCCACACAGGAACACCGTGGCGCGTTCGCGCGCCCCGCGGATCAGCAGCCACGTGGCCAGCGAGGCCCCATCGCCCACCGGCTCGGTCAACGCCGCGAACGCGGTGTCGAGCGCGTCGAACCGCTCCGCGGGGCTGGCTTCGACGTCGAACACCTCACCGCCGCCGCTGACCGTCTCCGGCTGGGTACCGGACGTGGGATTTCGCAACCGAAACGTGAATGAAGGCGGGTTGTGTCCGTCGGCGCGCAGGGCGCTGCGGATGCTGTTGCTGTCAATGCCGTCGCTGAGCAGCAATCCCACGGGTACATCACTCACCATGCATCGCTTGCACGCCTGCGTGAACAGCGCATGGAACTCTTCATCCCACGAGCCTCGAGAGCGCGGTTTGCGAGACCGCACGCTGCGAAAACGTGGGGCGTACCACTCTCGCTCGCGCACGCTGCCGTCGGTGCGGATCTCCATGCAGTGCCCGGGCGAAAGCTTTCGCACCCCACGGAGCACCGTTCGGGGAGCCACGACATAGCGCAATGTCAGGTACTCCACGATGGCTTCTGGATCCAACTCTTTGGGCGTACCGGGGTCGAGCAGCAACGCCGAGATGGAAGATGCAAACACGAAGCGCTGGTCATCAACGTGAAGGTAGAGCGGTTTCTCCCCGAAGCGATCGCGAGCAAGCCACAATCGCTTCTCGAGCGTGTCGGAGATCGCAAACGACCACTGGCCAACGAGCCGGTCCAGCGCCGCCCAGCCCCATCGCTCCCACGCCAGCAGCAGCACCTCCGTGTCTCCGCTCGAGCGAAGCAAAGCCGGCTCCACTCCCAGCTCAGCGCGCAGTTCTCGATAGTTGTAGATCTCGCCGTTGAATGAGATGAGGTAGCGGCCGCTACGGGTGGCCATGGGCTGGTGCCCGGCGGGGCTGCAATCGAGAATCCCCAGCCTGCGGTGGCCGAGCACCACCGCACCGCGCGAGACGACGCCGGCATCGTCGGGTCCGCGACGCTCGAGGTCGTCCAGCATGAGTTCGACGCTGGCGAGATCATTCCCTCGACCTGAGAAGCGGAAGATGCCGGCAATGCCGCACATGTCCGGACGCGCCTAGTGGCCGTCGCCGGAACACGGCGGGCGGGTGACGCCATGGGGCGTGTGTGTTTCTCGGGTCTCACGCCAGCGCACAACCGCTGCGGCGTCATGCGGGAAGCCGGAGTGTTCGTGATGGCAGTGGTACTGGATGGCCTCCTGCGAGAGGGCTCGCACCACGAGGCCTGCGTTCAGGAGGCGTCTGCGAAGATTGTCGTCCTCCAGGCCGCGTCCGATGATGCGCTCGTCGTAACCATTGACGCTGAGGAAGTCGCTGCGGAACAGCGAGTAGTTGCTGCCCAGGATTCCATAGCGCGTGCTGTAGCCCCCGCGCAGGCCGAACGCGGCCGGGAGGAAGATGCCATTGCGCCGGTCATGCGACTTCACGTGCCGCCACCAGGCACTGGGTCGCTCGACATAGAGACTCGTCACGTCTTCCACGCGGAGGCGAGCGGTCAGCGGCAGGTCGAACATCACGCGCCGGCCGGACAGCGCCTGCCCGGGCCGGCGACGGAGGAAATGACGTTCCAGGAAGCGATGGTGCAGGATGCAGTCGCCGTCGATGAACACCAGGTAGGGTGCGCGGGCCCTGGCGACAGCGCGGTTGCAGATGATGGTCTTGCGAAAGCCGGTGTTTTCCTGCCACACGTGCCGGACGCGGTGGCCCGTCCGCACCACCCAGCGCTCGACCAGCTCACGGACTTCTTCCCCCGAGCCGTCGTCAGCCAGTACCACCTCGAAGTTCGTGAAGGTCTGGACCTCGAGGCTCGCCAACACCAACTCGAGCAGCGCGGGGCGCTGATAAACGGCGATGACCAATGAAATGGCGGGAGCACTCCACGCGAGCGGCTGCGAGTCCTCCACACGCATCGGAGAACTGACGTATTCATCGCACGTCACGGTCATCGGAAACCCTGTTGGTGCGGGGATGGGAACTGAGCTTTCCACCGCATGCGCGAGCAGCGTGACTAAACATACCCTCGAGTACGCGCGAGCGCATTTCGCTCGTTCAACTTCCGTTAAGGTCTGGGGGTCTTCCGGGTTTGGTGTGGTTGAAAACGCAGGCCTGAGGTCCTGATAAGCTTTGCGCGGACCCTGACCCCGAGGACGCGCGATGACGATCGACAGCCGGACCCTGTACGCGACACTGCTGGGCCTGAAGGCACCGTGGGAGATCACGGACGTGGAGCTGAAGCAGCCGCCGGGCGAGGTGCACATCCGCGTGGCGCTGCCCGAGAGCACGTTGTGGGTCT
>JANMAX010000320.1:0-26643 GCA_031360075.1 bacterium | reverse complement strand
CCCGGCGGCGGGCCCCGTCCGGTCACACGCGCTGGGGCGTCTTCCCCCGGGGCGACCTCAGTGGGCGGCCGCGGTTGTACCCGCGGCCGTCGAATCCCCAGCGGCGCGGCCCGCGGCTGGCGCGGCCTCGGCCAGTGCCTTCAACTTGCCGAGGCCCTTCTCGAAGTCCTTGCCGATCATGCCGTCCATGCTCATGAACAGCGTCATCACCTTGGCCATGAAGTTGTTGGTGCCGTCCATCGCCCACGTGACGTTGCTGCCGGCGCCTTCGGGTGCGATGCGGAAGTGCACCTCGCTGGTCGAAGCGAACGGCTTCATGAACTCGAGCTTCATCGCGACGTGGGAAGCCGGCGTGCTCTGGGTGATGGTCATGCGCCCCTCACCGACGTCATTGTTGCCCACCCAGTGGTAAGACGAGCCCACGCCGATCCCGCTGCCGTCGATCTTCGTGGTCATCTTGGGGTCCAGCTCCTGCCACGGCGACCATTCGGGGAAGCGATGGAGGTCGTTGATGAGTCCGTGCACCACCTCGGGCGTGGCCGCCGTCATGATGCTGCGCTCGACATGATACGCGGCTGGCCGCGTGCCGGCGATCGCCAGGATGGCGATGACCGCCGCGGTGATGAGCAGGAACAGCGCAAGTGCGGCCTTCTGGATCATGGGGCGACCTCCCGGGCAAACCGGTCCGCGTCCAGGGCATCCGGACGGGCCGGACCACCGGCCGCCCGACACGGGCAGCCGGTGAGCGGCGAAGGGCGAGCCTAAGCGGCCCCGGGAGCCGGGTCCATCGAAGACCGAGCAGACGCGTCCCAGACGCCGACGGGCGCGGCCGGACGCGCGCATGCCGCGTGGACCCCGACCGCGCGATCATGCTCGGCCTGCCGCACGACGCCGGCAAACGGGTGCTGTTCGGCGCCATGCCGGAGTTCCGCCACCGCACTGCACCGGGCTGGGCCGCACGCGCGCCGGCCACATCGTGCGGGCGCAGGCATGCGGCGCCAGGCGCACAACGCCCACGCGGGCCGTGGTTTGGACAGGCGCGTGCCGGCGTTGCGAACACTCGCGGGGCGCGCGCAAGGTCGTGAAGGAACGGGCCTTACGTGCCGATATCCGGGTTACCGTGGGACGTCGCCGATTGCGCATCCGCTCCGAGTTCGTCAGGAAGGGCCTGAACGCCGCGTGGAAGATCGCGCGCAAGGCCCTGTTGAGTGGCGTGCTCCTCGGCTTCCTCGGGCTCTGTCTGCTCGGCTACGTGGTCGGTCGCGACGAGGTCCCGCACCCGGTGCAGGTGCCGATGGACCAGCTGTTCGATCAGCTCCAGGTCTACTCCTACCGCGACACGCCATCGGACACGAGCTACCACTTCGTGGTCGAACTCACGGCGTTCGGCAAGCCGTTCGCCGAATACGACGTCGACCAACTGCGCTTCGTGACCTCGGGCTTCGGCCGCCGCTACGACCGCGCGTTCAGTGGTGCGCACTACGCGCGGCTCAAGCTGCGCGGTCACTCCGGCGAAGGCAGCTGGATCGCGCTCCCGGATTCGAGCACGGGTGCGATGACGCAGGGCCAGTTCGACGAACTGACGCGCAAGACGCTCGACTACGTGCGCCCGGTCGGCGTGGTCACCAACGTGTTGGGACTGCTGTCGGGCTACTCCGTGGGTTACCGGCTCGGGCTGTGGGAGGGCTCGCTCGCCAACCCGGCGGTGCAGAAGCGCCTGTTCGAGATCCCCGGCATCGCCAAGACGATCACGCGTGAGGCGTGGCGCCGCGTGCTGCTCGAACCGGCGTTCATGAGCTCGCAGCCCGACGCGGGCACGTTCGGCACCGTGCTCGAGCAGCAGCGTCTCTACAATCGCTTCTATCTCCTGGCGCTCGAGGACACCAGCGGCTTCGTCGCCCAGGAAGCCGCACGGCTCGCGAGCGCAGGCCAACAGGAGTACGCGCAGGCCATGACGCGCTTCGCGGCCTCGGTGCGCCGCGCGCATTCCGACACGACGTTGCTCGCATCGCAGGACTTCCGCGCCATCGAGACCTGGGCCGGCATGCTGTTCAGCCGCGGCCACTGGGCGCGGTTCGTGGCCGACAGCACTTCGGATGGCCGTTTCCGCTATCTCGGCGCGCTCGCGCACTACAACCTGAGCCCGCCCGAGGGCCCGAGTTCGACCGGCCGGCACGCGCGCCAGGTCTGGGTCGGGCCGCGGGCGCTGGTCACCATCGACGGCGAGGAGGGTTACATCGCCGACGACATCCCAGCCACGGTGCTGGGCTGCCCGACCTCATGGAAGCCCTACCTGCTGCCGGGCGCGACCGACAGCCAGCGCAACTTGTTCGCGGTACGCTGGGTGAGCCCGCCCGGCGCGGAGTTCGTGCAGGTCGCCAAGGCGTTGCGCAATGTCGCGCTGCGCGTCGCGGTCCTGGCTCAGTCCAGCAAGCGCCCAGCCGGATCGCCCGAGACCCAGACGGCGTCTTCCCCCGGCATCCGCCTGCGCCCGCTGCCAGCCCCGACCGTGAGCCGGTCCATGTTCGACTCCCTCGGACTGAGGCTGCCCGCGGACACCCTGTCACAGCCCGCCGACAGTCTCCTGGTGCCGCTGCCCGACACGCTGCGCGCCCCGGAAGCCGCCGCCGACTCGCTCGCGGCGATCATCTCGACGCGCTGACGTTCGCGCACGGGGGCGTCGGAGACGGCCGAGCTCCCGCAGGCGCCGCAGCGCGCACTCGGTGCAGCGCTCACCCAGCGAGGCTGACGCCGTCATGCCAAGCGAACCCACGTGGCCGGGCGTGGACTCGGTCAGCGCAACGCGGGCGGGCTCGCAGCACGCGAGCGGGGCACCACGCCCTGCTCACGCATGCGCTTCACGACCGCCGCACGCATCATCTCGCCCGCTTGATACTCGGGGTAATAGGCCAGCAGCGTGTCGAGATGGGCAAGCGATTCGCTCCACTGTTGGCGACCGTTGAGGATGGCCGCCATGGTCAGGTGGCCGTCGGCATCTTCATGATCCACCGCGAGCGACTGTCGTGCGGTGATCTCGGCGTCAGCCACCTTCCCGGTCGCGCCGAGGCACCAGGCCTGGAGCCCGAGCAGCCGGCCGACGAAGTGCCGGGCCTCGCGGTCCGCTTGCAACGTATCGGCTCGGCGCAGCGTGTCGAGTGCGGCCAGCCAGTGCTGCTCGTGTTCGAGCGTCCCGGCCACGAACAACAACCGCAATGCCTCGGGCTCGATGCGGCGGAACTGCGGCGTGGCTCCCTCCTGGAATTCCATCGCTCCGGCGAGCCCGCGCGCGCCCGACTTCTCCATCTGGTCCCAGTGCACCCAGCGCAACGTCGTGTCGCGGTACCAGACCTGGAGCGCGCGATCACCCGAGGCGTAGTCGGCCAGGAACGGCGGATGGATCATGGCGACCTTGGCGCCGTGCGGCAGGGTCGGGAACTCCCGCCGCAGCGCGGTGCGCGCTTCGACCATGAGTCGCTGCAATCGTGCCAGCCGCTCGAAGTCCACGAATGCGCCCCGCTCGGGGACGCTGCGTGTGACGCGCGGCAGCGCCGTGGGCGCGAGCATGAAGCTCACGAGCCGCAGTGCGAGCAATGCCATGGGCAGTGCGGGGTGCGCGGCCGCGAGCGTGATGCCGAGTGCCGCGCCGAGCCCGAGGCTCGCGTACACGACGCGCTCGGGAGACCACACCGGATAGACACTCAGCAGCGTCCCGGTCGCGAGCATGAACCACGCGAACCCGGTGAGCACCAGACCGCGTTGCGCCTGCCAGCGCCGGCGAGCCGAACGGTCGCCGGCGAGCCGGATCACCGCGATCCCGAGCACGACCAGCGTGCCGGCGAGCACGAAACCCTCGCGTGGTTCGGGCTGCATCGGCAGGCTAAACACAGCACGCAGCGAGCCCAGCACCGCCCATGCGTAGCGCGCCGGATCCAGGAACAGAGCCGGCGTCAACTGCGCCTCGAGGCCGTGCGGCAACTGCATCGCCAGCTGGCGACGCACCGCCACGTACGTGAGCGCCCATGCCAGCGTGAGAAGCGCCGACCCGATGAACCACGGCCGGCGGGAGCCCCCCGGGCGCGGGTGGGCGAGCCATGGCAACACCACGGCGCTGGCGACCGCGGTCTCCTTGCACAGCAGCGCCGCCAGTAATGCACCTAGCGCCGGCACCAGCCGGCCGCGCGAGGCGAACCACCACGCCAGCACCGAAGCGGTGAGCAGACCGAGATCGACGATGTGCACCGGCACCAGGATGAGCGCGCGCGCCGCCTCGAGCAGCAGCGGGAAACTGGCGATGGTCGCGGCCGCGGGGCCGGGCACGCGGCCCCGCACGATGTCGAACAACAGCACGACCACGACGCCGAGCAGGGCGAGATGCAGCGCCGAGATCCACGCCGGGTGCATGACGATGACGTCGTGCAGCAGTCCGTAGTAGCCCTGATAGGCGAGCGGCCGCCAGAACGACCCCGAACCGCCACTGCCGAACCATGAACCACCGCGGATGAACAGCGCGTGATGCAGGTGGTCGAAGTCGTCCGCCACCGGTTCGCCGAGTGGCGCGCCGAGTGAACGCACCAGCACGAGCAGGACGGCAGCCAGTGCCGCCCACAGCCACGGGTCGCGGAGCAAGGCCGGGCGCGGCGACGGAAAGACCGGCACGGCAGCGCTCGGGTGGGGCGCGACAGGCGTTCGGGAGCGGGACGTCATCTGCGTCAGTCTAGCGCGAGGCGTCCAGTCGCGGCGAGCTGCAGCGGCAGCGCGCGGCGCTCAGTGGCGGACGCCGGCCCCGTCGGCGGGGGGTGGCTGCCTGGGCGCGCGCTTGCGCTTGACCGGCCGCAGATCGTCCTCGTCGAAAGCATACAACCGGCCGTCCAGTCCGCCCACGATCACCCGTCCGCCGCTCACGACCGGAGACGCGCCGAAGCCGCGGTGCGTGGCATGTGCGGGCCGGTCGCACGGGTAGCGCCACAGCGCGCGGCCGGTGTCCCGCTCGAGCGCGATCAAGTTCGCCTCGTGCGGCGCGATCGAGGGCGAGAAGCGCACCGCGGCGTAGACCCGATCGAACGTCACCGCCGGCCGGCCCCAGCTGATGCCGTGCAGGTCGCTGTCCCAGCGCAGCTCACCCGTGCGCGTCTCGATGGCGAATAGTCGCGAGGCGTCGGAGGAACCCAGATAGGCGACGCCGTCCGCGACCTGTGCCGTCGACTCGATCCACGAGTACCAGATGTAGCGCTCCCAGACGACATCCCCGGTGATCTCATCGAGCCCGAACAGATCGTAGCTCCGGCTGCCCACGACGACGATGCCGCGGTCCGCCACCGGAGTCGACGTCACCGGCGCGCCGGTCTCGTGCTTCCACAGGAGTTCGCCCACACCGGCATCGAACGCATACACCGCGCCATCGAAACTGCCCACGAACACCCGGCCGTCCGCGAGCCCGGGCGTGGCCAGCACCGACCCGCCCGTGGCCGCACTCCACAGCACATGCCCATCGGCCGGGTCGAGCGCCAGCACGCGGCCGTCATGCGTGCCGACGTACAGCGCACCGCCCCAGGCGGCGACCCCGCTGGCATAGAAGTCATGGCGCGAGCCCGGCTGGTCGACCGGGACACGCACGACCGGGTCCGGTTCCAGACGGACCTTCCAGCGCAGAGTCCCCCGCCGCGCATCGAGCCGGTAGAGCCAGCCATCGTCGGAGTGCACGTACAGGGAGCTCACGACGAGCGCCGGCCGCGCGCGCAGCCGGCCACCGGTGCGGTAATGCCAGCGTTCGCGTCCGCTGCGCACCGAGACCGCATGCACCACGCCATCATCGCCACCGGCGAACACCAAGCCGTGGCCGGCCTCGAGGTCGGCCCACCATGCCGCTTCCGCCGAGAACACCCACGACGGCTCGCGTACCGGTGCCGCCAGTGCTTCGCGTGGCTCGCGTACCAACGCTGTCCCGGGTGCGAGCTCGACGGCGATCTCGTGCACCGGCACGAGCACGGCCGGCAGCACACCGCGCAGCCGGCTGGCGAGCGTGTCCCAAGCGAACGCGAACGGCCCGGCGAACACGGTGTCGCCGAGCAAGCGCACGGGCCCGAGATCGTGGTCGTAGGCACGCAACGCCGGCACCGTGAAGCGCGCAGAGACGCGACCGCTGTCCTCCTGCACGAACCTGATCGCGAACCACTCGCGTGAGCCGCCCCACTCGGTCTGGCCTCGCCAGTCCCCCGCCAGCCGTGCCAGCCGCGCCTCGCGGCCATTCGCTGGAGCAGCGTGTGCGCCGGCAGTCCACAGCATCAGCAGGGACATCGGCAGGGCCCACGAGTGGAGCGTCATGCACTCAGTCTGCCACGGCGCCCGCCATCCGGGGAGCGCCATGTGCCAGCCGCCGGGCCGTGACGACGCACGCGGCGATTCGCGGGCACGGGCGCGGCGGATCGCTCGGTCAGGACGCGCTCGATCCGCCGGTCCGGTATCAGCCACATGACCGCCACCACCACATACTACGCAGAGGACAGCTCCGGGGCGAAGAACGCCAGCACGATGGCCGCGGCATAGCGCCCGAGCGACAGCAGGCCTTTGGCATCACCGCCCACGGCGCGGGCGAGTGCGGAGTCCGCGCCGTGCCGTGCGATCAGCAGTCGGGACAGCAGGTAGTAAGCGCAGCCGGCGAGCAGCAGGATGACGCCATAGGCCGCCACCGGCCCGCTCGCGAATGGGTGCTCGCCCATCCATGAGGTCCCGAACGCCACCCGTCACAGCCAGAACAACCAGTGCAGGTTCGCCCACAGGATGCCGCCATCGACGTGGCGCGACGCCTGCAGCATGTGGTGATGGTGGTTCCAGTAGATCCCGAAGAACACGAAGCTCAGCGCATAACTGCTCAGCACCGGCAGCAGGGGGACCCGATCCTCAAGCGCCGGCCCGCGCGGGACCTTGAGCTCGAGCACCATGATGGTGATGAGGATGGCGATGACGCCGTCGCTGAATGCTTCGAGCCTGCCCTTGTGCATGGTCGCGCCTCTCCCCGCTGGCGGCGTCACAGCCGCTCCAGCGTGTCCGGTGTGCGCGCCTTGCGCGCTGCTCCCGTGTGGATCGTGCTGGCTGGTTCGAACCACAACACCTGCAGCTCTTGCTCCGCCACCGGCCGGTGCTCGACGCCACGCGGCGAGATCGACAGGATGCACGTATCTTCCGGACTCGAGCGGTACGACCCTGTGGGGGAGCCGGAGTCACTTTCGCCGATTCGGCATCGGCCGGCCAGTGGCCCGAGGGCCGTGCCTCGCGGCCACCCATGCACGAGGCGTGCGAATCGAATCGTCACGCCCGGCATCCGACTGTCGTATGCTCGCGACCCGGATGACTGTCCCACCCACATGGAGCCGCACTCATGACCACGCTGCGACTACTCGGTATCACCGGCAGCCTCCGGCGCGCCTCGTTCAACACGGCATTGCTTCGCGCCGCCGGCACGCTGGCGCCCGAGGGCGTCACGCTCGAGGTCCGCACGCTGCATGACGTCCCGCTCTACGACGGCGACGTCGAAGCACAGGGCCTGCCCGCCGGCGTGATCGCACTGCGCGACGCGATCCGTACCGCGGATGGTGTGGTGCTCTCGACGCCCGAATACAACAACAGCGTGCCTGGCGTGTTCAAGAACGCGGTCGATTGGGTGTCGCGCGGGCCCGACCAGCCGCTCGCCGGGAAGCCGGTTGCGTTGCTCAGTGCCTCGCCCAGCGGCTTCGGCGGCGCGCGCGCGCAACTGGCTTGGCTGCCGGTGCTGACCACGCTCGGCACGCGCTGGATGCACTCGCCGCAGTTGTGCCTGTCCGCCGCCGACAAGGCGTTCGCACCCGACGGCTCGCTCAGCGAGGAGCGCACCCGCGAACAACTGCGCAAGCTGATGGCGGCGTTCGCGGCATGGTGCCGGAGTCACGCGCCGGTGTCGTGACCGCGAGACGGATGCAGAACGGCCACGGCGGCCCGGAGGTCGCGCCGTCCGATCCCAACGCCTGCGCCAACCGCCAGGCGGCTCAGGGCGCCGGCTTGCGGAAATGCGTGCGGTACCAGTCCACATAACGTTCGAGACGGTCGCGCTGGAAACTCGGCCGCCGGATGTCGTGCGACTCACCCGGGTACACCACCAGACGCGTGTCGACGCCCAGGACCTTGAGTGCCTGGTACATCTGCTCGCCACCCAGGATCGGGACGTTCCAATCCTGCGCGCCACCCAGATACAGCGTCGGCGTGCGGATGCGGTCGGCCTTCAAGAACGACGCCGACATCCGCTGCCACTTGGCGGGATCCTGCCACGGGTGTCCGAACTCGAGCTCGTACTGAGTCAGGTACTGGTCGTGACCGTACATGCCGAACCAGTCACCCGCGCCCGCACCGCTGGTGGCTGCCGCGAACCGCGTGTCGGCGACGATGAGCGCGTTCGCGAGCAGTCCGCCATAGCTCCAGCCGCCGACACCGAGCTGCGTGGAGTCCGCGGTGCCGCTGGCGACGAGCTGATCGACGAGCGCATGGATGTCACGCACTTCGAGGTTGGCGTAGTCATCGAAGATCGCCAGCGTGAACGCCGCCCCCCGCCCGGAGCTGCCCCGATAGTTGGGTGCCAGCACCGCCCAGCCCTGCGCCGCGAGAAGTTCGCGTTCGAAATCGAACGAGAACGCGCTCTGGCTGGAGGGTCCGCCGTGGATGCGCACCACGAGCGGCAGGCGCGCACGCGCAACGCTGCCGGCGGGCCGGCGCAATATGCCGTGCACCTCGATGCCGTCGCTGCTGCGCGCCGACACCGCGCTGCTGATGGCGAACGCGATCGAATCCGCCCAGGCGTTGTGCCGCGTCAGCCGGCGCGTGCCACGCGCGCTGACGGCATACAGTTCGGCGGGCCGGTCGGTGCGGCTGCCGATCACCGCGAAACCGCCGTCGGTGCCGGTCGCGAATGCGTCCACCACCGGCAGCTCGCACGGCACGCGCTCGGTGTGCCCGCCCGCGGCACGGACGCGCACCATCGCCTGGTACATGTCGTCGGAGACGATGCCGACCAGGCTGCGCCCATCCGCACTCCAGCGCGAAGCGACCACCGGGCGGTCGAGCGACTTCGACAACAGCCGCGCCGCACCACCCGCCACAGGCACCACACTGACCACTCCAAAACCGCCGCCGTAACCGTAGTAGCGCGGTTCCGTGCCCTGACGGTAGGCCACCAGCCGGCCGTCGGGACTCCACGACAGCGGGCCGTCGTCGCTGCCGGCGAACGTCGTGAGCCGGCGCGGAGCAGCGCCAGGCTTGGCGTCGATGACGTAGACATCGCTGTTCGCCGTGCGGTCCGCCCCGGGCTCACGCGAGCTCACGAATGCGATGGTGCGGCCATCGGGGGACCACGCCGGTGCGTCGTCATCGGCGTCGCCCAGCGTGAGCTGCTGCAACTTGCGGGTCGCGCGCTCGAACAACCACACATGCGTGTGCAGCGAATCAACGTAGCCCTGCTCGTCCTGCTTGAACACGACCCGGTCGACCACGACCGGAACGGGGTGCGCCTCGGCGGAATCCGCGTGCGGGTCGGTGTCCCCGATCAGCAGCGCCAGCCGCTGGCCGTCCGGCGACCAGGCCAGGCCACTCACGCCGCCCGGCGCATCGGTGACGCGCTCCGACTCGCCTCCGCCGACCGGCAGCAGCCAGAGCTGCGCGGCCTTGGCTCCCTGGCGCTTGGCGAGGAACGCCAGCGTGTGACCATCGGGACTCCAGCGCGGTGCGGTCTCGGAGTCCTCGCTGTTCGTCAATTGCAGGCTCGCGGTGCCATCCCAGCGCGTCATCCAGACATCGCTGTTCCAGCGGTCGCGCGCGCTGTCGACTCCCGCCACGACGTACGCGATCCACTTACCGTCCGGTGAGCGCTGCGGGTCCGTGAGCCGGCGCACGCGGTAGCAGTCCGCCGCTTGCAGCGGCCGGGTGGGCGCCGCCGCAGGCCACGCGATGGACGGCAGGACGAAGACCGCGGCGGACACGGCGAGCACGAGCGCGGCGAGCGGGATTCCATGACGAGCGGGGTTCCGGTTCATGCGGCGCAGGATAGCCCGCGCGTCGCAGCGCCCGCCAAGTGAATCAGCCTGAGCACCGCCTCCCCTCAACAGGAGGCGACCGGGGGAAACCGTGTTCGGGGGGGCGGGCGACGGATTGAAGCCGCCCAGCCCCACACGGAGGAGCGACGCGCCTCGGACGACTCGTCTCTCCCTGGCCATCCCCACATCTCAGGCCAGCCGATCCGTCCGTACAGCACGCGCTTTGGTACTCGCCTCCGGGCACCCACCGGACCTGCGTCCATGAGGCGGGCACCTCCGACCACAGCGGCACTATCATAGCCGATTTTTTGACCATACTCAAAGGTCCACCGTTCAAGTGGTGCCACAAGCCACATTCTGCGAGGACTGACCTCTCCCGAGCGCGCTTGTAGCTTGAGCCCAACGGAAGGCACTGCCCAAGCCTTTGTCCCCCAACGAGGAAATCCGGCGATCGTGTGGCCGCAGCGGAGCGCTTCCCATTGGGTCAGGGGATACCGGCAATCTGGCCTTCAGCCAAAGTGGCCCCTACGCCGTCAACCCCACCCCGCCGGGCAGGTACCCGTTGACTCGGTTGGCCCTGGCAGCGACTTTGGGGCCATATGCGTTTTCCCGACCTCCTCGCCTCGCGCCGTGGCCGCATGGCCGCGTTCTTCCTGCTCTACCTCACCGAGGGCATCCCGCTCGGTTTCACGGCCACCGCGGTCGCCACCCAGATGCGCCGTCAGGGCGTCGGGCCCGCGCAGATCGGCGCTTTCGTCGGCTCACTCTACCTGCCGTGGGCGTTCAAGTGGGCCGCGGGGCCGATCGTGGACACGCTCACCGTGTCGCGCTTCGGACGGCGCCGGTTCTGGATCCTGCTCACCCAACTCGGCATGATGGCCAGCCTGCTGGTGGCCATGCGCGTCGACTTCGCGCACCAACTGGCGCTGTTCACGACCATCATCCTCGTGCACAACGCCTTCGGAGCCACGCAGGACGTCGCCATCGATGCGCTCGCGGTCAATGTGCTGCCCGAATCCGAACGCGGCATGGCGAACGGCTTCATGTTCAGCGGTGCCTATCTGGGTCAGGCCGTCGGCGGCTCGGGCGTGCTGTTCCTGACACCCGTCATGGGGTTCTCGAACACGTTCATGGTGGTGTGCGCGTGGATCGCGTGCGTCACCGTGTTCGTCGTCCTACCGTTGCGCGAGCCAGCCGCACCGCCACGGCTCGCGGCCGCCGGTTCGGCGCTCGCCCGCACCGGCCGCGAGATCGGGACGTTCATCGTCGATGCGGCGCGCGCCTTCGTCGGCACACGCGCGGCGTTCGTGGGCGTGTTGTTCGCATTGCTGCCGGGCGGTGCCTACGCGCTCGGGCTCGCACTGCAGTCGAATCTCGCCGTCGAACTCGGCATGAACGACGCGCAGGTCGGCGCGCTGAACCTGTCGTCGTCGGTCATCTCGGCCGTGTTCTGTATCGCGGGCGGCTGGTTGTCCGACCGTTTCGGCCGCCGCGGCACGCTGGCGTGGACCATGGGGGCCACCGCCATCCCGACCCTGGCGCTCGCCTGGAGCATGCAGCACCACGGTTGGCTGCACGCCATACCGCCCGATGCGGCCGACCGGCCCGCGGTGCCGGTCGCACTCATGCAGATGTTCTGGCTCGCCGTGCTCGTCTACAACGTCTTCCAGGGGCTCTATTATGGCGTGCGCACCGCCCTGTTCATGGACGTCACCACACCGCGCGTGGCGGCGACCCAGTTCACCGGTTACATGGCGTTCATGAACGTCGCGATCTCGTATTCGGCGGCTTGGCAGGGCTGGGCCATCGAGCACTGGGGCTACCCCGTGACACTCACGGCCGATGCCGCGTTCGGCATGTTGTGCCTGGCCTGCCTGCCGTTCATGAAGCCGGCCGCGAAGCCGGCCGGTGCTGCTCCGGGGGCCGCCCTACCGGAAGCGCTCGGGCCCTAGCCCGGACTTCAGGCCCGCCGGCGCCCCGCACACGGGCCGTGCGCGGGCACTCGCGCGCGGCCCCGCGCTCAGTGCTCAGTCGTCCAGACGTGCCAGCATGCGTTCGAGCTCGCGCTCCCAGCCGGCGTCGCGCAAGCGGAACCGCCGGCAGGCACGGCGCAGGTGATTGAAGCGCTCGTACACCGGCACGCGCGACCACAGCGCGTCGTCACCACCGTAGCCGTCGCGGAAAGCCGCGATGCCGGTCTCGGCGGCGGCGCGCTCGTGGTGCGTCTTCAAGTACGTCGTGAAGTAGCCGACGTCGAACGCCGCGTCCCCGAACGCGGCATCGTCCCAGTCCAGCACGGTGATGTGCGTGCCGTCGTCGAACAGCTGGCGCAAGTGGAAGTCCCGGTGCAGCAGCACCGGCAAGGTCACGCTCCAGCGCGCCTCATCCGCGGCGAGTCGCTCGAGTGCGCGCGCGATGCGTGCCGCGTGTGCCGGCAGCGCGGCCGCCAGAGCCTCGGGGGACGGCCGCATGAGCTCCACGATGTGGTGATGCATGCGCCGGGGCGCACCCCACGACAGCGGGACGTGATGCAGTTCCGCGAGCGCCTGGCCGATGCGCACGAGCGCGGCTGGCGACTGCGCGACATCGAGCCGCCGGCAGGGCGTACCCGCCGCCGCCTCAGTGAGCAACGCGCCCGTCGCTTCGAACCACGCCACCGGCCGCGGCACGCGCAACACGCCCGGTGTCCGCGCGGACAGCTCCCGCAAGAGCGTGATCCCCTCCCCACCGCCGCCGTCGGCGCGGAACTTCCCGATGATGCGCCGCGCTTGGCAGCGGTACTCCACCACCGCGCGGCCGTCCGGCGATTCCTCGAGCACGCGCGACTCCCACGCTCCGGGTTCGAGCCCGGCCAGCGCCAGTCGCGCCGACTCGGCGCGTTCGCTCAGCGTCGCGCGCATGCCAGGACCACGAGCGCCGCACCACGGTTGCCGGGTTCGAACACGTCATGCGCGTAGTGCTCGCGCATGGCCGCGAGTCTTGCGGGCTCGAGGCACGCGGCCGCGACCGCGTCCGCCGCACCCTCGGCGTCATCCGCATCCACCACCATCGCCAGGCCGCGCGCGGCGAGGTCGTCGACGCGCTGGCGCTGGTCGTCGTGCGTGCGGTGCCCGGGCAGGAAGAACGCCGGGCGCTTCTCGAGCCGGATCTCGCTCACGCTGTTGTAGCCACCCGCCGACAGCACGGCGTCGGCGCTCGCGATCAGGCTCGCCATCTCGGGCTCGCTGCCGAGCACGACCATGGCGTCGTCCACCGGCTGCACGCGGATCGACGAGTTGGGCCCGAGCACGAGCACGTGGCGGAACTTCGGCAGCGCGCCCGCCAACTGGCGATGCACGCGCTGCGCGATGTCGACGAAGCGTGCGCTGTCCCCATCGAAGCCGCCGCCGCCCGGCGTCGACACCAGACAGAACGCACCGGGTGCGATGCCGAGCCGGGAACGTAGCGCCGCGATCGTGGCGGCCTCGGCGCGGCGCGCGATCGGCCCCACGAACGTCGTGCGGCGCTCGAGCCCCGCCGGCAGCGGGTAGCCGAACTCCTCCGGCGTGTGCGGCACGATCACCGCATCCATGCCGGCGAGCGACGCATGGGCGAACACCTGGGCCTGGCGCTCGGTCGAGCAGCGGCGCATCACGAACACGTGCCGCGCCCCGGTGTCCGTCAGCCGCGCCGGCGGCATGGTGTCATCCACGATGACGTCGGGCGCGAACGCCGACAGCTCGGCGGGCAGCGTGGCCATGGCCTCGGCGGATTCGGGGTCCGAGGCGACATGATGCCGGATGCGCGCGTCGGGAATCGCGAACGGCGGCGCCGAACGCGTGTAGAAGCGGATCTCGGTGGCGGGCTCCAGGGCCAGCAGCTCGCGTGCGATGTTGAGCCCGCGCATCCAATGCCCGAGGCCGCGACGGTTGTAGACGCGGAACAGCACGCGCAGCGGGGCCGCACCCCACAGCGCACGCAGGCGCCGCGTGTTCGCCGCACTCGAGAAGCGCTGCTCGATTTGCGCGCGGGCGCGCTCGGCGAGCGCGACGCGCAGCGCGCCATCGGCGAGCAGACGTTCGCACGCCGCGGCCAGTGCGGCGGGATCATGCTGTGGCACGCCGAGCCCGGTGTCGCCGTCGGTGAGCGCCTCGGGCATACCCGTGACATCGGTGCCAACACAGGGCGTGCCGAGCGCCATGGCTTCGAGCAGCACCGTGGGCAGGCCGTCGCGGTCGCCGTTGCCGGCGACCACGCAAGGCACCGCCAGCACCGCCGCCGAGCGCATGAGCGCCTTGACCTCCTCCGGCGAGCGCGCGCCCGACAACTTCACGCGGCCGCCCAGCCCGAGCCGCTCGATGTGCGCGGCGAGTGCAGCGTGAGCTTCGCCGTCGCCCACGATCTCGCAGCGGAACTCGACCCGGCGTGCCGCGAGCAGCGCGCACGCCTCGATGAGATCCGGGAAGCCCTTCTTCTCGATCAGGCGGCCGACCGCGAGGATGAGCGGCGCACGTTCGGCCGGAGCCGAGTACGGAAACTCGTCGAGCGGCAGGCCGTTGTAAACGAGTGACGGCCGACGGCCGTAGTGCTGCTCGAGATATTCGATGTTGAAGCGGCTCACCGTCACGACCTGCGCCGCATCGCGAATCCGCTGGGCGAGCGCCACCCGGTCCACGCTCTGCTCGAAGATGTCGCGGGCGTGTGCCGTGAACGAGTACGGCACACCGAGTTCGGCGGCCGCGGCGCGCGCGACATGCGTGGCGAGTTTGGCGAAGTGCGCGTGCAGATGGCTGATGCCACGCGCCCTCGCGGCCGCGGCCAGCTGCACCGGCAGTTCGGCGTCGGGCCCCGGCAGGGACACGACCTCGGCGCCGAGCGGCGGTTGCACGACGAGGCGGTCTTCCGTCTTCGGGGCGCGCAACGAGAAGATCGTCAGCGGCAGACCGGCCTGTTCGTGCGCACGCAGTTCGCTGACGATGAACGTCTGCGACAGCCTCGGGTAGACCTTGAGGACATATCCGATGCGCGTCACGCCACGACTCCTACGAGATGATCGCGGCGGACGGGCCCCAGGCGCGAACCGTCCGGGCCGAGCAGGATGCTCACACTGCCGCCGTTCGGGAACGACACCGCGTGATCGAAGCCGCGGTAGCGCGCCATGCGCTTCGCGCTCACGACGAGCGGCCCCGCGAGCCACGACCACAACAGCGCGTTGATGAACTTCTTGTGCGAGAACACCACCACCGGCGTCGCGCTGCCGCTCTCGAGACGTGTGCGCACCTGCTGCACGCGCGCGACGAACGTCGCGAACGACTCCGCCCCTTCGCCATCCACGCGGTGCGGGTCCGCCGCATCCCAGTAGGCATCGACCGCCGGCCGGCGCTGGTCCACCGTGGTGCCTGCATAGACATGCGGCCCGAGGTAGGTGAACTCGTGCACCGGCCAGACCTCGACCGGAACGTCCGGGAAGCGGGCCCGCGCCGGCTCCGCCGTGAGCTGGGAGCGCGTGTAGGACGACATCACGAACAGCGCGGGCGCCGCCGTGAGACTCGCGGCGACCGCTTGGGCCTGGCGCACACCGAGCGGCGTGAGCCGTGCGGAAGCAGCGTCCTCGGTGGCGTGACCGGCGTTGCCTTCGCTCTCGCCATGGCGCACGAGCAGGACGTGCAGGGGTTCGGGCATGGTCGCAGGCTAACCGATGGACGAACGCGGCAAAAGCAGTGCGCGGCGCCTCCCCTTCCGGCCCCGGCCGCGAGTCGCGATGCGGTAGGCTCGCGGGTGGCCCGGCGGTCTGCCGCTCTGTCCGTGGCCGGTGCCGTGTCTTCCCCCCGTGACGCCGAGGAGTGCTTCCGCATGCCGAGAGATCCGAGACCCTGGTGGTCCGCCGTGGCGGACCTGCGCCCAGCAGCCATCGTCGTGGCCGTGTCGTGCTTCCTCACCGCCGCGGTCGTGGTGACACCCGCCCACTGCGCGGGCGACGACGATGCTCCCACGCTGCTGCTGCGGAGCCCGAGCGTGAGTGCTTCCCGGCTGGCGTTCGCGTACGCCCAGAACATCTGGATCGTGCCGCGCGCCGGTGGCGATGCCATGCGGCTCACCAGCTTCCAGGGTCAGGCCAGCAACCCGCGCTTCTCGCCCGACGGAGAGTGGGTGGCGTTCAGCGGCGAGTACGCGGGCAACCTCGACGTTTACATCGCACCTGCGAGCGGCGGCGAGCCCAAGCGACTGACCTGGCACCCGGGCGCCGACCAGGTGCAGGGCTGGACGCCCGACGGCAAGAGCGTGGTGTTCGCTTCGGGCCGTGCGAGCCAGGCCCCGAGTCCGGCGCCGCGCTTCTGGACGGTGCCGGTCGCCGGCGGCCCCGAGCAGCCGATGGTGCTGCCGCGAGCGTATCAGGGCCGCATCTCACCAGATGGATTTAAGGTGGCCTACCGGCTCAACAACTCGTGGGATGAAGAGCGCCGCAACTACCGCGGCGGCCAGAACCGGCCGGTGTGGATCACTGATCTCAAGTCCCTCGAGACGGTCACACCGGAATGGAATGGCTCCAAGGACATGGACCCCGCGTGGCTCGGCCTTCGCGTCGTGTTCATCAGCGATCGCGACGGCGTCGCCAACATCTGGTCGTGCGATGCCGCCGGCAAGGACCTGAAGCAGCACACGAAGTACACCGACCTGGACGTCAAGACACTCGATGCCGGGGCCGGCGTCGTGGTGTTCGAGCAGGCCGGCGGGATCCACGAACTCGACCCCGCGAGCGGCCAGGAACACGTGGTCCCGATCCGCGTGCACGGCGACTTCCCGTGGATGATGGCGCACTGGGACGACGCCGGCGGCCGCCTGACGAACCTGTCGCTGTCGCCCACCGGCAAACGCGTGCTGGTCGAGGCGCGCGGCGACATCTTCTCGATCCCCGCCGAGAAGGGAGACGTGCGAAATCTCACGCGCACGCCGGGCGCTGCCGAACGCGACCCGGCGTGGTCACCGGACGGCAAGTCGGTCGCCTACTGGAGCGACCGATCGGGCGAGTACCAACTGGTGATCGAGGCGCAGGACGGCATCTCACCGCCGCGCACGCTGCGTGTGCCGAACCCCGGCCATGCCTACAACGTGTCGTGGTCGCCGGACTCCCGGAAGATCCTCTACATGGACACCAACCTGCGCGTCTGGGTCGCCGATGTGGCGAGTGGGAAAGCCAGGCAGGTCGGGCGTGACCCATGGATGGTGCCCGCGCGCACCGTGTTCCCGGTCTGGAGCCCGGACTCCAAATGGGTCGCGTATGCCGCGCACTTGAACTCGCTCTACCGCGCGATCTTCGTGTCCGACGCCGAGACCGGTGAATCGCATCAGCTGAGCGATGGCCTGGCCGACGCCACGCACCCGGTGTTCGATGCCGGTGGCAAGTACCTGTGGTTCCTGGCCAGCACGAACTTCGGGCTGCGTTCGCAGTGGCTCGACATGACGTCGTTCGAGCACGAAGAGGACTTCGGGCTCTACGCCGCGGTGCTGAAGCAGGGCGACCCCGGTCCGTTCCCACCCGAGAGCGACGAGGACGGCGGGGTGCTCGCGGGTGGCGCCTCGGACGGCGCGAGCGCCAAATCCGGAGCCGCGCCGGGCAGCAAGCCCGGCTCCGTGAGCGTCACGCACATCGATTTCGACGGACTCGGCAGCCGCATCGTCGCCGCGCCGGGCGTGCCCGAGAAGCAGTACTCGCTCCTGAAGGCTGGGGCCGCCGGGGCGCTGTACTTCCTGGAGACCGCTCCGGGATCACTCCCGGGCAGCGGTGCGACGCTCCAGCGCTACAAGGTGTCGGAACGGAAGGTTGCGATGTTCGCCAGCGAAGTCGCCGACTTCGCGCTGAGTGCCGACGGCAAGAAATTGGCGTGGCGCGCCGCCGCCCCCGCCAGCGCCCCGGGTGCGGCCCCCTCGCGCCCGGTCCCGCCCGCGCTCTACCTCGCGGATGCCGACAAGGCCCCGCCCGCCGCCGGCGCGGGCAAGCTGACGTACGCCTTGCGCATGCTCGTCGACCCGGTGCAGGAGTTCGCGCAGATCTTCGCCGAGGGCTGGCGCAACCAGCGCGATTACCTGTACGTGCCGAACATGCACGGCAGCGACTGGCCGAGGATGCGCGAGCGCTATGGGCGCTTCCTGCCCCACGTCCGCCACCGCGCGGACCTGAACTACCTGCTCGACATGATGGGAGCCGAGCTCGCCATCGGGCACTCTTACGTGCGCGGCGGGGACATGCCCGAAGTGCCCGCATCGCCCTGCGGCCTGCTGGGTGCGGACTTTGCCGTGGAGTCGGGGCGCTATCGCATCACGCGCATCTATGACAACGAGAACTGGAATCCCGAGTTGAAGGCGCCGCTCGCCTCCCCCGGGCTCAAGGCGGCTCAAGGCGACTACCTGGTGGCCGTGAACGGCGGGGAACTGCGCGGCACCGACAACCTGTACCGCCTGCTCGATGGCACCGCGAACAAGCAGACCGTGCTGACGCTCAACGACAAGCCGTCGTTGGACGGCGCGCGCACGGTCACGGTGGTGCCGGTGGCGAACGAGCAGGGCCTGCGCACACGCGCGTGGGTGGAGTCGAACCGCCGGCTCGTCGACAAGCTGTCGGCGGGCAAGCTCGGATACGTGCACCTACCCAACACCGGGCAGCCCGGATACGCAAGCTTCAACCGCTACTACTTCTCGCAGCAGGATCGGCAGGGCATGGTCGTCGACGAGCGCTACAACGGCGGCGGCTCCGCAGCCGACTACATGGTCGAGGTCATGGCACGGACGTTCGACGGCTACTTCAATAACGTCGCCGGCGACCGTGTGCCGTTCACCAGCCCGGCCGCCGGCATCTGGGGTCCGAAGGTCATGATCGTGAACGAGATGGCCGGCTCGGGCGGTGACTACCTGCCGTACATGTTCCGCGCCCGGAAGCTCGGCACCATCGTCGGCAAGCGCACCTGGGGCGGGCTGGTGCACACGGCCGACACGCCGGTGTTCGTGGATGGCGGCTCCATGATCGCGCCGCGCGGCGGCTACTTCTCCGCGGACGGCCGCTGGGCGGTCGAGAACGAAGGGGTCGCACCCGACGTCGACGTCGAGAACTGGCCCAAGGATGTCGTCGCGGGCCACGATGCGCAACTGGAGCGCGCAGTCGAGATCGCGCTGAAGCAGCTGGCGGAGAAGCCGGTCGAGCGCCGCATGCACGAACCGCCGCCCGCCACGTGGGGCCGGCGCAAATAGACCAGCCGTGCGGGCGGGCCCGAGCGGGACCGCAGCACGACGCCCCCAGCCGGGATGGACCGGCCGGGGGCGCGTGGCATCCGCCGCGTGGGTGTCAGTGTGAGATGACGAGGCGGCGGACGCTGTGCTGGGGCCCGACCTGCAGGCGGGCGAAGTAGACGCCGTTGGCGACCGCGCGGCCCTGGTCGTCCTGGCCGGTCCAGCGCACGGTCTGCTCGCCGCCGAGCTCACCCTGCCATGGCGTCGCCACCCGGCGGCCCATGACGTCGAGGATGTCGATGCGGCCGGATCCGCGACCGGCGAATGCGAAGTTCATCCCGGCGTGCGTGGGATTGGGCCACGGCGCCGCGAGCCTCAGGCCCGTGACGGACGGACCACCGACTCCCAGGACACCCCTGCGCGGCATGACGACGGTGATCGACGTGTCGGTGAGCGTGCGCATGCCACCCAGCGACCAAGCGGTGTCGTTCGCGGCCGTGGCCGGGATCGCCTTCAGCTTGTAGAACGCGTTGTCCGTGACCAGGCGGGCGAAGCCGGCCGCATCGGTGATGTCGCCGACCGTGGTGAGCTTCACGCCGGTATCGATGTTGTCGAGGTCCAGATTCACGCCCGCCATGGGCAGTCCGGTGCCCTCCTCGACGACGTGGACATCGAGCCAGTGCCCCTTCGGGCACGCGACGTTGCCCAGATTGAGGCCGGCGGCGCCCACCGAGAAGTTGTTGATGCGCACCGGCAGGCACTTGGTGGCGACCGGCGGGTTGATCGTGATGCGGTAGGTGCCGCTCGCGACCGTGACCGTGACGTTGCCGAAGGCGTCCGTGAAGTCGTTGGGGGTCTCGATGCGCGGGTAGGTCGTCGGCAGCCACGTGTCGACGTCGATGTCGGCGTTGAAGATGTTCGCCAGCGTGCCACCATCGATGACGTGCGCCGAGAGCGCACGGCCGATCGGCAGGGCGAAGTTCGGAAGCGTGACATCCGTGGCACCGACCAGGACGTTGTACTGCGTCAGGGTGGCGTAACTGGTGGTGAAGCCCGGCGGCGCTACGGCGATGAAGTCGAATGTCGAGCCGATCGGTAGCACGGCCGTGACGACCCCGGTGGCGACCGTGTTGTTGAACGGCACGAACACCTTGTTGCGGCCCGGCACCGTACGCACGATGAGCCTCGCGCCAGCGAGCGGGAACAGCGTGGGGTCCGTGATGCTGCACGTCATGATGCTGCCGTTCACGACCACGACATTGCCCAGATCGACGTCCGCGGCGGTGATGTCGAGCCCCTCGATGACGCGCGGGACCTTGTGCGAAGCGTTCGGCGGGATGACCTGGAAGTCCCAGACGCCCGGGTCCACCAAGGTGTTGAACGTGCCGTCCAGGTTCGTGCCATCGTCCTGCACGTTTACAGGCGCGACATTGGCTGGCGTGCGCGGACGGAGGTTCGTCATGGACAGGCCGCTGTTATCGGTGCCGACGACCTTGCCCCTCACGTAGTGGCCGACGGGGAGGAACAGGTTGACCACCGTGGTGTTGTTGTTCACGCGCTGGTCGATCAGGCTGCCCTGGAAGACATGCGAGCCGATTCGTGGCTTGAACACGATGTTGTAGCGCCCGTTCGGCAGCACGAGATTGTAGTTGCCGTTCGCGACGGTCGAATCAGCGATGCCCGCGACAATCGTGTTGGTGGTGCGATCGGTGACGTCGATATCGCACGGGTACATCGGCACGCCGAAGCCGTTGACGACATTCCCCTGCACGCCGAGCGCCGAGGCGCTGGTTGCGATGCTGAGCAGGAGCAGGAGTGCCGCGGTGATACGCTTCATGTTCTCTCTCTCTCCGTGGCGGTTCGGGTGGGAACCATGGTGGCCACGATGCGGAAGCAGGTTCGCAGGCCAGGGTTGCCCGCGGGCCGGTCTCTCCTCCGGCGCTCTCGCATCAAGAGGTGGCCCGAAGTGGACGTGAGATACATCGAGCTGCGGCCAGCGTGTGGGACCGAACTTGGGTCCGGTTGTTCAGCGCTACTACACAACGAGTTAGAAGCATCACCGAAGGAATGACGCGAGCGCCATTTGGCACGGCGGGCCCGTTCGATCGCGTGGCGCCATTTCGCCCACAGGAACCGAGTGCCCCCTGCCGATAACCGGGGTCTGACGAGCTGCCCACCCTCCGCAGCTCGAACGGCATCTTCCAGAGTGCCGAACGAGCGCAAGCTTATGAAGGAGCGAACCATGAAGCCGCTGCTCAAGAACCTCATGGGGAACGGATCCAAGGACCAGGAAACGCTCGATGCCCTGCGGGCCGTGCTGGCCGAGATGCAAGCCGAACGCGAACGCTATGAAGCCCTGGTCGAAGGTTCGAAGGCCGGCGCCGACCGCCTGCGCAAGCTGGGTGAGCCGCTCGCGCAGACCGAAGCCGAACTCGAGGCCATGAAGACGCGTGTCAGCCACATGGAAGAACGCTTCCAGGGGCTCGTGAAGTTGTCCGAGCTGTTGCAGAACCTCGAGGACCGCGCCGAAGGTCTCACGAAGAGCACGCAGTGGGCCGAGTCGCGCTTGTCGAGCGCGCTCGAGGGTTCGCAGAAGATCGAGTCGTCGATGGCCGATCTCGTGAGCAAGGTCGACCTCGCCGCCGAGCTCAAGGAGCGCCTGACCGGCTTCCTCGAAGTCGAGAAGCCGTTCCAGCTGTTGCGCGGGGATGCCGCGTCGCTGCGCGGCGAGCTCGAGGGCGCGGTCGAACGCATGGCGCGCTTGCGCGACCAGCACGAGCGCCTGCTCGACGCGCAGAAGGGTGCGCTCGCGAAGCTCGAGGCCATGGACCGCCGCCGCGACGAACTGGGCCGCTCGCTGAGCGACAAGGAGCGCCGGGTCGAGGGCGTCGAGATGTCCGTGAAGAGCTTGGACGGTGTGCAGAACCGTGTCGATGAACTCAAGCGCGAGATGGTGACGCTCAAGGCGCTCGGCGACTCGGTGGCGCAGAAGACCGCCGCGCTCGAGGCGCATCGCGAAGCGCTCGACCGCGCGCTCACGCAGACTGAGCATCTGGACCGCGCCATGCGCAACATCGATGCCGGCGTGCGCCAGCAAAAGGACAACGAGAAATCGCTGACCGCCCTTGCCGAGCAGGTCGCGGCCCTGCGCTCGCTGCATGAGGCCGTGATCGACCGCTCGAGCGAGATCACGCAGCTGCAGCGCCAGGCGCATGAGCAGGTCGTGGCGACCCGGCAGGAGCTGTCGTCGGTGACCGACGAGCTCAAGAACACGGTGGAACGCTTCGACTTCGAGGGCCGCGGTCTGGAGTCCGTGAGCCAGCGCGTCGCCGACCTGCGTGGCGAGCTGACCACGAGCGAGCACCGATTCAAGAGCCTGAACGAGTCGAGCATGGCGATGGGCGAACTCAAGCACCAGGTGCAGGCGGTGGCCTCACAGCTGCTGTCGCTGTCGCAGGAGGTGGGTCAGGTCGACCGCGAGATGGCGAAGCTGCACGCCATGCGCCGCGAACTGGACACCACCGCCGAGACCGCCAAGTCGGTGCACGAGCAGGTGGCGCGCATCGAGGCATCGCGCAGCGCGGTCGAGTCCGGGCTCGCGGACCTGGCGAAGCTGTCCGGCTCGCATGCCATCGTCAAGGACGCGCTCGAGCAGATGCAGCTGGCCCAGGGCGAGCTGTCGCGCGTCCGTCAGGGCCAGGGCGAGACCCGGCGCTGGCTGGATGACGTCGTCACGACGGTGTCGGACCTGCGCAACCGCTTCACCGACCTGAAGGCCTACGAGCCAGTGCTCGAGGTCGTGCAGAAGCAGGCCCAGCGGATCCAGGACTCGACCGCTTCGATCGAGACGCGGCGGGAGTTCGTGGACGACCTGCACCGCCGCCTCGCGGAACTGGGCGCGCTCAGCGCCCGCATGGACGAGCGTGGCCAGCAGCTGGCACAGCGCATGGAAGCCGCCGAGCAGCGCTTCGTGAGCCTCGGCGAACAGGCCGAGACCGCCGAGCGGGTGGCGAGCACGATCGCCAGTGTCACGGCCAACGTCGATCAGGTCCTGTCGCAGACCGACGAGGTCCAGCGCACGGTGGCCACGATCCAGACGCGCTGCGATTCGGTGGAGCACATCGCCGATGAGACGCGCGCCCTGCGCAAGGAGATCGAACAGCGCCAGAACGCGCTCGGCGAAGCGTCGAAGGAGCTGCACCGCGCTTCGGAGTTGCGCGAGCAAGCTGCCGATGCCGGTGCCCAGCTGGAGACCGTCACCGCAAAGCTCAGCCAGATGCTGGGCAGCGCCGACCAGCGCGTGCTCGAGATGGACGAGCTGGCATCGCAGCTGGAGGACCGCGCGCAGAACCTGCGCACGGTCGAAAAGCGCCTCGGCGATTTCGAACTGCGCATGTCCAAGTGGGACGTGACCGAGCAGGAGATCTCGCGTTCGCTGGAGCTGATCGCCTCCCGTCAGGGCACCATCGAGTCGCTGCAGGGTGATCTGGACCGCATGTTCGCCATGGCCGAGAAGACCTCGACGCACGTGCGCGAGATCACCTCGGCGCACCAGGAACTGGAGGAAGGCCGCACGGTCCTGAAGGACGTGCTCGGCCAGCTCAAGCAGATGCGCGATACGAAGCACACGCTCGAGGAACGCAAGCGCCAGGTGGGGCAGGCCGAGGAGCGCTTGTCGCGCGCCGATGCCCTGCTCGTGGAAGTGCGTTCGAGTCTCGAGATCCTGGAGGGCCAGAAGGTGCTGGTCGACCAGGCGGTCGAGAAGGCGGGCTCACTGCAGTCGCTGGTGCGCCAGGCCGAGTCGGCCATCGAGGACTTGCGCGAGGCGAGCCGCACGACCGTGCGCGTGCGCGGCAACATCGTGGAGTTCCCGCACGCCGGTAACCACGGCGCGCCGACCTCCGAGGATGATGACGAAGACGAGGATGTGGCGAACGCGGCGTAGCCCCAGCCGCTCATGCACCGGGTGACGGACGGGAGGCCCGGAAACGGACCTCCTGTTTCGCGTTCGGGACGGCCGTGCCTGGCCGGGATCGTCTCCCGTGGTCGGACCGCCAGCTCCTGGAACCCGGACTATCGCGTGCTGCATCGACCCGGCCGCGCTCGTCCGCTGCTGGCCAAGCGCCGTGCCGGTTCCACTGGCGGGGCCGGTCGCCCCGCTCTAATGTGCGCCCCGGAATCGTACCCGACGTCCATGGAAGGGGAAGCCGATGCAGGGAAACCTCGAGATGCGTGCCACCACCTCGCGACCACTGACTCTGCTGTGCGTGGTCGCCGCCGCGCTGTTCGCCGCCGTCCCCGCGCACGCCGGCCCGAGGCTGCCGCAGACGCTCGATCCGCTTGTCCGCAACATGGACACGTCCGTCGCGCCCGGCGCCGACTTCTTCAAGTACGCCTGTGGCCGCTGGATCAAGGACAACCCGATCCCGCCGTCCGAGCGTGGCTGGGGCATCGCGAACCTCGTCAACGAGGAGACCTACCGTCAGCGCATGCAGATCTGCGAGGCCGCCGCGCGTTCCAAGGCCGCGCATGGCTCGAGCGCACAGATGGTGGGCGACTTCTGGGCCACGGGCATGGACTCGGTCGCGATCGACGAGGCTGGCGCGCTCCCGCTCAAGCCGTACCTGACCATGATCAACGACATCCACACGCGCACGGAGATGCTCAGGCTGGTGGCCCGCTTCCAGTCCATGGGTTTCGGCCCGCTGTACGCCCTCTACGTCGGCCAGGATGAGAAGAACAGCGAGCACTATGTCGTGCATCTGTCCCAGGGCGGCATTCGCATGCCGGACCGCGGCTACTACTTCGGCAGGGACAGCACCACGAAGCGCGTTCGCTCGCAGTACTCGAAACACCTGGTGGCGATGTTCGCGCTGCTCGGCGAGGACTCCGCGGCCTCGAACAACTCCGCGGCCGCGGTCATGAAGCTCGAGACGGCGTTCGCCGCTCGCTCGCGCACGCTCGAGGAACGCCGCGACCCATGGGCCAACTACCACAAGCTGTCGCTGGCACAGCTCAACAAACTCACGCCGACCATCGACTGGGTGGCGCAATTCACCAGCATGGGCGTGCCCGTCCAGGACACGGTGATCGTGGGCCAGCCGGAGTACTTCAAGCAGGTCGACTCGTGCCTTGCCGTCGCCCGCCTGTCCGAGTGGCAGTCCTACCTGCGCTGGACCGTGGTCACGGAGCTCGCCTCGGACCTGTCGCAGCCGTTCGACCAGGAGCACTTCAACTTCTACGGCATGGCGCTGTCGGGAACCAGGGTGCAGCGCCCGCGCTGGAAGCGCATGCTCGATGCGACCGAAGCCGCGATCGGCGAACTGGTCGGCCAGGAGTGGGTGAAGCAGTACTGCTCACCCGCCACCAAGGCGCGCTACGAGAAGCTGACCGAGGACATCATCAGTGTCTACCGCGACCGCATCCGCGCGCTGCCGTGGATGAGCGAGGTCACGAAGCAGGCTGCCCTGGGCAAGCTCGACAGGGTGACGCGCAAGGTCGCCTACCCCGACCATTGGCGCGATTACTCCTCGCTCGACATCGGGCGGACGTCGTACGTGGCGAACCAGGTCGCGGTCAAGACGTGGTGGTTCCGGCACGAGGCCGACAAGCTCGGAAAGCCGATCGACCGTACCGAGTGGGACATGACGCCGCAGACCTACAACGCCTATTACGACGGCTCCAAGGTCGAGATCGTGCTGCCCGCGGCGGCGTTCATGCTGCCGGGCATCCCCGACTCCCTGGTCGATGACGCCATCCTGTACTCTTACGCTGGCGGCTCCACCATCGGGCACGAGCTCACACACGGTTTCGACGACGAAGGCCGGCAGTCGGACGCGTACGGCAACCTGAATCCGTGGTGGACCGACTCCGACTCGGCGCAGTTCACCGCCCGCGCCAAGCGTCTCGCGGACCAGTTCAGTGCCTACGTCATCGGCGGCCGGCACGTCCGCGGCCAGGCCACGCTGGGCGAGAACATCGCCGACCTGGGTGGTGTCGTGCTCGGCTACGAGGCGTTCAAGAAGACCGAGCAGTGGAAGTCGGGCGAGATGATCAACGGCTTCACGCCGGATCAGCGTTATTTCCTGGGTTACGCGCTGTCGTGGCTTGGGCAGCGCCGTCCTGAAGCGCTGCAGCAGCAGCTCATGACCGACGTGCACGCTCCGGGATTCCTGCGTGTCAATGGTCCGCTCGCCAACATCCCCGAGTTCTATGCCGCTTTCGGCATCAAGCCCGGCGACAGCATGTACCGCGGGGACGACGTGCGTGTGGTCATCTGGTGACCGCGCGCCGCACGCGGGTATCGGCGCGCGCGCGCGCGTACACCCCGCGGGCGCGCGGGCGCCGAAAACCCCCCACGGCCGGGTTTCGTCCCCGATCCGCGTGATTT
>JANMAX010000319.1:0-2381 GCA_031360075.1 bacterium | reverse complement strand
GGTCGACCGTGGTGCCCCGGTCGCGCGCCAGGGTCGAGGCGAACTCGGTGAGCAGCGCCGCCGCCGAGAGCTTGGACACGCGGCGGGACTTGAGCACGCAGGATTTCAGGTCATACGCGTTCGACGAAACCGAGCCGGCGGCTGCCGGCAGCGAGGCAGATGCGCTGGCCTGCATGGCCTTCTTGGTCTTCATGACAAAACTCCGCAACGGGGGCTCAGTCGCGGGGGCGAGCGCCAACCCTATCATGCGCATCCTGGGCTGCGACCGCTGCGCGCACAGCGCACAACGCGGGGCCCGACGACAATTGTGCGGGTGCACATCGCGCGAGCCGATGCGCGGCCGTGCTAAGACGTCTGCAGCGCGTCCAGCGAGCGAGCCTCGCGATGAGGCCTGTGCGGCTCCGAGAAGCTGTCAAACGAATTCTTCATGCTCATCCGCCGGCCCGCGCGACGCCGCGCGCGCATCGTGCACCGCCCGCGAGCTCGGTCAAGGAAGCTATGCGCTTCCGGCGTCCCTACGGCCTCAGGATGCCCCTCACGGCACGCGTCGCCTGGTCGCCTGCGATCGCATTCGCCTGGGAAGCTCGTGCGCACGGTGATCGGCTGCGCGTGGGTGCCGACCGCAGCCGAACCGCCGAAGGCGTTGTTCCAGCACGGGGTGTTGGCGCGAACCGGCAGCGCACACCCGCCCAACACGAAGGGCAGCAGCAGCGCGGCGGACGCCAGTTGCAACACGAGCGGACGATGTGTGAAGCGACGTGGGGGCTCCCGGCGTGAGGGTGCGCCCCATCAGACGGCATCACGCCGGCCCGAGCCTGCACCCCCGCCGGGGCATCACCATTGTGAACTGGTGGGTGAACTGGTGCGCGACAGGACGGGACGGCGGGCTGTCCGCCAACTCACTCCACCCGCACGACCTTCTGCGTGCCCTCTTCTCCCCCCGCGCGCACCTTCACCAGGTACACGCCCGCACGCACCGGGGCACCGCCGTCGTCGCGACCGTCCCACAGTGCGCTGTGCGCTCCGGCCGGCATCATGTTGCCACTGCGCAACGCACGCACGTGGCGGCCGGCCACATCGAGCACGTCGATCCAGACGGCTCGCGCGCTCGGCAGCCTGTACTGCAATGAACTCGCGCCGCGTGTCGGGTTCGGGCGCGGTGCCAGCACCTGCAGCACGCTTGGCAACGCACGCGGCCTGGGCGGCGCGTCCAGATAGACGGCGCCGCCGGTGGCCAGCAGTGCCGTGATGCTGTTCGAAGTCGCGTTCGCGACCGCGAGATCCAGCCTGCCGTCGCGGTTCAGGTCGCCGGCCACCAACGACGAGGGCAGTGCGCCGGTGCCATAGTCGGTCTTGCCATTGAACACGCCGGTCCCCGTGCCGGTGAGCAGCGTGACGGTGTTGTTGTCGGCGTTCACCACGGCTACGTCGGCCTTGCCGTCGCCGCTGAAGTCGCCGATGGCCACCGCCACGGGCGACACGCCCGCGGGAAACTCGCGCTTCGAGCCATAGCTGCCGCGGCCGCTGCCCAGATACACCGACACGCTCTTGCTGGACTCGTTGGCCACGGCCAGGTCCAGCTTTCCGTCGCCGTTCAGGTCGCCGACCGCCGCACCCGCGGGGCTGCCGCCGGCGGGCACCGTGGTGCGCAGCCCGAACGTGCCATCGCCCAGCCCGGGGAACGTCATCACGCTGTTGGAGCCCTGGTTCGTGACAATCAAGTCCAGCAAGCCATCCTGCGTCATGTCGGCCATGAGCACGTGCGTGGGGCGCGTGCCCACCAGCACCTGCTGCCGCAGCGGGAACGTGCCGTCGCCGACCCCCAGCATCACGCTGAGGGAGTTGTCGTCGTAGTTGGCCGTCACGATGTCGGGTGTGGCATCGGAGTTCAGGTCGCCGACCGCGATCGACACTGGATTCACTCCCACGAAGAACTCACCGCCGAGCAGTCCGGGGCCGGGCGTGAACGTGCCGTCTTCGTGGCCGAGCAGGATCTTCACCGTACTCGAAGTCCCGTTCGCCACGACGATGTCCAGATGGCCGTCCTGCTCGAGATCGCCCAGTGCCACGGCGGATGGCCCCACGCCTGCGACGTAGTCGATCGTCGGCTTGAACATGCCGTTGCCGTCGCCGAACAAGACCGAGACCTGATCCGACCGGTTGTCCGCCACGGCCAGGTCCAGGGCGCCATCGGCGTCGAGGTCGCCGAGTGCGATGCCCGCTGGGAACAGCCCGGTATCGAACTCGCCATGCGAGCCGAACGAGCCATCGCCATTGCCCAGCAGCACCGCCACGTTGTTGAACCCCTGGTCGGCCAGCAACAGGTCGACGCGGCCATCGCGATTCATGTCGGCCTGGGTCAGGCATGCGGGCCGCGCACC
>JANMAX010000309.1:0-38466 GCA_031360075.1 bacterium | reverse complement strand
TGTCGACCTTCATCCCGTTGGCAGCCATCCGCCGCGAGAGCGCCGCCGCACCGGTCAGCGAGACCGTGCGGCTGCGCATCTCGGGCATGCATTGCGCTTCGTGCGTGGCGCGCGTGGAGCAAGCCATGTTCGCGGTGCCCGGGGTGCTCGCCGCGCGCGTCAACCTCGCCACGCAGCGTGCCGAGGCCGATGTCGTGGTGGCGCCGAGCGCGCTCGAGGCACTGCCAGCGTCGCTCGCCGCCGCGATCCGCTCGTCGGGCTATGACGCATTCCCGGTCACGAGCCCGGTGGCGGACGATGCCGAGCAGAAAGAGCGTGCCAGCGAGGAAGCGGTGGTGCGCCGGCGGTTCATGATCGCCGCCGGTTTCGGCGCCGGCGTCTTCGTGGTGGCGCACATCGGCATGCTGGCGCCGGCGCTGTTGCCCGGCACGCCGTGGCAGCAGGGGCTGGCGCAGTTCGCGCTCGCGTTGCCGGTGCAGTTCGTGGCCGGCTGGCCGTTCCTGCGCGGACTCGGGCGCGGCATCCGCCGGCTGCAGCCCGACATGGACACGCTCGTGGGCCTGGGCACACTGGTGGCGTTCAGCTATTCCGTTTTCGGCTTGTACGCTTTCAGCCCGTTCGCGGCCCCCGGCCGCGGGCTCCCGGCAGGCATGCCGGGCATGGCGGGTGCCGGGCCCGACCTGTACTTCGATACCTCGGTCACCATCGTGGCGTTGATCCTGCTGGGCCGCATGCTCGAATCGCGCGCCCGCGGCGGCACGTCACGCGCCATGCGTGCGCTGCTCGACCTGCGTCCGCGCACCGCGCTGCGTGTGGTGGCCGAACGCGAGGAGTCGGTGCCGCTCGACGCGGTGCAGGCCGGCGACGTGCTCGTGGTGCGCCCCGGCGAGCGTGTGCCGGTCGACGGCCGCGTGCTGGACGGCCGTTCGAGCGTGAATCGCGCGCTCGTGACCGGCGAAGCGCTTCCGGTGGAGGTCGCCGCCGGCGACGCGGTGACGGGCGGGACCCTGAACGGCACCGGCGCGTTCCGCATGCGTGCCGAGAAAGTCGGCGCCGACTCCATGCTCATGCAGGTGGTGGCCATGGTGGAACGCGCCCAGACCAGCAAGGCCGACGTGCAACGGCTCGCCGACCGTATCGCCGCGGTGTTCGTGCCGGTGGTCATCGGGCTGGCCGTGCTGGCGTTCGCCGTGTGGTGGGCGAGTGGCGCGGGGTTGCCGGCGGCCCTGTTGAAGCTGGTGGCGGTGCTGATCGTGGCGTGCCCGTGCGCGCTGGGGCTGGCGACACCCACGGCATTGGTGGTGGCGACCGGGCGTGGCGCGCAGTTGGGCATCCTGGCGCGCGACGCGGGTGCGCTGGAGCGCGCCGAGCGCATCGATACGGTCGTGTTCGACAAGACCGGCACGCTCACGCTCGGCGCGCTGCAGTTGAGCGATGTCGTGACCGCCCCGGGCGTCGAACCGGCGCGGTTGCTGGCGGCGGCCGCCACCGCCGAACGCCGCAGCGAGCACCCGCTGGCGCTCGCGGTGCTGCGCGGCGCACGCGAGCGCGGCGCGGGACCTCGTGACTCCGACGACTTCGGCGCCGTGCCGGGCAAGGGCGTCTACGCCATGGCGGACGGGCGCGCGATCGCCGCGGGCACGTCCGCGATGCTCGAGGACTTCGGGGCCTCCGATGGTGCACTGGCGGGCGAACGCGAGCGGCTCGAGAGCGCCGGCCGAACGGTGATCGCGGTGGCCGAGAACGGCGAGTTGCTCGGCCTGCTGGGGCTGGCCGACTCGCTGCGGCCCGAGGCCGCCGCGGTCGTCGGCGAACTGCGCGCACAAGGGGTGCAGGTCTGGCTCCTGACCGGTGACCACGCGCGCACCGCCACGGCGGTGGCGGCACTCGCCGGCATCGATCCGGCGCGCGTGCTGGCCGGAGTGATCCCGGGCGAGAAGGCCGCGACGATCGAACGGCTGCAGCGGCAGGGCCGCCGCGTCGCCATGGTGGGGGACGGCCTGAACGACGCGCCCGCGCTGGCCCGCGCGCACGTTGGACTGGCGATGGCGAGCGGCACCGACGTCGCGATGGAGGCGAGCGCGTTCACGCTGCTGTCGGGCGACCTCAGTTCGGTGCCGACAGCGCTCCGGCTGTCGCGGCGCACGCTGCAGGTGATCCGCCAGAACCTGTTCTGGGCTTTCGCCTACAACGTCGTATTGATCCCGGTCGCGGCCGGTGTGCTGGTGCCGGTATTCGCGCCCGGTGGCCTGTGGGGGCCGTGGCTCGGCTGGCAGGGCACGCTGCACCCCATGCTGGCGTCGCTCGCGATGGCGCTCTCGAGCGTCTCGGTGGTGACGTCGTCGCTCAGATTGCGTAGGTTCACGTGAAGTCCCGGCCGCAGCGCTGTCTGGAACCAGCCCGATCACCGTAAATCCGTCGCCGCGCGAGCGGCCACCAATCGCCAAGGAGAACTTCGATGCGCCGTCTGATTGCCATCGCCACACTCGCGCTCATGGCCGGGTGTACGCCCGCCGGCCCCAAGGAGATCCAGGTCGCCGTCACGGAGATGGGCTTCGATCCCAAGGAAGTCGTATTCAAGAAGGGCCAGTCGGCCGTGCTCGTGATGACGCGCAAGAGCGACAACACGTGCGCGACCGAAGCCGTGTTCGCCGAGACCGGCAAGAAGTACGATCTGCCGCTGAACGTGGCCGTGCGCATCGACCTGGCCGGCGTGAGCCCCGGCACGCTGCATTACGCCTGCGGCATGAACATGGAGAAGGGCACCGTCGTCATCGAGTGAGCTGATGCACGCGGCTGGACCTACGCCAGCCCCCAGTCCTCCAGCTCGTCTTCATCGAGCCCGAGCAGGTGGCCGACCTCGTGCTGCACCGTGATGCGCACCTCGCGTTCGAGTTCCTCGCGGTCGGAGCACGCGCGCATGAGGTTGCGTCGGAACAGGAAAATCGCCCCCGGCGCGCCCGGCACCGCGGTCGGCAGCTGCGCGAACAGGTGCCGGCCGACGAACAGCCCGAGCAGGTCGGGCGTCAGCGGCGGGTTCTCATCGGTCAACATCTCGGGGCTCGGCAGGGCCTGCACCAGCACCGGGATCTCGTCGAGCTTCTCGCGCACCTTGGCCGGCAGGTCGGCCACGGCCTTCTCGACCAGCGCGTCGAACTCCTCATCCTCGACCTCGAGCGGCTCGGGGAAGTTCTCGTCGTCCAGCTCGGCCGCCGCTTCGGCCGCTTCGGCCGCGCCCTCGGTGTCACCCAGATGGTCGCGGATGCGTGACAGCAGGTCGTGCGCCATCGCATAGCCGGGGTGCACGGCCACCGAACGCAGCGCGTCGGTCTCGGCCTCGGCGAAGCGCGACAGCTCGTGGTAGCAGGCGGCGCGCAGGTAGAAGAAGCGCGCCGGGTCCGCCGAACGCTCAGCGCCCTGCAGCGCGGCGAGGGCCTGGTGCGGCTCGGCCTCCTCGAGCTTGAGCGTGGCGTCCTCGATGCGCAGGTCCGGATGCCCGGGGCGCTTGCGCAGGAGTTCGTCGAGCGCCGCACGGGCGTCCTCGACCTGGGCTTCGTCGAGCAGTTCGTGGATGCGGTCGATCTCCGCCCACTCGGTCTCGTTCAGCGTCTCGTAGTGGTCCATGGGGGACGGAGAGTATCGGAGTTGGCGCGCGAACGCATGCGCCGGACCGGGATGCGTGTCCGTAGCCTGGCCCCCCGGGTCGCGGCTGGTGGCCGGACTCCCGGACCCAGCCGGCGTCGCCGCGCCGGGCGCAGGCATCGACACGCCCGTGAGGCGCGTGTGCCGAAGTGGCCCTTGCCCCCGCTGGAGCGCTACATTCCCGTGCTCCGGGCTCCAGATCCCACGCCGGTGGCTCATACCGCACACACGTTCGAGGAGCATCCCATGCGACTTGGTCCCGTCGTCCTGCTGACTCTCGCCGTCCTCGCCACGCCGATCGCGCGCGCAGCGGACGACTCCGGCTATCGCACTCCTCCGGCGGCGGTCGCCGACCTGCTCACGGCACCGCGCGTGCCACGCGGCGCGCCGAATTCGTCGCCCGATGGGGCGTGGCTCGCGGTCTCCGACCTGCGCTCGCTCATTCCCATCGAGACGCTGGCCGAGCCGGTGGTGAAGCTCGCCGGCCTCGAGGTGCTGCCCGAGTTGTGGGCCAACCGCGCGGGGCTCAAGAACGCCGCGGCCGGTCTGTCGTTCTACCGGGTCGCGGACGGAGCACAGGTGCGCGCCAAGTTGCCCGCCGACGTGCGCCTGGGCACGGTGCGCTGGTCCAACAAGGGTGATCGCGTCGCGTGCGTGGCGTTCGCCAAGGGCGGCGGGGAGCTGTGGATCGTCGAGGCCGCGAGCGGAGCCGCACGGCGCATCGACGGAGTGAAGTTGCATGCCGTGAGCAGTGTGCTCGAGTGGTCCAACGACGACACCGGCGTGTTTGCGGCGCTCGTGGTCGGGACCGGCCCGCTCGCGAACCCTTCGCGGGTCCCGGACGGACCCAGCGTCCGGACTTCCTCGGGCCGCGCCACGCCGCAGCGCACCGCACGTGATGTGCTGCGTTCGCCGGACGACCAGGCGCGCTTCGCGTTCACGGTCACCGCGCAGCTGGCGCTCGTGCCGCTCGACGGCGGCACGGTGCGCAAGCTGGGCGCACCAGTCGCGCTCGCGGGCTGCGATATCTCGCCTGACGAGAAATACCTGCTGGTGAACCGCTTCACGCTGCCCGCGCCGCTCGGGTTCCCTGCCTACCTGTTCGCGCGCAAGGTCGAGTTGTGGCCGGTTGCGGGCGCCGGCGCGCCGATCGCATTGGGCGACGTGCCGCTGAACGACCGCAGCGCCGTGGCCAGCGTGTCGCCGCTCGGGCCGCGTGCGTTCACATGGGCGCCCGACGGCAAGTCGCTGTGGTTCGCATCGTGGGAAGACAAGCAGGGCGCTTCTGCGCAGGCCGCGGTGCGCGACACCGCGCTGCCGCCGCCCGGCGCCGATCGCATCCTGCGCCTGGATGCGCCTTTCACGGGCACGGCGGTGGAGGTCACGCGCACCGAGTTCCCGCTCGAGGGGCTCGTGTTCACCTCGGACGGCTCCAAGCTCCTGCTGGACGAGGGCTACGAGCCACGCCGCATCGAACGGCAGAGCTGGCTCGACGCGAAGTCGCCGGCCAAGCGCAAGGTGCTGGTGTACCGCTCCACAGAAGGCGTCTACGACGCGCCCGGCACGTTGGCCATGCGCCCGGGCCGCCACGGCAGCGAGGCGTGGGTGACCCCGGACGGCAGGGGTTTCTTCCGCTTCGGTGAAGGCTACGCCGCCGCCGGTCAGCGGCCCTGGCTGGACCGCTGCGCGTTCGACGGGGGCGCGCCAGTGCGCGTCTTCGAGAGCGAGCCGTCCCGGCTCGAAGCCCCGGTGACGCTGCTGTCCGCCGACGGCAAGCGCTTCCTGACGCTGGCGCAATCCGCCACCGAGCCGCCCAACTGGTTCCTGCGCCGCGCCGGTGAATCGAGCGCGCGGGCGGTGAGTGCGTTCACGAACCCCGCCGAGGCGCTGTCCAAGGCGCAGCGCCAGCAGTTCACGTTCAAGCGCGACGACGGCGTGGTGCTGAACGCCGAGGTCGTGTTGCCGGCCGACTGGAAGCCCGGGTCGGCCCCGCTGCCGACGTTGTTCTGGATCTATCCCAACGACTATCGCTCGGCGGCGGCTGCATCGCAGAACCGCACCTCGCCGAACCGGTTCCCGTCGCAGAGTGCGCTCAATCCCGAAGTGCTCGTGACGCAGGGCTACGCCATCGTGAAGCCCGACCTCGCCATCGTCGGGACCAACGACCAGTACGTGGCCGAACTGCAGCGCTCGGCGCAGGCCGCGGTGGATGAGTGCGTGCGTCGCGGATTCACCGACCGCGCTCGCATCGGCGTCGGTGGGCACTCGTACGGCGCGTTCTCCACGGTGAACTGCCTGGCACACACCAAGTTATTCCGCGCCGGTCTCGCCAGCGACGGGGCCTACAACCGCACGCTGACGCCGTTCACGTTCCAGGCCGAGACGCGCAACCTGTGGGAGGCGCGCGATACCTACCTCGGCATGTCGCCGTTCCTGTACGCCAACCAGATCGAGTCGCCGCTGCTACTGGTGCACAATCAGGACGACACCAACGTCGGCACGAACCCGATCCAGAGCCAGCGTCTGTATGAAGCGTTGAACGGCTTGGGCAAGACCGTGCAACTGGTGGAGTATCCCTACGAGGACCACGGCCCCGCCGCCAAGGAGACCGTACTCGACTATTGGGCGCGCGCGCTCGACTGGTTCGACCGCTACGTGAAGAACGCGCAGCCGCAGTCGGCGGGCACGCCGCAGGCGCCTTAGGGTGGCTGAGGGGCCGCCACAGGACTGTGCCGCCAGCGCTTCGCACGCATCGCTCACCGTCCCCGAGCGTTCCTGCCGGAACGGTACAAACTACACGAGGACTTGACCTTGACCCCCGCCGGGGGCGTGCCTAGACTCACTGGGTCTGTCGTGCCTCTGCCATGTTCCGTCCGACTCGGGCCGCACCCGACTCAGGAGACGAAAGCGCCTATGAAGTCGTACCTGTCGCGTCTCATCGCCGCCGCCTTGTCGCTGGCCATCGCCGTGGCCCTGCTCGGTGCCGCCGCTCCCTCCAGGGTGCTCGAGCCCAACAAGCTCGTCATCCTCTCGACCTCCGACGTCAAGGGCAAGAACGAGCCCTGTGGTTGACACACTCCCAAAGGGGGTCTCGCCCGGCGGGCGAGTTTCGCGGATAGCCTGAAGGCGCAGTTCGGACAGGTCATGGTCGTGGACGCTGGTGGATTCTTCCCCGAAGAGGCCGACAGCCTGTCACGTGACAAGGCATGGTTCCTCATGGACAGCATGGTGCTCCTTGGCACCGATGCAGCCGGCATGAGCGAGAAGGAGCTCAAGTACGGGCGCGGCTGGCTGCTGGCACAGTTGAAGCGCACGCGGTTGCCCATGGTGTGCGCCAACGTCTGGGACAAGGCCACCAAGAAGACGCTCGTGCCGCCGTACGTCATCGTCAAGAAGGGCGGTGTCAGCGTCGGCGTGTTCGGGCTCACCAGCGACAAGGTCGACATGGGCCCGGCGCGTGACTCGCTCACGGTGGAAGACCCGGCGGCGGCGGCCACCCGCGTCGTCGCCGAGATGCGCAAGAAGGGCGCGACCGTCATCGTGTTGCTTTCGCAACTCGGCAAGGTCGAGTCCGAGGACCTCGTCAGCGGCGTCGACGGCATCGACGCGCTGATCGCGGGCCGCAACGTGCCGATGCTGCAGAAGGGCCGCCTGATCAAGAGCACGATCACCTGCTACGGCGGCGAACAGGGCCAGCACATGGGTCGCACGCTGATCACGCTGGACGGGGCCAAGAAGATGCAGACCGGCGAGAACGATGTGTTCGTCCTGGGTCCCGAAGTCGGCGAGAAGCCCGAGATCCTGCAGTTGGTCAAGAGCTTCAATGACGCCTTCAACGACAAGATGCGCAGACTCGAGAAGGAGCGTGCCCTGCTGGCGCCGCTCCAGACCGGCGGCGAGAGCCAGGTGCAGAAGCAGTCGGTCGACCACTTCGTGGGCTCCGAGGTCTGCCAGCGCTGTCACCAGCCCGAATTCGAACAGTGGCAGACGACCGGCCATGCGCGTGCCTGGCAGACACTCGTCGACCAGAAGAAGGAGTCGACGCCGGAGTGCGTGAAGTGCCATGTCGTGGGCTACAAGCAGCCTGGCGGCCTGCAGACCGCGGACGACGCCCCGAAGCTCGGCAACGTGCAGTGCGAGAGTTGTCACGGCATGGGCACGACGCATGAGGCCATGCCGCTGCAGCCCGTGAAGATCACCGAAGCGACGTGCGTGGGTTGCCACACCAGCACGAACAGCCCGGCGTTCAACTTCGCGATCTACCAGCCGCACATCCTGCACAAGGTCCCGGCGGTGATGCCGCCGCTCCCGCCGAACCCGGCGAAGGAGAAGATGAAGGCGTCGGGCTCCGGCCACTGAACTCCGCTGTCGGGCGCTGCTGGCGAAGGCCCCCGCGGTCACCGCGGGGGCCTTCGTGCAGCCCGCGAGTGAGCCCGCTTGCCAATGCCACGCCGCACTCCTAACCTCTTTCGTGGCCCAGAGCATGCGGCCCCCGTCTGCACCTCCGGGGCGCGCCGGCCGCTCCAGACTCGTCTCACCCTTCCCAGGAGCGACCCCCGTGAGCAACGTCCTAGAGGGCGTGCACTACTCCGAATCGATTCTCGACACGGTCGGCCACACGCCGCTCGTGCGGCTGCGCAAAGTGGCCCGCGACCTGCCCTGCCCGGTGCTCGCCAAGCTGGAGTTCTTCAATCCCGGCGGCAGCGTGAAGGACCGCATCGGTGTCGCCATGGTCGACGCCGCCGTGAAGGACGGGCGCCTGAAGCCCGGCGGTACCATCGTCGAGTGCACCTCGGGCAACACCGGCCTCGGGCTCGCCATGGTCGCGGCGGTGCGCGGCTATCGCGCGGCGTTCTGCATGCCGGACAAGGTCTCGAGCGAGAAGGTCTACCTCTTGAAGGCGTTCGGAGCCGAGGTGTTCCTGAGCCCCACCGCGGTCGAACCCGAGCACCCGGACAGCTATTACAGCGTCGCCAAGCGCATCACGAGCGAACGTCCGGGGGCCGTGCTCATGAACCAGTATCACAACCCCGCGAACCCCGAAGCGCATTTCCGCAGCACGGGCCCGGAGATCTGGGAGCAGACCAAGGGCCGCATCACGCACTTCGTGGCCGGCTTGGGCACGGGGGGCACGATCAGCGGCACGGCGCGCTATCTCAAGAAGATGAACGACAAGATCCACATCATCGGCGCCGACCCGGTGGGCTCGATCCTCAAGCACTACAAAGAGACCGGGCAGATGAGCGAGGCGCACACGTACAAGATCGAAGGTGTCGGCGAGGACTTCATCCCCACCGCCACCGACTTCTCGCTCGTCGACCGCATCCTGAGCTGCAACGACCACGATGGCTTGAACCTGACGCGCACGTTGGCGCGCGAAGAGGCCATCTTCGTGGGTGGCTCGTCTGGCATGGCGGCCTGGGTCGCACTGCAAGTCGCGAAGGACTGCGGCCCCCATGATCTGGTGGTCGTGCTGCTGCCGGACACCGGCGAGCGCTACCTGAGCAAGGTGCACAACGACGAGTGGATGCGGGATAACCACCTGCTCGACCCGTCGAGCTTCAATGCCGGGCACATCGCCGGTGGCAAGGCGTCGCGCGTGCGCACGCTGTTCAAGGTCGAGTCGGGCGAGCCCTTGAAGCGCGCGCTGGCTCTGATCCAGCAGCATGACGTCTCGCAACTGCCGGTGTTCCGGGGCTCCGAGGTCGTGGGCACGCTCGACGATGCCGACGTCCTGAAGACCGCGCTCGCCGATCCGGGCGCACTCGAACGCCCGCTCGACTCCATCATGGGCCCGGCGCTGCCGGTGGTGGGAGCCGACGAGTCCGCGGATGTGGTCACCAGGCTGCTCGCGACTCGCGCCTCGGCCGTGCTCGTGCAGCGCGACGGCGCCGTTACCGGCATCCTGACGCGCTTCGACATGCTGCAGTTCATCGCGGGAGGGGAGTAGTGGCCAAGCTCAAGCCGGATGCCGGACTCAGCACCAGGGCGATCCACGCGGGCCAGTCGCCGGACCCCACGACGGGCGCCGTCATGACGCCCATCTACCAGACCAGCACGTACGCGCAGGAGTCCCTCGGGCACCACAAAGGCTTCGAGTATGCGCGCACGCACAACCTCACGCGCGCCGCGCTCGAGGGCAACCTCGCCGGGCTCGAGGGCGCCACGCACGGCTTGTGCTTCGGCTCGGGGCTCGCGGCCACGAACGCGCTCATCCAGACGCTGTCGGCCGGTGACCACGTCGTGTGCGGCCAGAACACCTATGGCGGCACGTTCCGGCTGTTCGACAAGGTCTGGAAGCGGCACGGGCTCGAGTTCACGTTCGTCGATGCCACGAGCGTCGACGCCATCGCGGCCGCGTTCCAGGCCAACACGCGCATGGTGTTCGTGGAGACACCCACGAACCCGCTCATGCAGCTCACCGACATCGCCGCGGTGGCCAGAGCGGCGAAGCCCAAACACATCAAGGTCGTTGTCGACAACACCTTCATGACGCCTTACTTCCAGCGCCCGCTGGAACTCGGCGCTGACGTCGCGTTCCACTCCGTGACCAAGTATCTGAACGGCCATAGCGACATGATCGGTGGTGCGCTGCTCACCAGCGACGACGCGCTGCACGAGCAATTGCGCTTCCTGCAGAATGCCGCCGGCGCGGTGCCCGGCCCGATGGACTGCTTCCTGTGCCTGCGCGGCACCAAGACGCTCGCGGTGCGCATGCAGCGCCATGACGAGAACGCGCGCGAGTTGGCCGCGGTGCTGGCGAAGCATCCCAGGGTCCGCAAGGTGTTCTATCCCGGGCTTGCCACTCACCCGCAGCACGAGCTCGCCAAGCGCCAGATGAGCGGCTTCGGCGGCATGATCTCGTTCATCCCGGGCGACGGCTCGCTCGAGGCGGGGCGCGCCATGTTCGACCGCTTCCAGCTGTTCACGCGTGCCGAGAGTCTGGGCGGTGTCGAGAGTCTCGTGTGCCATCCGGCATCCATGACGCACGCCGCGGTGCCGCGCGAGCGCCGTCTTGCCATGGGATTCGAGGACGGCCTGCTGCGGCTGTCGGTGGGCATCGAGGACGTCAAGGACCTGCGCGCGGACCTGGAGCAAGCACTTGGCTCGAGCTGAGGCCGGCGCTGACGTTCACGCTGGCGGCCGCTCCGGCGTTCACCTTGGCGCTCGTGTCGCCATGACCGCGGCCGTGCTGGCGCTGCTCGCCAGCTGCGGCGGCGGCGATTCGCGGTTGTTGGTCGTGACCTCGAACGACGTCTCGGGCAAGACCAGCCCGTGCGGCTGTCATACGCCCAAGGGCGGTCTGGCTCGCCGCGCGGCGTTCCTCGACAGCGTGCGCGCGGTGCGTAAGCACGTCCTGGTGCTGGACGCCGGGAACTTCTTCCCGGTCACCGACGACGAGCGCGAGGCCGCGCCATTCATGCTGGCCGCCATGGCCAGGCTTGGCACCCAGGCCGCAGGTGTCGGGGTCAACGAACTGCGCTTTGGCTACTCGTTCGCTCGTGAGAACGCGCGCGCGGCGGGCGTGCCGCTGGTGAGCACCAATGTCGTGCGTTTCGCCGATGGCCAGCCGGCGTTCGAAGCCTGGCGCATCATCGAGACCGCAGGCATGAAGGTCGGTGTGTTCGGTCTGCTGTCCGAGGACGCCGATCTGGGCCCCGCGCGCGACTCGTTGCGCATCGACCTCGCCGAGCCCGCTGCCCGCAGGGCCGTCGCCGCGCTGCGTGCCGAGGGTGCCCGCCTCGTCGTGTTGTTGTCGCAACTCGGCAAGGTGGCGGGCGAGAGCCTCGCCGTGCACGTCCCGGGCATCGATCTTGTGGTCGGCGGCGGTGGCGTGCCCGCGCTCCCGGAGGGCGTCCGGGCGGGTGGCGCCGCCGTGGTCTATGGAGGCGTCCAGGGCTGGCAGGTGGGCGCCATCGACGTACCGCTGCAGGGCAAGTCCGTGGGGGCACTCACGGCACGCACGCTCGTGCTCGACCCGGGCGTCCAGAACCAGCCCGCGATGGCCGCGAGCGTCAAGTCATTCGAGGACTCCCTCAACGCGCACATGCGCGCCCGCAATGCCGCGATGGGCGCGCCAACCGCGCCGGGTGCCACGGTGCCGCACTTCCTGGGCATGTCCAACTGCATCCGGTGTCACGCCAGCGAGTATGCGCAGTGGCAGACGACCGCGCATGCCAGGGCCTGGAAGACGCTGGTCGACCAGCACAAGGAATCCACTCCGGCCTGTGTGGGCTGCCACGTCACGGGATTCGGCCAGCCAGGCGGCTTTCGCACCGCCGATGACGCGGCGCGATACGGCAACGTGCAGTGCGAGGCCTGCCATGGCATGGGAACCGGGCACCGGGGCTGGACGGACACCGGGAACAAGGTCGCCGAGGCCACCTGCCGCGGCTGCCACACCGAGGTCACGAGCCCGGAATTCCGTCTGGCGCTCTATCTGCCGCACGTCCTGCACGATCCGCCGCCGGGGCTCCGACCGTTGCCCGAATCCCCGGCGCAGCGCCTGATGCGGGGTGGGAAGCCCCCTCACGGACGGTGATCAGGACTATCAACAAAGAGTCAAGTCGTTGTGGTCAAACACCTTAGGTGTTTGTCGCCCGCTCGGCCGCCAACAATTAGTAGTTGACAAGCGGGGACTTCATCCCTAGCCTGCGGTTCGCTTTGAAGGGAGTGCGTGTATCCCGCTTGATTCACGCACTCTGGCAGCGCTCACAACCCCATATGCGCAAGGACGCTGCCGACCTGACACCGCTTTCCACACAGTGGTGTTTTTTTCTGGGCACTTGCTTTGAACATTCGAAAAAACACGGCTGCTCTTGGCTGTTGCCGAGATCAGCATCGTGAGAGGAGGTGAACGTGCACACGATGCGTAAGCTTTTTGCTCTGGCGCTTATGGCGCTTGCCCTCGCGTTCGTCGCGGTGGGCTGCGGTAAGAAGGCGGAGGAGACGACGCCTGCTGCTACTGAAACTTCGACGATGACCGCTGACAGCACCGCGATGGATTCGATGTCGACGATGACCGATTCCACGATGAGCCACTGAGGCTCTCGTTGACTCGCTGTGGCCGGGGGGAGCCGCGCAACACGCGGCTCCCCTTCGGTTTTATCCCCGGGTGGGCAACCCGGGGCAGTCCTCCGGCGTATGGGGGGCATCGGTGAAAGCAGCCCCGCGACACGATGGCTCCCCGCCGCAGTCCCGGACGCCCAGGGTCTCGCCCTCCACAGGGCCCGCCTGGCGGCCTGGACCGCCCGGTGGCGAACCCTCCCGAGTGAGGCGTCCGACGTCCAGAGCGTGACGAGCGGAGGAACCAGTGATGTGCAGACTCCCCCAGATTCTCCTGACCAGCGCGCTGGCCCTGACGGGCCTGATCGCCCTGCCGCTCGGCAGCGGTGCCGAGCCACGCACCATGCGCTTCCGGCCCGTGCCGCCCGAGAGTGCCGCGAGCTACGAGCGTCGCGACCGCGCCGCCGAGGCGCGCATCGACAGCCTCGACCGGCACGACGCCACGGCTCCGGTGGTGCCCGCAATGCCCACGGTCCCGGATGTGCCGAGTGTTCGCGCGACCAGCAGCGACATCGTGCGCTTCGGCAGCGACGTCACCATCACGCACGAGCAGGTCGTCGAGGGCGACGTCGTCAGCTTCGGCGGTGACGTCGAAGTCCGTGGACATGTCACCGGCAACGTTTCCGCCATGGGTGGCGACCTCACGTTGGCGTCCACCGCGCGCGTCGACGGCGACGTCGTGTGCATCGGGGGGACGCTGCGCGAGGAGCCGGGTTCGACCGTGAGCGGCCAGCGTGTGACCGCGCCGCGCACGCCGGGTGCCAAGCTCTTCATGCCCATGCTGGCGGTGGTCGGCACCGGGTTCCAGATGGTCGGACATGCGGTCGGCCTGTTCATCATGCTCGGGTTCGCCTGGTTGTTCGTGAAGCTCGCCCCTGAGCGCACCAAGAGCGCGATCGCCAAGGTCGCCGAAGAACCCGCGCCAACCCTGCTGACCGGCCTCGCCATGCTGGGGCTCATCATACCCAGCGTCATCGCGCTCGCCCTGGTGATCGCACTCTTGTGCATCACCATCATCGGGATCCCGCTCGCGGCCGCGGTCGCGGTGGCCTATGGCGCGTTCTTCGTGCTTGCGACGCTGTGGGGCACGGTCGTCGGTTATGGGGTGCTCGGCCGCAGGCTCTATCCGTCGTTCAAGGGCGGTGAGGCCACGCTCATGCAGGCGGTGCTGTGGGGCGCGATCGCCCTGCATGGGCTGCGCATCGCGAGCGACCTGCTGCACATCGTGCCGCTGTTCGGGTTCGTCGGCGGACTGTTCACGGTCGTCCACTTCGTCGCCCTCGGCATCCTCGGCATCATGGGCGCCGGCGCGCTGGTGCGCGGTGAGTACCAGCGCCGCAGCTTGCAGACGTGGTGGCAGCGCATGCGCCCGCTGAGTGGTCCGCGCAATGACGTGCCGCCGCCCCCAGGCGGTCCGCCGTACGATGCGCCGCCGCCACCGCCGCCTTCGGGCCCGGCCAACAGCGGCGCCGAGGTGATCTCGTAGCATCCCGCCGCAGCCCGCCACAGGCCCGCGCCAGCCACCGGGGCGCGGGCCTGTGGCTTGCCCGGGGGCCGCTCAGGCCGTGCGGATGCGCTGCGCGATCTGGAAGGTCAGAGCGGTGTAACCGAGCGCACACAGCCCGTGGCCGGTGAGGATCGCACCCATGAGGATCAGATAGCCCTCGAAGTGCGCTGTACTCCAGGTCGTGAGGATGGCGTAGCCGCCGAACGCGATTGCCGCGAGCGAGCCGACGACCACCGCCGCGGGCAGGAAGCGCGGACGGGGACCGGCGACCACGAACGTCAGCGTCAGCGCGGAGTAAGCCAGAAACCCGAGTGCGAACGCGGACCCCATCGGGATGTGCTGCGGGTCGCGGCTCGGCAGGTTGATGGCGACGACGAAACCCAGCCAGAGCGCCACCGACGCCGTCGCGAGCGCGGCCACGCCGAGCAGGAGCTTGATCGGCAGCGCGCAGCGGTTGAATGGTCGCGCCCTGGTTTCGGGTGATCCCAATGTCCGCACGGCTTGCTGCTCAGCATCGTGTTGCGGCATGCCCTGCCTCCTTCCGTCGGCCACGACGTCGGCCAGATGATACGTGACTCCCTTGCAGCCACACCCGGGCAGCCACGCCCGGGCAGCCACGCCCGGACGAGAAGCCAGTCATGCCGCAGCGGCTATCGCATTGCCGCGAGGTAGCGCTCGGTGGGACCAGCCATGGTCGGGCGGGGGAGCCAGCGCGTGGCTTGGCCCTGGAGCGCCTGAGCTTGCCCCCATGGGGATGCTACGGCAGTGTGCCGCGATACCGTGTCACACGACGTGGCGCGTTCCCGGAGGTGCCGTGCCCGGCTTGGTGCTGTCGATGTGGTCCGACCTCATGCGGCTGGTGCCGCCGGATATCTCATTGCCGGTGCTGTGCCTGCTGCTGTTCGTGGACAACGCCACGTTCGCGGCCTTGAGCACGCCGCTGCTACTGACCTACGCGCCGCACTTCGAGCCGTGGCAGGTCGGGCTGTTCGGCGCCGCCTCGGCGGGCGCCGGCAGCACCGTGCAACTGGTGCTGTTCCGCTGGATCCTGAGTTCGGACTGGGCCTGGGTGAAGCGCCTCGCCCCGTCACGCGACAAGGTCGAGGCCGCGCTGAGCCGTTCGCCGTCGGCGTCGTTCCTGGCCATCGTGCTCGCCCGCGCCACGCCGCTGCCCGACGGCCCCATCAAGCTCGTTGCCGCCGCCGGCCGCTACCCCTTGCCGCGCTACTTCCTGGCGGTGCTGCTGGGCGGCATCCCGTACTTCGCGCTGCTCGCCTGGCTCGGCCACGAGTTCCCGGTGCCTCCGTGGGTGCTGGTGGTGCTCATCGTGGTCGTGGGGCTGGTGTTCGGCATCGAACGCTGGAGGAAGCGTGCCCGCGCCTAGCAGGAGCCCGAAGCGCCCGCGGCTCACGCCCGAGCGCCCACCACACCAAGCCGGAGGCTCGGGCGCTGCCAGCGCGAACGCGCCGACGACCCTCGGCCGCAAGCGCCCACTACACCAAGCCGGAGGCTTGGGCACCGCCGATGCAATAGGCATCGACACCGGCGGGACGTTCACCGACGTCGTGGCGTGGCGAGACGGCAAGCGCATCGCGTTCAAGCTGCCTTCCACGCCGCACGATCCGGCGGCCGCGGTGCTGGCGGCGCTGGTGCGTGCGGGCTCCGGGCGCGGCACGCGTGTGCGGCACGGCTCCACCGTGGCCACCAACGCGCTGCTCGAGCGCAAGGGGGCGCGCGTCACGCTGGTGACCACGGCGGGCTTCGAGGACGTGCTCGAGATCGGACGGCAGGACCGCCCCGACCTCTATGCGCTGCAGCCGCGCCGCGAACCACCGCTGGTGCCGCGCGAACGGCGTCTGGGCACACGCGAACGGCTTGCGGCCGGCGGTCGCGTCGTCACGCCGCTCTCGGGCGGCGAGGTCGCGCGCATCGTGCGCGCGGTGCGCGCGAGCCGGCCCGAGGCCATCGCGGTCGGGCTGCTGCACGCGTGGGCGGATCCCGTGCACGAGCGCCGGTTGGTGCGCGCGCTCGGGGTGCTCGGCGTGCCCGTGACGAGTGCCGCCGCACTGGTACCCGAAGTGCGCGAGTACGAGCGCATCGCGACCACCGTGGCGAACGCGTTCCTGATGCCACGCGTCAGCGCCTATCTCGACAAACTCGCCGCCGGCGCCGGCAGTGCCGATCTGCAAGTCGTGCTGTCGCACGGTGGCACCGCGCCGCCGGCGCAGGCGGCACGCGAGCCCGTGCGCCAACTGTTGTCGGGCCCCGCGGCCGGCTTGCGCTCCGCACTCGTTGCGGCACGCGCCTGCGGTCACGCCGCGGCACTCACGCTGGACGTCGGAGGTACCAGCACGGATTGCGCGTTTCTTGGAGGGCGCGACACGGGAGGGCGTGACACGGCCGGCAGGCCCAGCGGACCCGGCGGTCCAGCCGGCGACGGTCTGCCGCGTCGGCGCGGACGCGAAGTCGCGGGCGTGCCGGTGTTGTGTTCGACGCTCGACGTGCACACGGTCGGCGCGGGCGGCGGCTCGATCGCGCGCCTCGACGCCGGGGGCGTGCTGCGCGTGGGTCCCGAGAGCGCCGGCGCCGACCCCGGGCCGGCGTGCTACGGCCGCGGCGGGCCCGCGACCGTGACCGATGCGCTCGTGGTGCTGGGTGCGATCGCAGGCGATGCGCTGGCGGGCGGCGCGCTGCCGCTGGATCGCGCCGCTGCCCGCCACGCGCTGGCGCGGCTGGCGCGCGAGCTGCACATGCGTACGCCCGAGCAAGCCGCCGAAGGCGTGCGGCGCGTGGCGGAGTCGCGCATGGAGGCAGCACTCCGCAAGGTCTCGGTGGAGTGCGGTGAGGATCCGCGCCGTGCGGCGCTCGTGGTGTTCGGTGGCGCGGGTGGGCTGCACGCCTGTTCGCTCGCCGCTGCGCTCGGCATGCCGGCTGCGCTGTGGCCGCGCGACGCCGGTGTGCTGTGTGCGCTCGGCGCGCTCGAGGGCGGTTCGCGTCGCGAGCGATCGCGCAGCGTGCTCGCCGACGCGCGCGACATGCCCGTGCTCGCGCGCGCATTCGCACGACTCGAACGCGAGGTGCTGCAGTCGTTCGCGGCGGTCGATCGTGCGCGCGTACGGCTCGCACGCCGCGCCGAGATGCGCGTGCTCGGGCAGGCGCACGAACTGTCGCTCGCGGCGCGGCCACTGGCCACACTGGCGAAGCGCTTCCACGAGCTGCACGAGCGGCGCTATGGCTTCGCCGATCACGCCGCACCGCTCCAGCTGGTGACCGCTGAGGTCGGGGGCTGGCTGCCTGAACCGCTGCCGCGGGAGCGTCCGGCCGCGCGCGCTACCGCGGCCGCGAAGCCGGCGCGCATCAAGGTCTGGCATGGCGGCCGCGTGCAATCGGCACTCGCGCTGCCGCGCTCCGCCATGCGTCCCGGCCGCGCGCTCAGCGGGCCGGCGGTGATCTCGGATGACGGCGCCACGCTGTGGTTGGCGCCGGGCTGGGTCGCACGGCTGCACACATCGGGCGCCGTGGTGCTGAAGCCGCGGGCTGGCGCGTGAGTCACGCCGCTGGCACACCGCGCCAGCAGCGACCGGGCGCACGCGCTCCTCGCGGCGCCGTCCCACCAGTGGGGCGAGCGCGGGGCTCGGCCGCGGCGGCCGTGACGAAGCCTGCCGAGCGCAGCGATGCCGTGAGTCTCGCGCTCTATCGCGGGCTCTTCTCGGCCTGCGCCGAGGAGATGGGCGCGACGCTCATGCGCGCGGCGCACTCGCCGAACATCACGGAGCGGCTCGACCACTCGTGTGCGGTGTTCGATGCGCACGCGCGGCTGGTCGCACAGGCGGCGCACATTCCCGTGCATCTGGGCAGCATGCCGCGCGCGGTCGAGGCCGCACTGGCGCTGGCGCCGTTCCGGCCGGGCGATACCGTGCTGCTGAACGACCCGTTCGACGGCGGCACGCACCTGCCGGACCTCACGCTCGTCTCGCCCGTGTTCCTGCCCGGCCGCAGGTCGCCGTCGTTCTTTGTCGCCAGCCGGGCGCATCATGCCGACGTCGGGGGTGCGGCACCCGGCTCGCTGCCCATCGCGCGCGAAGTCTACGAAGAGGGCGTGCGCATCCCGCCGGTGTTCCTGCACCGCGCCGGCCGCGTCGAAACGGGCGTGCTGGCGCTGCTGCTGGCCAATGTCCGCACGCCGCACGAGCGCCGCGCCGACCTCGCCGCGCAGTCGGGCGCGCAGGTCACCGGCACGCGCCGGCTGATCGAGTTGGCCGAACGCGGCAGCGCGCGCGAACTCGAGCACGCCGCAGCCGCTCTGCTGACCGCCACCGAACGGCACGCGCGCGCGCTCGTGGAGCGGTTGCCCGCGGGCACGTGGCGCTTTGAAGACGTGCTCGATGATGACGGCCTCGGCAACGGCCCGCTGGTCATTCGAGTGGCGCTCACCATCGCTGGAGGCCGGGTTCGGGCCGACTTCGCCGGCAGCGCGCCGCAGGCGGCGGGCCCGGTCAATGCCGTGCGTGCCGTGACCACGGCCGCGGTGCTGTATGTCCTGCGCTGCGTGTTGCGCGAGGACGTCGCGGTGAACGACGGCCTGCTGCGCGTCATCGAACTGGTGACGCCGTGCCCGAGCATCGTGGATCCGCTGCCGCCCGCTGCCGTGGGCGCCGGCAATGTCGAGACCAGTCAGCGCATCGTCGATACGGTGTGGGGCGCGTTCGCCAAGGCCCTGCCGGGACTCCTGCCGGCGGCGAGCAGCGGCACCATGAACAACCTGCTCATCGGCGGGCACGACCCGCGCCGCGGCCGCGCGTTCGCTTACTACGAGACGCTCGGCGGCGGCCACGGTGGCGGCCCGGCGGGGCCGGGCGAGAGTGCCATGCAGGCTCACATGACGAACACGCGCAACACGCCGATCGAATCACTGGAACACGCCTACCCATTGCGTGTGCGCTCGGTGCGCATCCGCCGCGGCAGCGGTGGCGCCGGCCGCAATCCCGGTGGTGAGGGCATCGAGCGCTCGCTCGAACTGCTGGTGCCGTCGCGCGTCACGGTGATCGCGGATCGCCGTGCCCGCGGGGCGTGGGGGCTTGCGGGCGGCGGTGCTGGTGCGCCTGGCTTCACGCGTGTCGCGGCCGGGGGCCGCACGCGCACGATGCCGGCCAAGTTCACGGTAACGCTGCCCGCGGGCGCGGTGCTGACGCTCGCGAGCCCGGGTGGCGGCGGTCACGGCGCGTTCCGGCCGCGCCGCCCGAAGCGGAAGGCCAAGCCCTGAGCGGTGGCACCGGGGAAGCGCGCCGTCCGACCGCTCGCGTCCCGCTCCAGCGGTAGCACACTCCAGCGCGCGAGCCCGCGGTACGGCTCAGGCCTGCGCCACTCCGCGGTAGAGCGCCGCCAGATGCTCGGCGACGACGCGCCGGCTGAGCGGCGTGCAGTCGGCGGCGCTCAGCCGCAACGCTGCTTCGGGGACGGCGTCCAGGAAGCGGTCGTTCTGCAGTCCCACGAGCACGGTCGGACGCTGTCGGGCCCGGCTGCGCAGGCCCTCGACGCGTTCGGCGGTCAGCGGGATGCGTGACGAGATGGCGATGACGTCGGCGGCGGGTGCGGCTCCACCGTCGGGGATCCCCGCGGCACGCAGCGACTCGGCGAACGTCGGGCCATGCTTCCACTCGGTTTCCTCCACCACTTGCCAGCCGCTTCCGGCGGCTCCGGTCGCGGCGCGTGGCAGTGCTCCCGTCACCTGGAGCGCGCGGCCGATCAACTCGCCCAGCCGCGACTCCCAGTCGGCGGGCGTGAGTTGCTCCAACGGAGTCGCCAGCTCGGCCGCGGTCGGCACCCCGTGTTCGGCGTCGAATCGGGCCAGGCGCGCCCGGGTGTTATCGAACAACTCGCGGTCGATGCGCTCTGCCACCACGGCTTCGGCCATGGTGTGCCGCCCGCGGCGGACGTCCTCGTTCCAGTGCGCGTACAGCAGCAGGTCGCAGCCGGCGCCCAGGGCGGCCAGGCCGGCCTCGGCGGGGGTGCGGCCGGCGGCGGCTCCCTGCATCTCGAGCGCGTCGGTGATGACCACGCCCTTGAAGCCGAGGCGTTCGCGCAGCACGCCCTGTCCGATGCGGCGCGAATACGTCGAAGGCACGCCCGCGTCCAGCGCGGGATACACGACGTGCGCGGTCATGAGCGAGTCGGCATCGGGGTAGGCGGCGAACGGCACGAACTCACGCGCGGCGAGCGTGGCGTCGTCGGCCTCGCACACCGGCAGCGCCAGGTGGGAGTCGGTGCGCGTGTCGCCGTGGCCGGGGGCGTGCTTGATGCAGCTGGCCACGCCGGTGCCGCGGAAGCCGTCGAGCCATGCACCGATGTTGCCCACGACTTGTCGCGGCGTGGTGCCCCAGGCGCGCGGGCCGATGACCGGATTGTCGGGCTCGCTGTGGACGTCGGCGACCGGCGCGTAGTCCCAGTCGAAACCGACTGCGTGCAGCCGGCGCGCGGTGACCGCGGCGATCCAGCGGATCGTTGCGGCGTCGGCGACCCGCGCCAGCGTTGCGGCATTGGGTGGCACCACCATGTGCCCCGCCAGTTGCGACACCCAGCCGCCCTCCTCGTCGAGCGACACGAACAACCGTCGCGGCGCGGCGAGTGCTCGTAACCGCGAGATCAGGCGGCGCGCGTCCTCGAGGTCCCTGAAGTCGCGCGCGAACAGGATCACGCCGGCCGGCGGGTACTGGGCGAAGTCCTTCTCGAACGCCGGCGTCAGGCCTCCCGGAGGGATGCCGATGATGGTGCGTCGGGCGATGATGCGTTGAGCGTCCATAGCGCGGCGAAGGTGTCGGAGCGGGCCCCGCCTGTCAACGCGGTGTGAGGTTCCGAGTCCCGGGGGGCGGAGGCGGCACGCCGGTCCGAACAGAGTGCGCGTCCGTGGGGTTTGCGGGTTGGGTACGAAACCCCGGCGGGTTAGAATCGTCCAATCGACCCAGCAGCTGTCTCGCCGGGTCGCGACGGCGCTTCGCACCATGCGGCCAGCGCCTTGATTCCTCGCTCTGAAGACCGCCGATGCCGGCGTTCCGCCGCTCACGTCCCCGGAGGTCGTGCTGAACCCCCGTCCGTCGCCCCTCGCACTTTCGCTCCTGCTCGTGATGCTGGTGGTCGCGGTGTCCGCGTTCGCCACGGTCCCGCCGCAGCCGATCGGCCGGACCACGGTGAAGCCGCCGGCCGCCAAGGCCGCGCCGGCCGATACCGCGACCCGCAAGGCGTTGGTGATCGAGGGCGATGACCATCTGTTCATGGTCTCGGCTCCCAAGGGCTGGGTGCTCGACGACACCTCGGGGATGGGCTCACGCATCCGCTGCGTGTTCTACCCCAAGGGTCAGAAGTGGGCTACCGCGCCGACGGTCATGTACGTGAACCCGCTGCATGGTTACGCCGCCAGGAACCGCACGGTCTCCAGCCTGATCGCCGAGGACGCGCGCTCGTTCTTGAAGCGTTCGCCGCGCGGCAAGGTCTCGGACATGGGCAAGCTGACGACGCTCGGAGGCAAGAGCGCCAGCGTGCGCTATTTCTCGGAGGAAGGCGCGCCGCCGCACGAGGCGGTGGCCTATGTGCCCGAAAAGGACCTCGTCATGCTCCTCGTGCTGTCGTCCAAGACGCCGCAAGGGTTCCAGCAGGCGCTGCCGGCGTACCGCGAGCTGATCACCACGTACTCGTGGGTTGGCAGCAATCGCGAGTTCGGCCGATGAGCACGCACGCTCGAGTCTCGCAGAAGAGCTTGCGCTTCACCGAGAGCGTCATCCGCGAGATGACGCGGCTGGCGAACCAGCATGGCGCGGTCAACCTGTCGCAGGGCTTCCCCGACTTCCCGGCGCCGGACGTCATCAAGACCGAAGCGACCCGCGCGGTGCTGGCCGACATCAACCAGTACGCCATCACGTGGGGTGCGAAGCGCCTGAGGGACGCGCTGGTGGTCAAGCAGAAGCACTACACGGGTATCGAGTACGACCCCGAGCGCGAGATCGCGGTGTGCTGCGGCTCCACCGAGTGCATGGCCGCGGTCATGCTGGCGCTGGTCGACCCGGGCGACGAAGTCATCATCTTCGAGCCGTTCTACGAGAACTACGGTCCCGACGCGATCCTCTCGGGAGCCGTGCCGCGCTTCGTGCGCCTGCGCGAGCCGGACTGGAGCTTCGATCCGGCCGAGCTTGCCGCGGCGTTCAACGACCGCACCCGTGCGATCGTGGTGAACACGCCCAACAACCCGACGGGCAAGGTGTTCTCGCGCGCCGAGATGGAAGCCATCGCGGCGCTGTGCCGCAAGTGGGGCGTGCTGGCCATCACCGACGAGATCTACGAGCACATCCTCTATGACGGTGCCGAGCATGTCAGCATGGCCGCGCTGGAGGGCATGCGCGCGCTCACGGTCACGGTCTCGGGACTGTCGAAGACCTACAGCGTGACGGGCTGGCGCATCGGCTGGTGCCTGGCCCCGCCCGACCTCACGAACGCCATCCGCAAGGTGCACGACTTCCTCACCGTCGGGGCCCCGGCACCGCTCCAGGAGGCCGCCGCCGTGGCCTTGGCGATGCCGGGCGAGTACTACAAGCGGCTGGCCGATGACTATCGTCAGCGCCGGGACTTCCTGGTGCCGGTGCTCGAGGCGGCCGGGTTCCATCCGATCGCCCCGCGCGGCGCGTATTACGTCATGACCGACATCTCCGATTTCGGGTTCACCGACGACGTCGCCTTCGCCCGCTGGCTGGTCTCCGTGGGCGGTGTCGCGGCGGTGCCCGGTTCGAGCTTCTATTCCGATCCCGCGGCCGGCTCCCAGCGCCTGCGCTTCCATTTCGCACGCAGACGCGAGACGCTGGAAGCCGCCGCCGAACGCCTGCTGTCCCTGCGGTCACGCCTTCCGGCGCGGCCGGAGTCCTTCACCCGGGGGTAGTACTTCCATGCTCAAGTCCCGCCGTTCGTCCCTCGGTCCATTCGCCATCGCCATGGCGCTGTCGCTGCTGCTGGGTTTCGGGTTCGCCCGTGCGCTGTCCGCCACGGACGACCTGCGCAGCCAGCTCGACCTGTTCTCGCAGGTGCTGTTCACCGTGCAGAACAACTATGTCGAGCAGCCCGACAACGAGAAGCTCATCAAGGGTGCCATCGACGGCATGCTGAAGACGCTCGACCCGCACACGGTGTTCCTGCCCAAGGTGCGCGCCGCGGCGATGGACGAGAACTTCCGGGCCGAATACTCCGGCATCGGCGTGCAATTCGACATCGTCGACAACAAGATCGTCGTGCTGTCGCCCATCGAAGGCACGCCGGCCTACCGGCTGGGCATTCGCGCCGGCGACAAGATCGTCTCCGTCGACTCCAAGCCCTTGAAGAAGGGGCTGGTCACCGACGACGTCTTCAAGCTCCTGAAGGGTCCCACCGGCACCACGGTCAACGTCGACATCGAGCGCCCGGGTGAGAGCGCGCTGCTGGCGTTCACGATCGAGCGCGCCAAGATTCCCATCGAGTCGGTGCCGTACTCGTACATGATCCGGCCGGGCATCGGCTATGTGCGCATCATCCGGTTCGCGCAGACCACGGGCGAGGAACTCGAGAAGGCGATCGCCAATCTGCGCGCACAGGGCATGAAGAGCCTGCTGATCGATCTGCGCTCGAACTCGGGCGGCCTGCTGAATCAGGCGGTCGACGTGCTGGACCAGTTGGTGCCCGAGGACAAGAAGCTGGTGTACACGCGCGGCCGCATCCAGACCTCGAACGCCGACTACTACTCCACCGACCGCAAGGGCAAGTGGACCGATGGCGCGATCGTCGTGCTGGTGGATCATGGCAGCGCTTCGGCGTCCGAGATCGTGTCGGGCGGGCTGCAGGACCTGGACCGCGGTCTGGTCGTCGGGATCAACACGTTCGGCAAGGGCCTGGTGCAGAATCAGGTCAACCTGTCCGAGGGCAAGCTGCTGCTGACCGTGGCGCGCTATTACACGCCGAGCGGCCGCGGCATCCAGCGCGACTACACCAAGTTCGAGGACCAGGCCGACTACCAGGCCGACGCATTCAAGGAGGAGGTCCCCACGGACTCGGCTCTGGCGACGCGGCCCAAGTTCAAGACCGCGAACGGCCGCACGGTGTATGGCGGCGGTGGCATCCACCCGGACATCGTCGTGCACGATTCACCGCGCCTGACGCAGCCCGAGATCGAGATGATCACGAAGCGCGCGTTCTTCGACTACGCCAATCACATGGTGCAGAACCACAAGGATTCGCAGTGGAAGTCCGAAACCCTGGCGCGCGACAAGTTCAAGCTGCCGGAGACCGATTGGACCGGACTGCGCGCGGCCATGGTGACCAAGGGCGTCAAGTTGGACGACTCCACCTGGACCGCCGAGCGGCCGTTTGTCCTGCACCAGTTGCGCGCCGAGCTGGCCCAGCAGACGCTGGGTTCGCTCGAGCGCTACAAGATCGCCGTCGAGGAGGACACGCAGCTCGCCGAAGCGCTGACGCTGTTCCCGCAGGCCCAGAAGCTCATGGCCGCTGGCGCGGTCGATCCGAAGAACACGAAGGTGCGCCGGCCGTAAGCCACGCGGTTGCCCAAGCGCATGAAGCCCCGCCGGATGCGCTCGGCGGGGCTTCGTGCGCTCCAGTCCGGCGGATTCAGCGCGGCGGTGCCGGCCTGTCGTGGCGCGACTTCATGAACGCGATGCCCGGCTCGAGCACGCGGCGCCACACCGCCATCCGTTCGTCGTTCGCCTGTCCGTCGAACTCGCGCGCCGCCTTCAGCAGGCAGTCGAGCCAGATGTCGTAGAGGTGCGCGGGGATGTCGTGCCCTTCCTTCCCGTGCACCGCGCCGATGCGCTCCATGTGCACCATGCCTTCTGCTTTGCCGCCGGTGCTCAGCATCATGAGCACGAGTGAGGCCTTGAGCATGCGGCGTTGCTGCGCCAGGTCCGTGCCCGCGAACTTGGCGCGCGCCTCGGGCGAGGCTTCGAGGAAGCTCTCGTAGAACCGCTCGAGGAAGCGCGGCTGCGCATAGCAGCGCGCCAGGCTCTCATCGAAGGCTTCCAGGTCATGCGGGTTCATGCGGGCTCCAGCGTGAGGGGTCAGGGGACGGGCGGAGTGTCCGGGACTCTCAGCGTGTCGAGGATCCACGCATAGTCGAACGCCACTTCGTGCAGGGCATCATAGCGCCCGCTGGCGCCGCCGTGGCCGGCGCCCATGTTGCACTTGAACAGCACCGGCTGGCCACCCGTGTCGAGCGTGCGAAGCCTCGCGACGTACTTGGCCGGTTCCCAGTAACCCACCTGGCTGTCGTTCAAGCTTGTCTTCACGAGCATCGCGGGGTAGGCACGGGCCTTGAGGTTGTCGTAGGGCGAATAGCTCTTCATGACGCGGTAGTCCGCCTCGACCTTGGGATTGCCCCACTCCTCGAACTCACCCACGGTGAGCGGCAGCGCTGCATCGAGCATGGTGTTGATGACGTCCACGAACGGCACCTGGGACAGCACCCCCGTGAACAGGTCGGGCCGCAGGTTCGTGACCGCACCCATCAGCAGGCCGCCGGCGCTGCCACCCTGGATCACGAGCCGGTCGCTGGCGCAGTACTTCTGGGCCTTCAGGAACTCGGCGCACGCCACGAAGTCGGTGAACGTGTTCATCTTCTTCGTCATGCGCCCGGCGTCGTGCCACTTCTTGCCCAGGTCGCCGCCGCCCCGGATGTGCGCCAGCGCGTAGACCACACCACGGTCGACCAAGCTGAAGCGCGCCGAACTGAACGTGACATTGGACGAGATTCCGTAAGAGCCGTACGAGTACAGCAGGCACGGCGCCGTGCCGTTCTTCTGCACGCCCTTCCGGTACAACAGCGTGACCGGCACCTTCGTGCCGTCGGCTGCGGTGGCCCGGACACGCTCCATGACGTAGTGCGCGGAGTCCCAGCCGCCCAGCACGGGCGTGCGCTTGAGCAATTCGGGCTTGAGTGACGCCAAGTCCAGATCGTACACGCTCGGTGGCGTGATGAACGACTGGTAGGCGTAGCGGAACGCCTTCGGATCGTACTCGGCGTTGGTCGACGGGCCCACCGTGTAGGCGGCCTCGTCGAAGCGCACCCGGCGCGAGCGGTTGTGCTCGGGCTCGAGCACGGTGATCTGCGGCAGCGCGTTCTCGCGCTCGGTGAGCACGACGTGATGCGCGAAGCAGTCGACCCCGCTCAGCATGATGCTCTCACGGTGGGGCACGACTTCCTTCCACAGGGCCGGCTCGGGCGTCGCGACCGGTACCGTGACCAGCCGGTAGTTGCGGCCCTTATCGTTCGTGCGGATCCAGAACTCGTTCCGGCGGTGGTCGGCGTAGTACTCGACGTCCTGCACGCGCGGCGCCAGCGTCCTCCACTGGCCGGTGGGCTGGTCGGCGCGCAGCACGCGAACCTCGGACGTGGTGTGGCTCGAGATGGTGTACAACAGCCACTCGCCGCTGCGCGTCAGCGCGACCTGCACGTCGAAGCGTTCGTCGCGCTCCTCGTCCTGCAGCACCGAGCCCGGTTGGTCCAACTCGCGCACGAGCAGCCGGTAGCTGCGCTTGGAGACCGCGTCCTCCTGCGTGTAGAACAGCGTGCGGCTGTCCGAGGTCCAGGCGAGGCTCGTGACGCGTTCGTCGGTCACTGCGAGCGTGTCGCCGGTCGTCAGGTTCTTCACGTGCAGCCGGTACTGGCGATAGCCGTTGTCGTCGGTGCTGTACGCGAGCATGGTCTCATCGGGGCTGACCTCGAAGTCCCCGATCGCCATGAACGTGTGCCCTTCGGCCAGCCGGTTCAGGTCGAGCAGGATCTCCTCGGGCGCGGCCTCCGAGCCGCGCTTGCGGCAGAAGATGGGGTACTGCTTGCCCTCTTCCGTGCGCGAGTAATACAGGTGGCCGCCGCGCCGGTAAGGCACCGTCAGGTCGGTCTGCTGGATGCGCGACAACATTTCGCTGTAGAGCTTGTCGCGCAGCGGCTGGTGTTCGCGCGTCAGCGCGTCGGTATAGGCGTTCTCGGCTTCGAGGTACGAGATGACCTTGGGGTCCTGCTTGTCGCGCAACCACGCGTAGTCGTCGGTGATGCGGTCGCCGTGCAGCGTGAACTCGTGTGGACGCTTGTCGGCGACTGGCGGCTGGGGCGTGGCGGCAGAGACGGGCCCGGACATGAAGGCGATCCCCCACAAGGTGGCGAGCGAGAACAGGACGCGCGCCAAGCGCACGCGGAAGTCGGCATGGGGCATGGGTATCCTCCTGAAGCCATGGACCATACGCCAACACTCCATGGGACGCAGCGCCGCGGCCGGAGCTGCCCGGGTGAGTCGGGAAAACGGCTCCGGCCCCCAGTCCCAGGTCCATGGTCCCGGGCAATGGTCCCCGAGTACCCAGCCGCGAGACCAACCCGGGCCGGCACATGTCCGGCACAAGGGGTCGCGCGTGGCGCTCCAGCTTCCAGTCGGCCGCTGGGCCGCCGCCGTTACCCAAGCCCGCCAACGAGCTAGTGCGGCGGCACTTCCACGACCGTCAGGGCCGGTCAAGTTCCAGTCGGCAGTCCCGTCCCACGCTCCGGTCCGAGTCCCCGCTGAAGCACCGAAATTCCGTGCTGGCAACCCCAGATGATCGTTGTTCGCCAGCCGAACATAGCCTGGTGTGAGGCCCATCCTGCTGATGACGCCGCTCGACCGAGGCGGTCCCGCCGGCGCGCCATTCTATGACGATGCTTTCCTCGAGAACCTGATTGTCACGCCGGCCAAGCCCACGACCTGGGGCAAGATCAAGACGATGTACCGGTAGCGCGCATCGATCCCGCTACAACCGCCTGGAGAGCGCGGCGCCGGGGGTGTTCCTCCGGCGCCGCGTCTCTTGGGTCCGGGGCGCGCGACGGTTCGGGCTAGCTGTTCCGGCGCACCGTGACCGAGTCGCCCTCGCCCAGGCCCAGCCGGTCCGAGGCCGCACCGCCGACCTGGGCGATCTCGAGCCGTCCGCTCGAACCCAGGATGGCGACGAGCGTGCCCACCGCTGCGTCGCCATAGGAACGTGCGAGTCCCTCGATGCGGCGGTCGAGCAGCGTGACCAGGTAGCCGGCGTCGTCGGCGCTCGCGCCGAACGCGGCGCTGATCGACTCGGCGGTCAGGTTCGTGAGCGCATTGCCGAAGCGGTCGATGAATACGACGCGGCCGACCAGTGTGTCGCCACGGCGCTCGGGATCGTGTTGCGGCAGCCGGACCGGATCCGCGATGCGCTTGCCGAACGACTCGAGCCGTTCGCCCGAGGCGAGCGCCGCGGCCACTGGCGCGAACACGTCGCGGCCATGGAACGTGCGGCTCACGGGTGCTCTGAAGAAGCGCGCCTCGGTGAGTTCGTGCACGCAGGCATCCGGCGCACCGAGCGCCCATTCGAGCACGCCGTTGTCCGGACCCACGAAGAACTGCCCGCGAGCCGCCACGGCGATGGCGCGCCGGTCGGTGCCGACGCCAGGGTCGACGACCGCCAGATGCACGGTGCCGGGCGGGAAGTCGGGTGCGGCGGCTTCGATCATGAACGCCGCGCGCGACAAGTTGCCGGGTGGTACCGCGTGCGACAAATCGACGACCAGCGCATCGGGCGCGGCGCTGTGCAGCACACCGTGCACGACACCGACGAACCAGTCGGCCAACCCGAAATCGGACAGGAACGTGATGATGGGAGCGGGCAAGGGTCACCTCCGGACGGGTTGCAGGCTAGCACCTCAGGGCGATCGCGGGCGTGGGCCCGCCTGGAGCATCCACCGGACTGCGTGAGTGCCGCGATCGGACCGCCCGGCGCGCGGGGGTGCCGACATGATCGGGCCGCCGCGCCCCAGAGCGTCAGCGCCCGCGCGCGCCCGCCAGCATGCCGCCGAGCAGCGCCCACGCGCCGTCCACGGTGAGACGATCCAGGCAGCGCAGGTCACTGCACGTGTCGCGATCGCACGGCGAGCACTCGACACGCGACCAGTAGGCGCGATGGCCGTCGGCCTCGGGGTAGGGGAAGAACATCGCGGGCCGGTTGCGGCTCATGAGCCCGAGTGTCGGTGCCCCCGCGGCCACGGCGGTGTGCACCGGGCCGGTGTCGCCGCACACAAACGCCCTGCACAGCGACTGCATGGCCACGAAGCGTGTGAGCGGCCAGCCGTCCACGAGCTTCGCGCGTTCGGGGGGCAGCGTGTCGAGCACGGCGCGCGCCATGTCGAGCTCGCCGGGGCCGGCGCTCACCAGGATGGCGGCGTCCATGTGCTCGTGCAGTACGCGCTTCGCGAGCGCGGCGAAGCGCTCGGGTGGCCAGCGCCGCGTCGGCCAGCGCGCGCCCGGGTGCATGCCGACCAGGAACGTGCCCTCGCGCACGCCGAGCGCGCGGATCGCGGCGGCGGCCTCGGCGCGTGCCGTCTGGCTCAGCGCCAGCCGTGGCGACACGGGCTCGCTCGGCACGGCCCAGCCCAGCGCGGCCACCGAGGCGCAGTGGAACGCCACGCTCGACAGCACGCGCGGGCGGGCGTGGTGCGTGTACATGGCCGAACGCCAGCCCTTGTTGGGGTAGCCCACCCGGATGCGCGCACCCGAGGCACGCACCCAGACGGCGCTGCGCGGGTTGCAGAAGAAGTCGAACGCCACGTCGGGCGCGAACGCCCGCAGCCGGCCGATCAACGCGAGCGTCTCGGACACGCTCGGCTTGGCGGGCACCGCGAACACCTCGGCGAAGCGCGGGTCGCCTACAAACAGCGGGGCCAGGGTGCCCTCCGTGACGTAGGCCGCCGTCGCACCCGGGCACGCGGCCAGCGCGGCATCGACCGCGGGCAGCGTCAGGCAGACGTCGCCCAGGAAGCGCGGACGGACGAAGAGTATTCGGCGGACGTCGGAACTGCGGACTGGCTTCACGGGCGGCCCTCGCTCAAGATGGAGCGACCGTAGCGACTTCCACAGGCCGTCGCCAACCGCGGCCGTCGGCATGAACCATCGCCGGGCCGATCTGCCGCACACTCCCCTCTGCCGCACACTCCCCTCTTAAGGAGCGCACCGTGAACCCCGAACGCGAACCCGGCCTCGAAACCCGCGCCGTGCATGGCCCGCACATCGGTGAGACCGGTGCGATGAGCACGCCCATCGTCCACAGCGCGACGTTCTCGTTCGACACGCTCGACGACATGGTCACGGCGCAGAACGCCGGCAGCGCGGGCTCGTTCTACCAGCGCAACGGCCACCCGACGATCCACGCCACCGAGGAGCGGCTCGCCGCACTCGAGGGCAGCGAGGCCGCGCTGCTGTTCCCGTCCGGCATGGGGGCGATCAGCAGCGTGTTCCTGGGCTATCTCAAGAGTGGCGATCATGTGGTGTGCGTCGACCCGTGTTATGGCGGCACGCAGGGGCTGCTGCAGTGGGGCAAGGAGCGCATGGGCTGGGACCACACGTTCGTGGACTCGCGCCGGCCCGACACCTGGGAAGCGGCATTCAAGCCCAACACGCGGCTGCTGCATCTGGAGTCGCCCATCAACCCGACTCTGGTGTGCTTCGACATCGCCGCCGCCGCCCGTCTGGGTCACGCCAAGGGTGCAGTCGTCACCATCGACAACACCATCGCCTCGCCGATCGGCCAGCAGCCACTGGCGCTCGGCGCCGACCTGTCGATGTACTCGGCCACCAAGTCGCTCGGCGGGCACAGCGACCTCCTGGCCGGGGCGGTCATGGGTTCCTGCGCCGCGCTCGCGCCTGTTTACGAAGCGCGCAAGGTGTTCGGCCCGATCGCCGATCCGACCATGGCGTGGATGCTCGAACGCAGCTTGAAGACGCTGCCGATGCGGGTGCGCGCGGCGAACGCCAACGCGCTCGAGCTGGCCAGGCGCTTGCAGGCGCACGCTGAAGTCGTGCAGGTGTTCTACCCGGGGCTGCCGGGTCACCCGAGCCACGCCATCGCCACCAAGCAGATGAAGGAGGGTTTCGGCCCGCTGCTCGGCTTCGAGGTCAAGGGGGGTGCCGACGCCGCGTTGCGCGTGGTCAACTCGCTCGGAGTGATCCGGCATGGTGCGAGCCTGGGTGGAGTCGAATCGCTGGCGAGCCTGGCGGCGTTCACGTCGCACAAGATGATCGGTCCCGAGGGGCGCTCGCGGGCGGGCATCCCCGAGGGGCTGGTGCGAGTGTCGGCCGGCATCGAGAGCATCGACGATCTGTGGGCCGACCTGGCGCAGGCGCTTGGCAAGGCGGCGGTCGTCCGGGCGTAGCGGCGAGGCCGGCATCGGTGCCGGTCCGGGCACCGGTGCGACGCGCCAGCGGTGCACGTTCGCAGGCGGCCGAGCGGGGCCATCGAGCCTGCGCCGGGCCCGGCTGGGGCCAGCCGGGCCGCCTCCCGGCCCCACGGGTGTGGCGTCGGCGCCCTTCTTGACGCGGCGTTGAACTCCCGCGAGTCGCCGGGCTGTTCGGCGGCCCCACCGGCCGTGGTATGCTCCTTCGCGCTTTATGTCACCCACACCACCCTGCCGGAGGTTGCCTGTGAAGCGTCTCGTCTCGGTCCTCGCGCTGCTGGCCACCGTGTCCGCCGCGCCCGTCGTGCATGCTGCCGATGCCAAGGCCGCGAAGCCCGCTGCCGTGCCCGCCGTCGTCGACTCGCTCGGACTGCTCGAGCGCTCCGTGGCGAGAGACTCGACCAAGTTCGACAATCTGTACCGCCTCGGCATCATGTACCTGGACCGCGAGAAGAACCTCGAGGCCGCGCAGGTGTTCCTCAAGGCCAACCAAGTGCGCCCGAAGACCGTCAAGGTGCTCGTGAACCTCGGCGTCGCGCTCGACAACCTGAGCAAATCCGAGCTGGCACAGGGTTACTACCGCGAGGCCATCAAGCTCGCGCCGGCGGATTCCATCGCCAGTTGCCGGCTCGCGACCTCGTTGTATGCGCAAGGGAAGTTCGCGGACTCCATGACGCTGTTGCGCGAACTGGTGGCCAAGCAGCCGCGATCGCATTGCGCGTATTTCACGATGGGTGTGGCGTTCGCCGATGCCGGCCTGTATCGCGATGCGATCCGCATGTGGAAGAAGGTCGTCGAACTGTCTCCCGGCTCGGCCGAGGCGCAGAGCGCCAAGGAGAGCATCGACGTGCTCGAACGGTTCCTCGCCGGGCAGTAAGCCCCGGCCCGGAACACCGGACCCACCCGCGACGCCACGTCACACCACTGGCGGGCGCGGGCGAGTCCGCACGTGTCGCGCCGGTGGCGCGACACGCCAACGCCGAGCGAACGCGAAGCAGCGCTGCCCCGGAGGGGCGTGACCGATGACCCCTGTGCTCTACCTCGACCACAACGCCTCGACGCCGGTGCGGCCCGAGGTCGCCGAGGCCATGCACAAGGCGCTGCGCGACCTGTCCGCGAACCCGTCCAGCTCGCACCGCGCCGGCCAGTTGGTGCGCGCGGCCGTGGAAGACGCCCGCGAGCAGGCCGCAGTACTGGTGGGCGCCGAGGCCCGCGAACTGGTGTTCGTCTCGGGCGGCACCGAGGGCGACCACCTCGCCATCGTCGGCAGCGCTTGGGCACAGCGCGAGCGCGGCAAGCATGTCGCGTCCGCGGCCATCGAACATCATGCCGTGCACGGCGCGGTCCAGGTGCTGGAGCAGTCCGGCTGGCAGCACTCCACGCTGCCGTGCACACCCAGCGGCATGACGCTGCCGGAGTCGGTCAACGACCTGCCGGCCGGCATCACCGTGCTGTCGCTCATGCTGGCGAACAACGAGACCGGCGTGCTGCAGCCCGTCTCGGCCCTCGCCGCGCGCGCGCGCGCTCGCGGCATGCGTGTGCACTGCGACGCCGTGCAGGGGGTGGGCAAGGTGGCGGTCGATGTCGATGCGCTGGGGGTGGACTATCTGGTGTTCTCGGCCCACAAGTTCGGCGGACCCAAGGGCATCGGGGCGTTGATCGTGCGCAAGCAGGCGCCGCTCGAGTCCATGTTCCGCGGCAGCGCGCAGGAACACGGCCATCGCGGCGGCACCGAGAACGTGCCCGGCATCATCGGCATGGGTGTGGCGGCCACGATCGCCGCACGCGAACTTGCCCATGAGGGTGCGCGTGTGCTGGCGCTGCGGAAGGGCTTCGAGGCCGAGCTCAAACGTGCGCTGCCCGATATCGTGATCCACGGCGCGCAGGCGCCGCGCTTGCCGAACACCGTGAACGTGTCGTTCCCGGGTGCGCGCGCCGACCACATGCTGCTGGCACTCGATGCGCGTGGCGTGGCGGCTTCGGCCGGCGCGGCGTGCGCCAGTGGCGGTGTCGAGCCGTCGCCGGTGCTGACCGCCATGGGCGTGCCGCGTGAACTGGCCATCTGCGCGCTGCGCTTCTCGCTCGGGCATGCCACGCACGCCGACGACGTGGCACGCGCGGTGGGCGTGATCGCCGAGTCCGTGCGCGCGGTGCGCGCGACGGGCGTGCCATCGTGAACGACGAGCGCGTGTCACACCCTTCGCCGGCGTCCGGCGAGGCGTCCGGGACCGCGGCCGCCGCCGGGACCGCGCCCGGGACGGCCGGCCGGATGCCGCTCCCCGCCGACACCTCACGCCGGATGCGCGTCATGGCCGCCATGTCCGGCGGCGTCGACTCCGCGGTGGCCGCGGCCTTGCTCGCCGAGCAGGGGCACGAGGTCACCGGCGTCACGCTGAAGCTGGCGTGCTATGGCAAGACTCCGATGTCGCCGCGCGCGTGCTGCACGCTGGATGCCATGGACGATGCCAGGCGCGTCGCCATGAAGATGGGCTTCCCCTACCACGTCGTCGATGCCGAGCAGGTGTTCCGCGAGCGTGTCATGCTGCCATGGGCCGACGGCTACGCCACCGGCCGGACGCTCTACCCGTGCGCGTCGTGCAACCAGCACCTCAAGTTCGGCGACCTGTTCAACCGCATGGAGCTGGCTGCCGCCGATGTGCTGGTCACCGGCCACTATGCGCGCGTGCGCCAGGAGCGCGACGGCAGCTGGGGGCTGTACCGCGCGCTCGACGCGACCAAGGACCAGACCTACGCGCTCGCCACGATCCCCTACGCCGTGTTGCCCAAGGTGGCGTTCCCGCTGGGCGAGCTGCCCAAGTCGGAAGTGCGCGCGCACGCGCAGCGTCTGGGGCTGTCGGTGTGGGACAAGCCCGAGAGCCAGGACCTGTGCTTTGTGCCGGACGGCGATTACGCGGGTTACATCACCGGCACCATCGGTGAGACGCGCGGCACGCAGCCGGGGGCGTTCCTGGATGAACGGGGCCGTGTCATCGGCACACACCGTGGTGTCATCCACTACACCATCGGCCAGCGCAAGGGCCTGGGTCTCGCGATGCCAGAGCGCTGGTACGTCGTCGCCATCGATGCCACCGCCAACACCGTCACGCTGGGCCCCAGGCAGGCGCTCGAGCGCAGTGCGTTGTTGGCCGAGCCCCCCCACTGGCTCATGGCCGCGCCACCCCCGCCGGGCACTCGCGCGCTCGTGCGCATCCGCTACAACCACGCCGGCGCCATGGCCACCCTGTGGCCGGAGGGCACAGGACCTCTCAAGATATGTTTCGACGAGCCGCAGCTGGCGGTCACGCCCGGGCAGCTCGCGGTCATGTACCTGGGTGAGCGCTGCATCGGCGGCGCGGTGATACGTCACAGTCTCCGGGCCGCTGGCCCGGACGCAGCGGTCGTGGAGACCGCCGGCCCGGACGCAGCAGTCGTGGAGACCGCCGGCCCGGACGCAGCGCGCTCGGACGAGCCAGGCTCGAGCGCGGCTTCAGTCGCGGCAGCGGGCTCGCACGGCCCCGGCCGGCCGGCAGCGATGCCCGTGAGTCCGTCCGCGCCGCGCGCATGAGCGCGCTCGAGACTCGCACGCTCGATCGCTGTCTGGCGTGCGGATCGGCCGAGTTGGCGCGCGTCGCGATGCGCTACGAGTGGCAGCTCGGCCGGTTCCCGGCGGCTCGCTGCAAACGCTGCGGCATGATCTTCCTGCGCGTCCAGCCGGTGGGCTCGACGCTGGCGCACATGTACTCCGCCGAGTACTTCGAACAGGACTTCCGCTGCGGGCGCAGCGATGCGCATTCCACCGACGAGTCCGCGTTCCGGCAGGAGAACGACAGCCTGCTCGACCGCTTCGAAGTCTGGCGCGGGCAGTCCCGCCTGCTCGAAGTCGGTTGTGCGGCGGGCTTGTTGTTGAAGCGCGCTCGGGAGCGTGGCTGGCGGACGGCCGGCGTCGAGCCGTCGCACGATGCCGCCCGGAACGCGCGCTCGCTCGGGCTCGACGTGCACGAAGGCACGCTCGAGGGTGCGGCGCTGCCGGCGGACGCGTTCGACGTCGTGTACATGGGCGACGTGCTCGAACACGTTCCCGATTGCCATGCCACGCTCGCCGAGGTCGCACGCGTGCTGGCACCGGGTGGACATGCCGTGGTGCGCGGGCCGATCACCACGCACTCGCTGGCGCGCCGGCTGGGGTTGGCGCTGTATGGCGTCATGGGCCGCGACATCGTGTTGCGCGAGCCGCCCTACCATCTGTGGGAGTTCCGTCCGGGCTCGCTCAAGCGACTGGCGCGCAAGGCCGGGCTCCAAGTGGTGGTCGTCGAGCAGAGCAAGATCCCGCCCGGTCCGCGCTACGGCAGGAAGTCCGCGCTGCAGGCGTTCGTCATGAACGCCATCGACGCACTGAACGCGCCGCTCACCCGGTCATTCAACGTGCTCGGCGATCGCGCCGTGCTGGTGGCGAGGAAGCCCGCGCGATAGTATCCGTGGCGAAGGCCCTCGTTCGCACCTGCGCAGCCCACGAAGGAGTCCGCCATGCCAGTCCGACGCAGCGTCCCCGTGCTCGTGTCCGCGGTACTCGTCTGTGGCGTCGCGCTGGCGTTCGCGCAGGGCGGTGCCCAGCAGGCCGACCCCGCGCTCATCGCCAAGGGCAAGTACCTGGTGCAGATCATGAGCTGTGGCGATTGCCACACGCCGGGCACGTTCTATGGTGCGCCCGATGCGGCGCGCGCGTACAGCGGCAGCGAGATGGGGTGGAAGGGACCGTGGGGCGTGAGGTACGCCGCCAACCTGACACCCGATCTGGATACCGGCATCGGCTACTGGACCGCGGCTGAGCTGGCCGCGACGCTGCGCACGGGCAAGCGTCCCGACGGCAGCGTGATCGGGCCGCCGATGCCGATGGCGAACATCATGCAGTTGTCGCAGGACGATGCCGGCGCGATCGCGGCGTTCCTGATGAGCCTGAAGCCCGTGTCGCACCAGGTGCCGAAGGCGCTCAAGCCTGGCGTCGAAGCCAAGGGGCCCGTGCTCGAGTTCCCGGCGCCGAGTGCCTGGGATGCTCCCAAGGGGACGGCGGCGCCAGGGACTCCGGCGGAAGCCAGGAAGTAGCCTCGCGCACGGCATGGCCAGTCGGGAAGCCGCTGCCCGCCGTGCTCCGCGCCGTGGCATGTGCGGGGTCAGCGCTTGCGAATCTGGGCACGCGTGGGTGGAGGGGGCGGAGTCGGCTCCGGGGACACCAGTTCCGGGGACACCAGTTCCGGGGATACCAATTGGGGCTTGACCGAGGGGCGCTGACGGAGAATGCTGCTGATCAGTCGTCCGGCCGGGCGCAGCCTGGGGTTCCAGCCATGTCCAAGCCCATCTTCCGCCGCGATCGTCATCCGCTGATTCCCGCGCCGATGCTCCGCCACGCATATACGGCCCGCGCCGCCGTCAGGACTTCGCGCCGTGCGGGCACATCCGGCATGTTCCTCGCCGCGACGCTGCTCGCGACGCTGCTCGCGATGTTCGTCGCGGGCACGACGGCCGCATCGGCCCAGACGCCGCCGGACTCCGCGGCGTTCCAGTATATCCAGAGCGTGACATTCGGCACCGCTCCCTGCGACGTCTGCGTGCCGCGCGTGTGCCCGGGGGAGCCGGTACGCGTGACCGTTCGCGGTGTGCTCCCGAGCGCCTGTGTCCAGTTCCGCGGCCTTCGTGAATTGCCGACCGCGGGGCCGTTCCCGGTCATCGCCGCGGACTTCGTCGACCTGACTTGCCGGGCCAGATGCATACCGAACCCGATCGAGTTCTCGGGCAGCATCGAACTCGGCGCGCTCTCGCCAGGGAAGTATCCGCTCGTGATGCTCGAGGGTGTGCGTGCGTGCCCGGACACGAGCGCCGTCACGATCCGCAGCCGGCAGCAATCCTACACCGTCGTGCCGGAGTGCCCGCCGGCGCCGATCCCGATCGATTCACTGGTGCGCGGGTTCACGTCGCTGCGCATCCTGCCGGAGCAACCGTGTCCGGGTGACACGTTGACGCTGCAGTTGCTCACGAACGGCTGCCCGCCATGCCTCGACCTCACCGGATTGTTCCAGACGCGTGTGCGCGGCATCGTGGCCACGATGGACTGGCGCCCGCTGTGCGCCAGCTTCGCATGCATGCCCGAGACGCTGTCGCTGGTGCTCGGGCAGTTCGCGGCCGGACGGCACGCGTTCACCGTGGATACCGACGTGCACGTACGGGATACCGCGAAGCCCGATTCGGTCATCCGGTTCCTGCGGACGGTGAGGTTCGCGGTGAGGCCGGACTGTGACACGACGGACGCCGGCTGCCTGCAGACCTCGTTGCCTCCGCGCGGGACTCCCGTCGACCACTGCGCGGTGAGCATCACGCCGGGTGGCACGGGTGAGCTCTTGGTGCCGGTGCGGAACGACATTCGAGTGCCTTCGATCGCGGGTGTCGAGGGCTGGGTGACGACATTCACACCGTTCCGCGTGCAGGACATCCAGTACGCGGGTGGGGCCGCCGGCGTGCATGTATCGTGGCGACAGGATGGTGAGCGCGCGCGCTTCGTGCTGTTCGGCGCGACGCCGAACGTGGTTCCTCCCGGGACTTCGGACCTGCTGCGCGTCACGGTGGCTTTGGACTCCCTCGTTCCGCCGTGGCTCACGTTCGGATCCCTCCACGGTTCGATCACGCTGGCCTCGGATGCCGGGGGCCAGCAGGTTCCAACCTGTCCCGAACCGCTGATCGTTGCACCTCAGCTGATGCTCTGCGTCCATCGCGACAGCGCGAGCTGCGATGTCAACGCCGACGGCCACGCCGACGTGCGCGACCTCGTGCTCATGGCGCGCTGCCTGCGGCGGAGCGCGCCCGATACGCTCGGTCGTGCGCTGTGCTTCGACTGCGACCACGACGGCAGCTTCGGCATTCCCGACCTGTTCTGCTGCGCACATGAGATCCTGGGTGGCAGTGGTGTGCCGGGAGACAGCGCCGTGGTGCACAGCGGGCTCAGCGTGAGCATGGACCCGCCCGTGGC